>DAVI01000003.1:20681-28305 GCA_002505495.1 Euryarchaeota archaeon UBA59 | reverse complement strand
ACCCTATTCATCAAGGCTATGATGGGTAATACATGAAAGTAAGCAATCACTTGCGTTCGATTGCTCGTTGTGAGGCGCTGATGATATCGTCAGAACTCATGCCATACTTAGTGAGAAGTTCCTCTCCTTCACCCGATTCTCCGTAATGGTCCTTGACTCCGATTCTCTCCAAGGGTAGTGGAGTGGTGGCAGAAAGGTATTCTGCAACCGCGCCTCCGAGCCCACCGATTATCGAGTGGTCCTCTGCGGTGACAAAGCAGCCACATTCATCTGCCAATCGAGATATCAATTCTTCATCAAGTGGTTTGATGGTGTGCATGTCAATGACAGTAGCTTCAATTCCGCTGCCCGCTAACTTGTCGGCGGCCGTCAGGGCCTTCGCAACCATTACGCCGCACGCGATGATTGCAACATCCTTGCCATTGCGCAATACGAAGCCCTTGCCGATCTGAAGCGATGCAGCAGAGTCCGAGTCATAGATACGGGGCGTCTTGTTCCTTGCAGTACGGGTGTAGGAGGGCGAGTCGTAATTGGCCAGCTTGATGGTCAGGGCCTCAGCACTTAGGTCATCGCAAGGGTGCATCACAGTCATGTTTGGGAGAGAACGGTAGATGGCGAGATCAGCGATGGACTGGGCGGAGGAGCCATCGGTGCCGGTGTGAATTCCACCGTGGCTGCCGCAGATGTGAACTGGGAGATTAGGCCGTGCGATGCCATTTCTAATCTGTTCAAATCCTCTCTGCGTGAAGATGGCGAAGGTCGAAGCAAATGGTTTGTAGCCACAACTTGCGAGACCAGCTCCGACTAGCATCATGTTTTGTTCCGATATTCCGAGTGAAAATGTTCGTTCGGGATGTGCTTGTCTGAACATCTGACTCTTCGTTGATTTCCCAAGGTCCGCCTCGAGGACGATGACTTTCTCATCGTGGACAAGTCCCATCAAGCCGTTTCCATAGCCATCTCTCGATGCTGCCAAAGTCATGCCAACTCCTCCAGTGCTTGGGCCAACTGCTCATCGTTGGGCGCTGCCCCGTGAAATTTCGGGTTATTCTCCATGAAGGAAACTCCCTTTCCCTTGACCGTGTGAGCGATGACCACTGCTGGACCGTCAGTAATGCTGTCCAGCCATTGTATAGCGGATAGAATCTCATCCATATCGTGGCCGTCAATTTCTCTTACAGCCCAGCCGAAGCCATCCCATTTGGCTGCAACATCGAAGATTCGCATCTGCTTGTCAACGAAGTCATCGTTTTGGATCCGATTTCTGTCGACGAACACCTTCAAATTCCCGATTTCATGGTGGACAGCTGCTATCGCAGCCTCCCAAACCTGACCCTCTTGGAGTTCGCCATCGCCCAACATCACAAATGTAGTTCTGTCAGAGCCGTCGAGCCGTGCGGCGAGTGCACAGCCAATTCCAAAGGAGAGGCCCATGCCTAAGCTGCCGGCCGAGAAGTCAACGCCTGGAGTCCATTTCATGTCGACATGTCCTTGGCAGACTCCACCCAACTTGCGAAATGAGGTCAAGTCCTCCTCACTGATGAAGCCCGATTCGTGAAGGATGGCATACATCCCGGGTGAAGCGTGCCCTTTGCTCATGATGAAACGGTCTCTCTCAGGGTCATCAGGATTCTGCGGGTCTATGTTCAGCCTGCGACAGTAGAGTGCGGTCAAAATGTCAATTGCTGACAACGAACCGCCAGGGTGACCGGCCGCAGCGCGATGTGTCATTTTCACAATCTCACGCCGACATCTCCTCGCCGTCTCAATCAACATATCGGATGAGTCTGAATTGGAGGGATTATCCTCGACAAGTGACGCCATACTCCCTCTCCGGCCGGACTGCCTCTCCGTCAGCCTTTGATGGTTTCTTCATCCCAACACTGGTCTAAGAAACGCAATCTCGTAGAGTTGGCACTCAATAATCGAAGCCCGCACATGCTGTCTTAGGGTACTCTCATCTTCTCAAACAACCTGCGACCGCCATCGAACAGAACTTGAATCCAATCTGAAAACAACGAAAACGGCCTTTTGCTTGTTGGTAGATTTCGAGTCACCAGCCATGTGAAAACACCGAAGAACCAGAGGAAGAACAGAGTCGAGAAAACCGGACCTAGAGTACCGAGGAATGGCAACCAGCTACTCGGAGCCGATCCAAAAATTATGAAGACGGCAATCAGAACCCCCATCAGGGCTTCACCCGCAATCAAGCCAGCAGACATCAGAGTGCCTCTGCTGATTACCTTCTTGCCAGCCTCAATAGCCTCTTCACTTGGTGAACCGCGTAGTGTGTCGTCCACTCGCAAGTGGGCGGACCGGCTGACCAGATAGTTCAGGGAACCACCTAGGAAGATGGTCGCTGAGAGGTAGAAGGGGAGGTACATTCCAATGGCTATGGACATGATTGGTAGTTGTGGGCCGCCAGACAGTTTTGGAATTGGGGTTGAGATTCCGAACAACCTAATCTTGCTTGATTGCCAGGAGCCGAGGTACCAGCGTGCCCCGATGATAATCACCGCGACGAGCACCCCCAAACCGAGCATCGGATAATTCACATCACCGCCAAACAGCCCTTGGATGAGAGTGCCGATGATTTCCGCTTGCGGTGCCTCCAAGACCTTGGCGCAGCCCCACTCAGGGTGAGGATTTGCCGCGCAATATGTTGGAGTGATTCGGAACGCCTCATTCAGTACCGTAAGGGTGAGCGGGGCAACCACGGCACCTACAAGAACGCCAATCAGCTCTGCAATCTGCTGTTTCCAAGGCGTAGCACCAAGCAGATGCCCAGTCTTCAGATCCTGCATCACATCGCCTGCAATCGCCGCGTTGACGGCAACAATGGAGGCGATGATCAGTGTGGCATACATTAGGTCGGTTTGGGCCATTCCGAGGATCACTCCGCCTACTAACCAGACAACGAGCGTCGTCGCCATGATTGTTGCAATCGTCATCCCAGAGACAGGAGAGTTTGAGGAGCCGACCACACCAGCAATGTATCCAGCGACGGCGCTGAAGAAGAAGGCAGTGAATGCGAGGAATATCGCACCGACGATTGCAAGCAGTAGAGAATCTGTTTTCCACCAGTAGAAGAGGAAAGTGAGGAATGCAATCACCCCCAGGGCGATGACCGCCCGATTCATTGGAATATCCTGTTCGGTACGGGGTAGGCTGCCCATCTCACCACTGACATCGGCCCCAATGGCCTTCTTAAGTCCCGATTTGATGGTCCCGCGCATGTCAATCAGGGTCCAAAGACCACCCACGACCATACAGCCGACTCCCACGAACCTGATGTGGGTCATCCAGAGAGTCTTGAATCCATGTGCAATGTCATGATCAACCGGCCAGCCGTAGGTGAGCCCGTACAGAGGTGTGAGGATGAATACCCCGATGATGGCGCCAAAGAAGATGAACGAGGCGATCTGCATTCCGACGATCCAACCAACTGCTATCAGTGATAGTGAGTAATCGAGTGAGGAGTATATCCTCACACCGATGATGTCAGCAGCCACCTCGACTTTCGCCTGCGTCAACTCGAATCCCTTCACCATCCAGCCATAGAGTGCACCCAACCCCAGCGCGTAAAGGATGACATTGAGGTATGAGCCACCTTTCTCACCGGCGATGAGGACTTCCTCGCAAGCTATTCCTTCTGGGTAGAGTAGTGCCTCTTCGACAATGAAGACACGTCGCAATGTGATGGTGAAGATGGTACCTATGATGCCCCCGAGAACAGCTACGATGAAGGTGGTAAGGGTGTCCATTTCCCTGCCCATGACCAACAATGCTGGCATTGTGAAAAGCACGCCGGCAGCGAGACTCTCACCAGCAGAAGTCATGGTCTGGACAATGTTGTTCTCAAGGATATTGACATCTTTGAACATCATGCGTAGAAGTAGCATCGACATCACCGCAGCAGGTATAGATGCGGAAACGGTCATTCCCATGTACAGGCCGAGGTAGGTATTGGCGGCGGTCATGAGAGCGCCCAGGATGACGCCGAGTATCAGTGCCCTAACGGTCAATTCAGGCAGAGTAGTCTCTGCCGGGACATAGGGCCGGTGCTCTCCCATAAGTGGGCGAAGCGGGAACGAACCGTCAATGCTACGGCTGCTGTCTCCGCATTCAGATAGGACGGGTTACCACCCACTCTATCAAATACGAATCGAACACTCCTTGGTATAGGCGAGCGTATGCTACAGCAACAGTCGGACTCTGACTCTGTTCCTTCAGAGACTAAGGTAGATTGGCATCACCTACCAATTTCTGAGGTTTATAGCAATCTTTCGAGTGATGAATCCGGACTCTCGAGTGTTGACGCCGAACACAGAGCTGCCACTTATGGTGAGAATAAGTTGGAGGGGAAGAAGCCTATTCACCCGTTTTGGAAATTTCTCAGTCATTTCAGGGACTCCATGGTTTATCTTCTATTGTTGGCTGCAATCATCGCATATATCGCAAAACCGGATGACCTAGGAACACCTATCTTCATCTGCTTCGCGCTGTGCATAAACGCTGTATTCTCCTACCTTCAAGAGAGAAGGGCCGAAGAAGCGATGAATTCACTGAAGAAACTCTTGGTCAGCCATTGTATCGTACTCAGGGATGGGCTCGAACATCGGCACTCGACGGAGATCTTGGTCCCGGGAGATGTGGTTTGGTTGGAGGAGGGGCTCAATGTTCCTGCTGATGTGAGGCTCATCGAGGTCCACCAACTCTCAGTCAACGAATCCTCTTTGACTGGGGAGTCAGATATCGTATACAAGCAGACCGAACCGGTCGACAAAGACTCCATAATGCCTGAAATGTTCAACATGGCATTCATGGGCACGGTAGTCTCTGGTGGCCGTGGACTTGGTATTGTAGTAAATACCGGGATGAACACTAGCTTGGGCGATATCGCCGCTGGTCTTTCGGATGTCAAGACTCCAAAGACTCCATTGGAGGTCAAACTCGAATCTCTAGGTAAATTTCTCGGGATTATTGCACTTCTAGCTGCAACCTCCCTCGTTGGATTCAACATTTTCATCGCCATGATGGATGGTGCAAATGCAACCGAATTGAAAACCGTGGTAGCAGCACAATTCCTCATCGCGGTTGCGATATTCGTTGCGATTGTCCCCGAAGGACTACCCATTATTTTGGTAATAACTCTGGCACTAGGAATGCGAAATATGTCTGCAAAGAAGGCCATTATATCACGGATGAAGGTTGTAGAGACATTGGGTTCCACCACTATCATCTGTACCGATAAGACTGGGACTCTCACCAGGAATGAAATGGCGGTCCGTGCATTCTATTGTGATGGCCAAGTCTACGATGTATCGGGCAAGGGATTTGACCCGACAGAAGGGGGGCTTTGCCGAGAAGGTTCTCCACTTCCCGAATCAGAGATGGCAGAGTTGATGGTGAACAAAGGCTACAAATTGGCCATGGCTTGCTGCCTTCTCTGCCAAAACAGTAACATTCGTAAGGTCGATGATGACTGGAGGGCCATTGGTGATCCAACTGATTCCGCCTGTGCTGTCTTGGGTGAGAAATTGCATGAGCCAATTGATGAATTTAGAAAACGCCACCCAAGATTCCGAGAATTCACCTTCGATCGAATTCGTAAGAGAATGACGACCATTCACGAATATGACGGTCAGCGTTGGGTCTTCTCGAAGGGAGCGATAGGTCCCTATTTGTCCCGTATCACCCATATCCTGCAAGATGGCGCAATCGTGCCAATCAAGGACGAGCACCGAAACAAGATCGGTGAAGTCAACCTGCAACTGGCAAGTCAAGCTCTGCGTATCATCGCACTAACAGCCCGCCCACTAAGCGGTGAGGAAGACATGGAGAATGTTGTGGGTGTCGAGAACGGTTTGATTTTCCTCGGTCTAGTAGGTATCATGGACCCACCTCGGCCAGGGGTTAGTGATGCGATTCGCACCTGCCAAAACGCGGGTATTCGGGTGATGATGATTACCGGGGACCAGCAGATGACTGCACTTGCCATAGGCAGAGAGATAGGGATTATTCAAGACGATTCGAAGTTTGTCACCGGTCGCCAGTTGAAGGAGATGAGCGACGAGGAATTGGATGAGGAATTGGGTAAAATCGTAATGTTCTCGCGCGTGACACCAGACCAGAAGCTGCGTATCGTTTCACGCCTCCAACAGATGGGTCATGTTGTTGCCATGACAGGTGACGGGGACAATGACGCTCCTGCTCTCTCGCAAGCAAACATCGGCATCGCCATGGGATTGGCCGGCACTGATGTGGCGAGAGACGCAGCGGACATGGTGCTCCAGGATGACAACTTCTCCACCATAGTGCATTCAGTTGAAGAGGGACGCAAGATTTACCAGAATATCAGAAATTTCGTACGCTACCAAATTTCTACCAATGTCGCAGCAGTATTGCTCGTCATAAGCGCCACTTTCTTTTTCGGTTGGGACCTACCACTAACGGCAACCCAACTACTTGTAATCAACATCCTGATGGATGGGCCACCAGCGCTCGCTCTCGGGATTGAGAAGAGACACGGGGATGTGATGGGTCAACCCCCCCGCCCGCTCACAGAACCGCTTCCCAATCAAATCGATGTGCGCCTCATCTTCTTCCTCGGCCTCATCATGGTGAGCGGCACCCTAGCCATCTTCTTCCTCGCCGGCGGACACTATGCAGCAAAAGGCTACGAACCCTGTTCCGGGTTCTCAGAAGAGAGCGATCCCGGCCTGTTCACCTCAACAGGTGAATGTGATGAAGTTGCATGGGATGCGTTCGCTGACGCCAAATTTGAGTATGCTAGGACGATTTCCTTTGCTGCATTCATTCTCTTCCAACTTTTCAATGTTGTAAACTGTAGGAGTATAAATCGGTCAGCATTCAAGTTAGGATTGTTTCAAAATAAGTTCATCAGCGCCTCATTTGCAATCAGCCTCTCACTGTTGATTTTGATTGTTCAGTGGTCTGAGGTTTCGGTCCCAATCATCGGGATTGCAATAGGAGACCTGCTCTCCACAATACCACTTCAATGGAGTGACTGGTTAGTTGTGATTGTAATCGGCTCATCGGTATTTTGGGTAGAAGAATTCAGGAAGTTGATCCTAGCGTCACGGCAAGGAGGGAGCCAGACATCGGCTGGAGACAGCCGTTAAATCATCAACCCACCATCAGGAGGAAGCATGCGACAGAATAGCGAGGGCTCATGGACAGATGAACCCGCTGACGCTGGAGTGTTTCAGGATTGGCGAGAACGCTTGGCATGTGAGGTCCCCGAGGAGTTGTTGGGCCACCCTGAATTAGGTGAGATAGCGGTCAAAGTCGCTGCGAGTGAAAGATTGTCCATCAATGACGGCATCACCATGTCATCTTGTACAGACTTCCCAGCCCTGTCGCGCTTAGCGCACATATCGAAGTCGGCAAGGTTTGGAGATCAGGTTTTCTTCAACAGGAACCTGCATGTCAACCAGACTAACATTTGTGTCCTTGCCTGTCGATTTTGCGCCTTTAGGCGAGGGCCTAAGTCAGAAGGCGCATATGCCCTGTCGGTTGAGGAATACATTTCTCGAGTATCACCCTTCGCTGAGCACATCGACGAGGTTCATTCAGTGGGGGGACTTCACCCCGATTGGGG
>DAVI01000003.1:8605-20571 GCA_002505495.1 Euryarchaeota archaeon UBA59 | reverse complement strand
GAGATTCAGCATCTGTCACGGCAGGAGGACATCACAGTGAGTGAGGTGTTGGAGCGGTTGAAGTCCTCGGGATTGGATTGCCTTCCCGGTGGGGGGGCGGAGATCCTCGATGATGGTGTACGAGATGTGATATGTCGGGGTAAGGAGACCAGTGCAGAATATATTGAAATCCACAGAACTGCCCACGGTTTGGGAATTCCGACGAATTGTACGATGCTTTTCGGGACGATAGAGACGGCTGAACAGCGAATCATTCACCTCGACAAGTTGCGAATGTTGCAAGACGAGACAGGTGGTTTCCAATGCTTCGTCCCATACCCCTTCCTTCCCGATGCCTCAAGACTTCCCAATGCGCAATTGGCGAGTTCGGCTGAAACACTGAGGGTCATCGCAATATCCCGGTTGATGTTGGACAACATTCCTCATATCAAAGCGTACAGAATGAACATAGGCGACTCTGTGGCTGCCATGGCCCTCAACGGCGGTGCTGATGATTTGGATGGTACTGTGGGGCAGGAGGAGATCATGCACCTGGCCGGTTCTGAGACCCCACTGAGCACGACTGGCTTGGAATTAGCGCGACTGATAGAGGATTCTGGCGGTATTCCGATTGAGAGAGACACGATATATTCGCGATTCAAGCGTCATCAACCTCCCCCTCCACCTAGTGGTAGGAAACTTCCAGTTACAGCCGAATAGGTGAACAATCATCCTTTACAGGGGCTGCCTCGTCGGCGTTCCGGTGGTATCAGTGGCACATTGGTCAAGTGTTGTCGGCAGAGTCTCTTTCGTCAACTGTGATCCTCTTTTTCATGGGCTGTCGGAGCGTTGGAGCATTCTGCCTGCGCCCCCTGCCTGGTTGACTGGGCATCTATTGCGACGGGATTGTTTGGTGGCGCCGATTCCGACCGCCGATTTTGCTGAACATCACTCAAAGTTGCAATTATTGCCTGATGTTGGTATCGCCTCTGACGGTAGGGTTGGTAGTGTGTTGCTGTTCAGTGAAAAGGAATTGGACGACATCAGGGACATTGCCATGCCAACTGACTCATCAACCTCTCGAAAGTTGTTGCTCTATCTGCTTGCGGAATCCGGCCACGCTCCCGAATCAGTCCAGATGGGTCCCGACCTTGACGAAATGCTTCAGCGATGTGATGCAGCCCTGTTGATTGGAGACAGGGCCATAGATGAAGCTGCCAGAAGGCCAGAGTTAGTGAAGTTGGACCTTGGGGAGGAGTGGAAGCGCCTCACCGGGTATCCGATGGTCTTCGGAGTATTCGCGGCAACGTTGGATGCTCCTCCCGAAGAACTCGCTCGGATTCACTCTGACCTACTTTCACAACTGGAGAGATTCGAACAGGATGAAGAGTGGCGGGCAACAGTCGTAGCATCTACTGCAGCGCGCAGTGAATTCAATGTCGGACGAGTTGAAATCTACTTTCGTGAGGTGAGAAACAGACTGGATGATGAGTGTCGTAAAGGACTTGAGAAGTTCTTAGTCGAAGTCTGTGGAATGAATGAAGAAATCAATTGGTTTCGATAATTCAAGTTTTATTCCGTCTTTTCGGAGCTCGCCTTTTCGGAGCCCTCCTCTTCTTTACTTCGGCTGGTTTTTCATCTCCCTCAAGTTCGACAACGGCACCGGTTTCGGTCAACTTCGATAGTGCATCAGCAAAATCCGTTGTCTCCTGCCCATCCTCTTCCTCGATAGGGGGGCTGGAATCTTCTCCCATCTGCTCTGCTAATTGTTTCAATTCAAGTTCCTCATCATGGAAATCCTTCGATTCACCGTAGGGGTCCTGCTGGTCCGGGTCATCAGTATCATAGTAGGCACCGTGATCGCCATAGTCCCAAGTTTCCCCCTTTGGTGCTTCGCCAGATTGAATTACGGTTCCGGGAGCTTTTCGCACCTTGCGAATCGACCTCTGATCGGGAGGTGGCCGGTTTGGCTGAGGTCGGGATTGTTCGATAGTAGGGGGTGCTGAGGGTTGCCTCCTGCCAGTTGATGAGAGTAGTTCATCCTCTTCATGTCGAATGGCCTGGGTCGAGCGCGACTTGCGCCGACGGGTGACAATCTCCTCCTCCTCATCACTAACCTCAAAGAGAATTCTGTTCCGCCTACGCACACCCACAATGAATATGAGCGGGACGATGACCAATACTAGGAGTGGCGCCCAATAGTTCTCGGTCATCCATTCAATCGATTTCTCTACCAGACCGGGCTGCGCTGGTTCCGGGGCAAGGATGTTGATGGAAAATGTTGGGTCTGTGGGATAGATTGCTCCGCTGACATATTGAGTATGTCCCTCATAGATGACAGATAGCCGGATTGGGCTCGACGGAGTAGCCATTGCAACTGTCGAGGCGGGCGGAGATATTCCAGGTGCGAATGTCAAGTTGAACGGTCGGGGGATCTTGTTAGACAACTCCACCTCAATGAACCAACGGATAGTTATCCTAGTTTTGGAATCTGTGCTTACAGTATCAATGAGACCTAATTTTGCATCGCAAATCACTCTTTGGTCTAACACTGCCGTAAGTTCCAAACCGACCGCATCCATCCACGAGGCGATAACTGCATCAGAATCGGTTCCACCACAGAGCATCCTTTCCATTCGAAGCGCTTCCCCATCATCAACTAGATTGTCGGGGGTTACCGAGGCTGCAGCGAGGGTTCTCAGTGGAGCACTTTGAGAGGAGTTCAACTGTACGGAATCTAGAATCGTCATGGTCGATCCTACAAACGAGATTTGGATGGCGCGGGTATAATCCATGTTAGGGTTGGTTTGGCAATCGTGACCCTCGTTACAGACGAATTCGTATTCGTCGCTGATTCCGTCGCCATCATCATCCGAATCCAGAATGTCCGGTATTCCATCCATGTCTCCATCCACACCTGGTTCCCCGAAGCCCGGTCTCCAGGGTATGTCTGAATAGATGGTGATAATCGATGAAAGAGTCGCTACGATGAATTCATGTTCAGAGGGTGACAGTGCGAAATGTTGGGCATCGTGACCTAATTCAAAGGTGTTTATCACATTCATTTGAGGTAACTGGTATATCTGCAACAAAGGTGAAGCCACTTCAGTCATAACCCACAATTCATTGCCACCTCCATTCCACTCAAATTGCTTTGCAACTCCGTTGAGTGTGATTGTGTCCATGAAATCCCCGGAAGGCATTGCACGGACCTGCATTATTGAGGCAGTAATCCATGTCACCGTGTCTCCAGAGGCAGAGAACCCACAATCCTCAATCGGGTCGTCGGAGAGCCAAGAGAGGTGAACGGTCTGGTCGGCCCTATTCCAAACCACAATCGAACCATCTTCACTACCGGTCAGCAGGTGGTTGCCCGTAGGGGAATAGTCAACACAAGTCGCTCTAGAGGTGTGCACACCATCATAGGTCGCAGATGAGTGGGCGGGATTGTCGTATTGATATTCATTTACCCCTTTCACCTCATTTGCCGCGGCGAACATTTGTTCCGATTCGAGGGTGCTGATCGAATCAACCTCCAAACCGTCATCCACCACCCCAAATCGTTGCCAATCATCTGTGTGGAAAAGGGCAACAGCGACGGTTTCCATCATAGGACTTTCCAGCCCGACAAACATGATGGAGTCATCACCTGAAAAGGCGATTGAACGGACTCCGTCACCTACATCGATGTTGCGAACATATGTCCTCGATGAAGTTTCGAAGATTCCTACGCTCCTATGAAATCCTACTGCTACAAAGGAACCGTCATTGCTGTATGCAAGAGTGAATGAACCGGAATTGGAATAGGGGCTATCTACAGCACCACTGTAGGCAAAATGGTTGTTCGCATCAGCAATCACAACGGGAAATGTTGACAGTATCAAACACGCAGCGGCAACTGCTGTTGCCACGCATAGGCGAGTCGAACACCTCCTCTCCACGGGTGTCAAAAGGAGCCAATCATCTAAGCATTACCGTTGGTTGTTTCAATTTAGGTCCGACAAAACTCTAATCCCACACCACCGAGAAAATTCAACAGGTCACTTTCCACGACCTTGTTTATTCATGGTATCAGACATCGTTGGCACCGATAAAAGAAACTCCATTCACTTCAAATTCTGAATCGACCATTCCAATATTCTGGCCTTCAGTAAGGAATTTGCGAATACTCTCTCTCCCATCTTCTTGATAGTCGATGGTTCTGTCGTTGACATACATTTTCACGAACCTAGAATTAGTCTCCTGATCGATTCCCCGCCCCCATTTGCGGGCAAATTTGAGCGCCTCATCTGGTTGGGAAATGGCTAGTTCAATACTCTGTTTGACCCAGGCCGTGATCTCCTCACATAACTGCTCTCCCAAATCCTTCCTAACGACATTACCACCGAGTGGAAGTGGTAGGCCTCCAGTCCTCTCATTCCACCAAATCCCAAAGTCAAGAAGTAGGTTCAAACCGTGAGATTTCCAAGTTAGTTGGCCTTCGTGGATGATAACTCCGCTGGCAAATTCACCAGATTCAATTCGTGGGATGATCTCGTCAAATGGCACAATAGCCACATCCACCTCCCCACAAGCTAACTTGAGAGCGAGATGAGCTGAGGTTTTCTCCCCTGGAATGGCTATGGTCTTGCTGCAAGCCTCCTCCAAGCTCATCTTGTTCTTGCTGACGAGCATGGGCCCGTAACCTTCCCCCATGCTTGCGCCGCAATTCATCAGATGATAGCGCTTAGAGACTTCAGGGAATGCGTGAATACTGATTGCACTAACCTCGTACTCACCCTCTAGAGCCTTTTCGTTCAAGGTCTCGATGTCGAGAAGCACATGTTGAAATTCAAATCCCGGTGTCTCAAGTGCGCCAGTGGTCAGAGCATGAAACATGAATGCGTCGTCGGGATCCGGTGAATGGCCGACCCGGATTGTTCTCACGCCCTCTTCCATGATTTTGTCGGCCCTACTTACCCATTCTCAATGTTGCGTAACCGGCCGTACGAATCAAAGGGTGTTGATGGACAGGCTCAAAGACCCAAACCCTGCGCAATCAAAACGAGGCACATGGTTGACGCATCACGACTCGGAACTCATCAGGGCCAATTAGGGCCGATATGCGATTTCTGCGGAGCCCGTCTTACCTTCGGTCAATCAATACCCATCGACTCAAAATATGCTTGTTTTGAGTGCTATCAGAAAGAGACCGGCGCGACACCTTCAAGCGAGCCCAAATCGGTCGATGGATTACCCATCGATTGAGCGAGCCGTTCAAGAGCCTCGCCGGCCCAGCCGGCATGTAGCATATGGTCGGAAGTTCATGGGCGAGAGCCGCGGTAAGGTTCGCCAATTGGTACGACACGGCCGTGGAAAGTGACCTGTGGTTCCCTCCCCGACTGAGATCTAGGGAGTGGATGTTCCAAAAGTGGGGTAACGCACCGTACGACAGGCACCGCGGTTTCAACACTCCAGCGCAGGTGATTGACCACATCAGAAAAATTGGTCCACACAGTTGTTTCTACTCAACAGCTTACTATGAGGAGCCATGGCAACGAAAGATGGTTGAAAAGGGCTGGCGAGGGGCGGATTTGGTGTTCGATCTTGATGGTGACCATCTCGACCATGTTGACCCATTCAATTTCCCTGAAATGATTGAAATTATTCAAGATCAGGCGTGGCTTCTTTGGTCCGAGTTCCTCAATCCAGAGTTCGGATTCAAGGAAGAAGGACTCCATGTCACATTTTCTGGGCACAGGGGATTCCACTTGCACTACCGCAGTCCCGATGTGCTCGGCCTTGACAGTTCAAGTCGGCGTGAGTTAGTCAACTACATCAGAGGTGAGGGGATAGATGTGGGGGCCCTGAAAGGAAACTCCGGTGGCGGTTGGCGTACTCGCATCGACGAAGGTGTCGAAATCATTCTCGATAAATTAGACACGGCAACCCAGGACGACACCGAGGGTAATGCGATGACTCGGGAATTGATTGCAATAATCAAGGAACGCGGTAAATCTCCAGATGCGAAAGTGAAGACCTGTGGTAGAGAACGAATGAAGAAATTGGCTGAGAAGGTACAACACCAAGAAAGAAGGCGTCGGATTCTAGGGGGCAATCTGAAAGGATTGAAGCAACACGAACACCTGTTTCTTGAGTTGGTCAAGGGGGACCGTTCCCTCGTCATCGGAAGGGCCGGAGAAACCGATGAATCAGTTACAATAGATGTCAAGCGCCAGATTCGATGGCCAGGTAGCCTTCACGGTAAGTGTGGTCTGCAAGTCACGGACATTCCCCTCGAAAGACTGGACCCCTCGGGATCTAATCCCTTCGACCCTCTATCGGAGGCAGTCCCTCACTACGATGACAAAGTCGCTAATATGGAAGTGATAGTTGATCGGTGCGTTATTCGAATTGGTGAAGAGCCGATTGAACTCTCCATGGGTGATGAGTTAATTGCAAACGCCAACATTGAGAGTTTCCTAACTTTGAAGGGTTGGGCAAAGGTAAGCAACACCTAACAAAGGGACTCCTTTGACTCATCCGCACCGAGCCAATGTTAAAGGCGGATTCCGGTTCACCGTTGCTTGTCGGGTGAGGAAGTGGCGTTTCGCAAGCGGAAAAAGAAGAGTGACCTGCCTCCACCTCCCGGGGGTTTACCACTACCTCCTCCACCTGGAGATTTACCTCTCCCGCCGGCACCAAGTGGAGATTTACCCCCACCAACAACCGATAATCCCCCACCTATGCCATCTGTGGATGTTGCTGATATTCCCTCTCCCCCAGAGCCTCCGGAGACCCCAATCGAGGATGGAATTGAGGATGAGGTCCCAGTTATCGTGGATGATATTGTCGAGGTAATCCCCGACGATGAAGGAGATGATGAAAACTACGCAGATCTGTGGCAGAACAGAACCGAGAAATCACTTCAACAGATGTATGGCCACATTGACCGACTGGGTTCGGGTGAAGTCGGCACTCTACTCGAGAGGTACGCTGACCGGTTCGGACATGAATTGGACCGGGAAATCATCGTAATGCGAAAGACTGAGAGAGAGGGCCTCCGTGAAGCTGCGCCTGTCGTTGAACTCATCTCTACTCCCGACGAAGATTCAGAGGATGATGGGCTAGATGATTCCGACGAATTTGAAGAGTTGAGAATCGAACTATCAGAATTGGAGGATGAGATGCGTCCACTCAAAAAACAGTTTGACGCTGCCAAGTCCAAGGGCAAGAAGGCTCAGGCTCAAAAATTCGGAAAACAATTGCGTCCAATGGCCACCCGTCGAAAGCTCATCATCGCAATTATCGCCGGAGAAGAGGACATCTCTGCTCTTGACGATGACGACGCACCTCCCGTGAGTGTAGAATCCGATGACGATGAGTTCCCTGCATTCTTCGATGTTGTAAACACCTTGCTAGGGGATATGCCTGATGAGTTTGTCAACAATTTCATCGCAAGTAAGAGTTTCCAGCTTTTTGAAAAGGTTGGGGATGACCCTGCTGGAACGAACAAGAAAACGCGCAAGCAGTTCTTCCGGATGGTCAACAATGAGTTGGGCGAAATGCCTGATGAGCAATTGCAATCGTTCATGGAGTCACCCGGCTTCCAACTGTTCATTGCGATGAGCGAGATATACGGAGCGTGAAAAAATGGGATTGCTCGAAAAGGCTGGCAAGATGCAAATGGATGCCCCTGAGGTAACTAAACCGAAGAAGGCAGAAAAGCCGCAGAAGGCGACTAAGCCTCCAAAGGCACCGCGCAAGGCGAGGAAGGCGCGTAAGGCAAAGCCTGTCGACGATTTGGATGACTTTGAGGTCGAGGAGCGAGTTGCTCGTACCATGCCTGATGAGTTCATACTAGCATCCGGCAAAGCAAGATTTGCTCGCAGCCTAATAGATTTCATCGTAACATACGGGTGGATGATTCCAATCGTTGGAATCTCTGCATATGGGACTTACTTCGACCCGACGTATTTCATCGCCATTGGTGGACTAATTACTCTGTTCAATCTGATCGTAATGCCTATTATGACGCACAGAACTGTTGGAAATTATGCGTCTCTGACTAGTTACATTACTTCAAAGGGGAACCCCCCCTTCTTCCTTCATCAGACATTCAAGGGTCTCACTTGGCTCTTCCTTCTTGTTGGTGCCTTCCTAATCGCCTCCGCGTATGACACGGTCCTAGGCTGGAACACTGTCAATCTTGGTGTTGGCTTTGGAATTCTTGCAATTCCGCTGACTGATTGGATTGTAGGGAGGATTCGGCACGAGACAAAGCAGGGATTGTGGGATTCGATATTCTTCGCATACATGGTTAAGCACGCCCGCACCAGTGAAGAAGCAGAGGGTGGCTTCTTCGGAAGACTGGAATCAAGTGGAGATTGGCTCAAGGACAAAGGCTGGCTCGGTTCCGAAGAGGGCGAAGATTAATTCTCAATCGTTCAATCAGCATCCGCTGGTTTCGCTGGTCACTTGTAACGGTTCAATGAATGAGGGGCATTCACTCAGATTCGCCGTTTTGCTCTGCCTTCAACTTGGCGAATTCTCGCATGTCTTCACCAATCATGCCCTCTTCAATTCCGTCCAGGTCAGTTTCATCAACTATCTCCCGACCTAGCAAAGTCTCGATGATGTCCTCCATCGTGAGCAAACCGGTAGTGCCTCCGAACTCATCACGGACAATCAATATCTGAACCCTGTTATCGAGAAGGATGTCGAGCGCTGCGTCGATGGACTGCGTTGAGAGAACTGAGAAAATTGGCCGCATGATCTCACCCATTGTAGGTTTGAAATCGTCTGCCGCTGCCAATTTTAGGATGTCGCTCCTCAATACGAATCCCTTGGTATCATCGATTGACTCACCACATACAGGCATTCGGCCGTGTACCATGATGGGGATCTCTGCCATTATATCCTGGACATTTTTATTTGCGTTCACATGTTTGATGACGACTCTCGGGGTCATGATTTCCTTGACCTCCATATCCTTTAACTTGAGTAAGTTCACGATGACCTGTTCTTCATCCTCTTCGATAGCGTCCTCGTCCTCCATCCTCTCGGCGAGAGCAGCTAATTCCTTCCTGGTGACGGTTTCCTGCGGTGCTGTGGGGAACAAGGACCGAATCCACTCGATGGGGGCGACTATCCAAATTAGGAATACAATCAAGAATCTCAGGAAGAGTGCTGTAGGGGTTGACAACTTCTTCCAGTACAATGTCCCGAGTGTCTTTGGCAAAATCTCTGAAAGCAGCAAGATGCCCAATGTCATCAATGCGGTGGCGATGAACATCGCCATCTCCACCCTTGGGTCACCATCGTAGAGACGAGTGACCTCAACCCCTACCCCCAGTGCGCCGACTGTGTGTGCAATTGTGTTGAGTGTCAATATCGCCGTCAGAGGTCTCTCCGGCTCTTGTTTGTACTTTCGCCAGAGTGAAGCCCCCTTCCTATTCTCTGATTCAAGAAGCGCCACATGTGAGAGAGAAGTAGATAGTAAAACAGCCTCCAAAATGCTGCAAATAAAGGAAACCCCGATAGCGACAGAGGCGAACACGACGAGCATCGTAAAACTCATCAGTTTTCTTGACTCCAACGGCAGAAAGACCTGCGGCGACAGCGAAGCGATGCAGCCGGGGTTATTCAGCATTTTCGGAGTGTGTGTTCGAATGGGTTCCTCGACAGAACGCCGAATATCAATAAGTAATCCGTGAGTAACGGAAACGGACAATAACGGCCGTCACGCGGAGCACTTCGATGGGCGAGGCGGAGCATGTTCTCATCTGCGTTGCGTGGCCCTACGCCAACGGCCCTCTACACCTAGGTCATGTCGCAGGCTGCTACCTGCCTCCAGACATACAATTCCGCTTTGAACGAGCTTTGGGCAACTATGTTCTCCTCGTCAGTGGTAGCGACGAGCATGGCACACCCATCACCGTGACTGCCGAACAGATGGGCGTCGACCCACAGGAAGTGGTCGATAAATACCACTCCATCAACAAAAAGGCGCTTCTTGATCTTGGGTGCTGTTGGGAGCCAAACATTGACCAGCGCGGAGCAGAATTCGGTGGCGCTCTGTTCAACAGAACGTCAGACCCGCGTCACAAGGAACTCGTACAGGAAAACTTCCTGTCCCTCATGGGTGCTGGTCTATTCGAGAAAAAGACAATGGAACAATACTACGAATTGAGAAGCGATGGTGGTGGACGGTTCCTCCCTGACCGATACGTCGAGGGGCAATGCCCCCAATGCGACGCTGAGGGTGCTCGTGGGGACCAGTGTGACGAGTGTGGCGCAACCTACGAAGCAGCAGAATTGAGCAATCCTCGTTCAAAGATGAACCCCGACTCTAAAATCGAGATTCGTGACACTGAGCACTTTTTCTATCGATTAGACCATTTTCAAGAGATGCTTGAACAACATTCTGCAAACAATTGGGAAGCCTGGAAACCGAATGTTCGGGCGATGACGAAACAATGGCTCGACATGGGATTGCGGCCACGTGCTGTAACCAGAGATTTGGAGTGGGGGATCAAACTCCCACTAGAGGGTGAAGAGTGGCTCGGAAAGTGCGTCTATGTCTGGTTTGAGGCGGTTCAGGGGTACTACACATGTGCTCGCATCTGGTCTGAGAGATATGGTTCCGAGGCTGGACATCCGGCAGGTGAATCTGCATGGGAGAGTTGGTGGAAGAATGGTGAAGATGGCTCACAGCCCCGTCATCTATATTTTCTCGGGAAGGACAACATCCCCTTCCACACCGTAATCTGGCCTGCCTTGATCATGGGACTCAACCACAGTTTCGCTGGCTTGGACCTGTCTACTCCCGCGCAGCTTCCGGGGCCGGGTGAACTCCACTTGGAGGACAATGTGCCAGCGATGGAATTTCTGATGTTAGCTGGTGGTCAATTCAGCAAGAGCAGGAAGCACGCGGTCTGGCTCCCCTCGTTTCTTGAACGATTTGACCCTGACACATTGCGCTACTATCTGTCTATCAACATGCCAGAAAGTCATGATACGGATTTCAACTGGCCCGACTTCGTTGAGAAAGTCAACAACGAGTTGATTGGAACTTACGGTAACTTCGTTCACAGAGTTCTCACACTCGCCGCCCGACTAGATGATGGCTCGGGAACAAATCCATTATCTGAATTCGATGACCCCACTCAACTCCCTGATGAGCGCTCAAAGGTAGAGGATTTGCACGCTCAGGTCACTTTAAGCCTCAAGAAACACCGATACAAGGAGGCCCTGCGCGGTGTCATGTCAATAGCGCAATTCGGGAATCAACTGCTCCAATCAGCAACGCCGTGGAAATACCTGACCATGCCAGATGAGCCTGATGACGATTATCTGGTTGAACGGAAGGCATCGCTTGGAAAACTCGCCTTCAGTTGGCGGATTAGCCGCACCTTGGCAATTCTGACCAACCCTTTCATCCCATTCAGCGCAGAGCGGCTCTGGAAGCTACTCGACCAACCCGGCGAGGCTTCGGAAGCATCGTGGGCAGGCGCCATGGATTGGCAGGTAGAGATGTCTTGGAAGACCGAATCCCCACTGCCATTGTTCGAGAGGTTGGATTTGGATGAGATAATCAAGCAGGAACAAGCCCTTGCTAGATCTGAATCGGGTGAAACTGATGTTGACCCGACGCATGGAGTGAAGGGCGGAAAAAAGGAAGAAGGTGACAAAGTGAGCGAACCACCAGAAGGAACGAAGTATCTCGATTTCGAGACATTTCTAGAAGTTGAACTGAAGACCGGTAGAATCGTGTCCGTCGAGGACCACCCGGATGCTGACAATTTGTATGTCGTGACGATTGATGATGGCAGCGAAGCGGGGAGGACCGTCTGCGCCGGTCTCAAGCCCTACTATGCTCCAGAGGAGATGACTGGGGTGACTGTCATCTTCGTCGCCAACCTCAAGCCACGGAAACTGCGAGGTGTGATGAGTGATGGAATGTTGCTTGCTGCTGATGATGGCGAGGGTGCAGTTCGTCTGATTAC
>DAVI01000003.1:5267-8507 GCA_002505495.1 Euryarchaeota archaeon UBA59 | reverse complement strand
CTCTCACACACTGTTGTGAAATATCTGGATGGGGGAGTTACCAAAGAAGAATTGACCTCCCTTCTTTTGCGGTTGAGAGGGGACCCTGCAGATGCAATCCGTTGGAATGAAGAGGTTGCTCCAGAGCCCATGTCCGAACTCAAAGTGGAAGATGTTGTCGCCTTGATTCTCGATGTTCCGAAACTTCTGCAAAGGCCCATTATTGACGATGGAACCATCGCGAAGGTCTGCAGACCGCCGGAAATAGCGGAAGAATTCCTCTGATTCACTCCGGCTTGTCGAAGAATTCCCACTGTATTTCTACTAATTCAGCGTTGGTTTTCGCACCTGCATACGCCTCCAATGGCTGGGCATTCAACTTGAGGAACTGCTCACCGAACGAGAATGGCCGAAGGATTTCCTCGGCCTGCCCCCACCGGTCTACCAAGACGAGACTGACTGCAAGAGCCTCCACCGTCGACAATCTCCCTGGCTTTCCCCAAGAAACCGGGTTCGCCGCGAGTACGACTGGGAGAGTTCGACCTTCCAAAGTCGGTGCGCGCCGTTGCACTTGAGCGAGAGAATCGTCGAGCCGCTTCCATGAACAGTCCAATGCGACGATGGAAGCGCCCTGCTCGATACTAGGCGCATCGTCTGGTCCAAGTATCGTTCCGGCCACCGGGTCCAGAAGGAAGCCCCGTCTTGGCGGACGGCGTATTTGTTCGTGGATTATTGCAAGACCCAACCTCTGCAACTTCCTCGCAGTACACTTTTTCGGATCATCCTGTGAAAGATGAATGATGTGCAGAGGGACCGCCTCCACAGTCAATCCTCCTCATCTTTTGCCATGTCCAGAAGGTCGCCAAGGCTCAAGCCCCTTGCATTTCGTGATGCGACGGTGGTATCTGTAGGTGGTGCGGAGTCAACACCTCTCAAATCTAAACTAAGGGTCGATTCAAATTTCTTGACTACCTTGTCTGATGGGATGTGGCCCGACTCGGCTCTCTGGATGACATTCACCTTCTCCTTCATGCGAAGGGCGAGAGTCCGTTGATCCCACCCTTTGTTCTCCCGGGCCCTTTTGATTTGGTTGGCGAAATCAGTTGCCAGTTCATCGTCTCCTCTGAACATTATGTCCTTCCCGGCAGTACCGAGCCCCCCCCATCCTCCGGAGGTTCGCTGACGTGCGGCCTCTGTTACCCGCTGAAGGTTCTGTGTAGCTTTCTCGGAATCTTCCGTTAGTCCTAGAGAAGTTTGACATTTTACGCACGCTTCAACGAGCGCTCCATGTAGTTGAACGCACCGCGTCGAGACATTGTCTGCCCCACAAGTCTCACAGCTCGGCATGGTGTTTTAGCAGCGAGGGCTTGGCCCATTTGAGGGTTATCATCGGCTAACTGGCCCGCCTACAAAGAAGCGAGAATCGATTGTATCTCCAACTGATAGATTATTAGTGATAGGATGGCGGAATAGATTCGGGTGGGAGCGTGACTGCGGACTCGGATGCCATTAGTCCAAGGGATGATGACTCTTCTAAACACAAGATTGGAGAGATAGCCGAACGAACTCTCAGAGACCTTGAAGCAGATTTTGCAGACCTCAAGGAGAGGGCACAACAACTGCTCTCTGAACGCGTTTATCTTGAAAACGAGGTTAGTCAACAGAAGAAGAAGGTGAATAGGCTGGAGGACGAAGTCCGCCAACTTCGCATGCCACCTCATGTCATCGGCAACATTCAGGATATTTTGGAAGACGATAGGGCCGTAGTACGCTCTTCAAATGGGACTATTTTCCTCGTATCATTGAACAGAAATCTCGATTCTGACCTGCTCAAGCCAGGTGCTAGAGTCGCCTTGAACCAAGATTCTCTTTCCGTCGTAGATGTTCTCAGCGATGCTTGGGATCCGCTTGTCATGGGTGCTGAAATGATTGACAGACCCGAAACCACATACGAAGACATGGGTGGAGTTGAGGAACAGATCGCGTTAATCAAGGAATCCATCGAACTCCCTCTACTGAACCCTGCTGCATTCAAAAATTTCGGAATTGAACCCCCAAAAGGGGTGCTTCTAGTCGGACCCCCGGGCTGTGGGAAGACAATGCTAGCCAAGGCGGTCGCCTCGAGCACAGAGTGCACCTTCATCCGCCTTGTAGCGAGTGAACTGGCCCAGAAGTACATCGGTGAGGGAGGTCGAATGGTCAGGGAATTGTTTGACCTTGCCCGAGAACGAGCGCCTGCCATCATCTTCATCGATGAAATCGATGCCATTGGAGCCAAGCGATTGGATTCAGCGACCAGCGGTGACAGAGAGGTTCAGAGAACACTCATGCAACTCTTAGCTGAACTAGACGGCTTCGACGCACTTGATGATGTAAAGTTGATTGCAGCGACCAACCGGCCTGACATTCTCGATGAGGCCTTGCTCCGCCCAGGTAGATTTGACCGAATCATTGAGATTCCACTTCCCAATGACGAAGGTAGGAAGGCAATCCTTGAGATTAACATGTCTGGGATGCCTACCACAAAGGGTGTCCGAATCGGCCATCTAGTCGAGGAGACGAAGGGATTCTCAGGTGCTGAGTTGAAGGCACTGGTCGTAGAAGGAGGTATGTCTGCAATTCGGAACAACCGAAAGAAGGCAACCAAGGATGACTTCGAAAAGGCTCTGACGACCGTTAAGGAAAAGCGCACTGAAGGACGGGGGAGTGCTCCCTCAGACCTGTGGAACTGACTCCGCAATCGATTTCAGCCCCGCACACTCCCCACGGCTCAATGAGCCGTAGACTTGTCGAGTGCGTTCCCAATTTTTCCGAAGGGAAAGATGAGGCGGTCATCGCCAAAATATCCGCCGCAATCGTGGCAGTTGAGGGTGTCACTCTCCTCGATGTGGACATGGGAGCTGATTTCCACCGCACAGTCGTCACCATGGTTGGTGAGCCCGAACCCATTCTCAAGGCGGCACTTGCTGCCACGGAAGTAGCTCTCGATTTGATTGACATGTCAACTCACAAAGGTGAACACGCTAGGATGGGGGCTGTTGATGTCGTGCCTTTCATCCCCATATCGGGAGTGAGCATGGAAGAGTGCGTCAATCTGGCCCGCCGGTACGGGGAGAAGGCGAGTGAACGGTTTGGATTACCGATCTACCTCTATGCCGAAGCTGCGAATAGTGAACAGCGAGTCAACCTGCCGGACATCAGGCGAGGAGAATATGAGGGCTTGCGGGAAAAGATGCTGCAGCCGGAATGGATGCCCGACTT
>DAVI01000003.1:0-5135 GCA_002505495.1 Euryarchaeota archaeon UBA59 | reverse complement strand
ATATTGATTGCATACAATGTCAATCTCGATACCGACGACAAGTCTGCGGCTAACCGAATTGCCGGCAAATTGCGGACCAGTGGCGTTCTCAAGAAGGATGAGAATGGAGAGAATATCATCGGCACTGATGGTAAACCAGAACGGATTCCTGGTCTCTTTGAGGCGCTACAGGGTGCAGGTTGGATGTATGATGAATCAACCGCACAAGTCTCGATGAATTTACTGGACCACGGCAAAACAGGACTCCATACCGTTACAGAAGCGATCCGAATCGAGGCTGCGACGCTCGGATTGACGACGACCGCTGGAGAGTTGGTCGGTCTGGTTCCTCTTGATGCAATGACTGCCGCCGGCAGATTCTACCATGAGTCGCCTGAGTCGGCTGATGAGAGAGGTCTTGTGACGGCCGCAATCGAAGGATTGCAATTGAGCGTGTTATCTCCTTTCATAGCGAAAGACCGAATTATCGAGTTTGCGGCGGGGGGTATCTGATGACCGAATTTGGAGAATTTACTCTTGAGGAGTACAGGGATGCCCTCGCTTCTGGGAAACCCACACCGGGAGGTGGAACGGCAGCCGCGGTAGCTCTCTCACAAGGCGCTGCCCTTGCAGTAATGGTCTGCAATCTGACCATTGGAAAGGATAGGTGGAAGGATGGTTGGACCCATTCTGAATATTGTTTGAGAATTGCAACCCCATTGATGTCATTGGGCCATGAACTCGCCGCGGCTGACTCAGAAGCATTTGATTCGGTAATGGACGCATTCAGACTTCCAAAGGAGTCTGATGAGGATGTGGAACATCGGAAAGAGGCCATTCTCTCTTCTACCAGGTTAGCATCCGAAGTCCCTCTCAAGACCGCGAAAGAGGCCCTCGTTCTACTCAAGTGCCTCCCTAAGTTGGCTGAGGTGGGGAATGCAAACGCGGTGACGGATGTTGCTGTAGCAAGTCTACTTGTCAGTGCCGCCTGCAAAGGGGCCCTCTTCAATGTCCAAATCAACGCTGCCGGCCTACCTGATGATGAGGGGGTTTCGCTGCTTCGAGAAGTTGATGAGATTAGAGAGCAGGCCAAAATCGTGAGTCGAGAGGTGATGACCGCGGTCCACGTCAGACTCAATTCCTGAGCGCCGTGACCAGTCGGTCCATCGCAGCAGCAATCTCAGCGACTGATACTGCTCCGATCGAGATTCGGAACCATCCAGTCTCACCCTCAAGTCCGAACGCTTGGAATGGAACGACGGCAACGCCAGCAGCTTCCAATAACCATCTTCGAATCTCTTCATTCGTATCCACTCCGAGCATCCCAAACAGGTCAAACCGAGTGGTCAGGTAAATCCCACCCTCGGGTTCTACGAAATCGACATGAAAACCTTCGGCTTTCATTTCTGCTAACCTGCTCTTCAACAATTCCATGCGTTCTGAGATTCTCTCATCGAGGTCGGCAAAGAACGAGTCCAAACTGGTAGGCTCGGCATAGAGCGCAGCAACCGCCTGCTGTATCGGACGGGCCGGCCATGAACCCATGTGGCCTATCAGAGCGATGACTGGGTCGGCGAGCGAGGGTGGGATTGCCATCCAGCCTAGTCTGAGACCTGTGCCGGTGAGGGATTTTGATATCGCATCCAAGGTGATTGTGTAGTCAAACATCTCGGGCCTGACATTGAGTGGGTGTATGTGCTCAACACCCTGCACAGTCATGGTCGAATAGACTTGGTCGTAGACTAGCATCACGGGTTTCTTACCCGTTTGCCGACGCTTCTCATTCTCAACCAGAATCACGTCGCAAATCGCGCCCAATTCATCCGCGGTAAAACAGGTTCCAGTCGGATTGAGTGGACTGTTCAAGATGAGGACCCGTATCTCCTCTATTCTCTCAGCGACCCCTGCTGCCGTAGGAAGAAATCTGCTCTCCTCCGTTCCGATGATTGGAATGTCCACAGCACCGGTGAGGTGGACATAGTAGTGGTTGTTCCAGGCAGGAACACCGTGAGCCAATCCGTCTCCTGGTTCGATGAAGAGGCGGAAGGAGGCATACAAGACAGGTCGGGCCCCTGAGCCTACGATAATACCCTCCGGGCCCACATCGACCCCATACCTGCTCGCCATCCATCTTGAGAGACTCTCCCTCAATTCTGGAAGCCCTGCAGCGGGTGGGTAGTTCGTTTGACGAGAGGAGACGGCTTCGAGCATGTTTGTGATCAAATCGTCAGGCACACCGAATTGTTCGGGTGAAAAATCTCCGACCGTGAAGGGTGCCACCTCCCTTCCTTGTGCAATCATCTCCCTCACATCAGCAGCAATCGAGAGGATTCTACTCCTCTCCATCCCCGCAGCCATTTCCGATAGGCGCCACTCTACGTCGTCTGACTTCACGGCCCGACGCGTCCCGCGACCGTTTTTAGCATCAACGGAAGGGAGGCGAACGCTCAAGGGAAGAGACCCTCCAGTTGGACACATGGGGGATGAGCCGTTGAGAGAGCACATCGGCGAGGGCATCCCCCCAACTCTCCCTGATTCAGGCTCTCTCGACGATTCGGTGGACCACGCACCTGCTAGGCGACAAGTCCTCTCTCCTGCCGAAAAGCGATTGGCACTGAGGAACGCACTGAGATACTTCCCCCAAGATATGCATTCAACCTTGGCACCTGAATTTATTCTGGAACTTGAGACGACAGGGCGCATCTACATGCACAGGTTCCGCCCAACTGAATACGATATGAGGGCACACCCAATCGATTCTTATCCAGCCAAAACCAGACAAGCAGCATCAATCATGATGATGATTCAGAATAATCTCGACCCCGCCGTCGCCCAATTTCCTCACGAACTGATCACCTACGGAGGCAACGGTGCGGTTTTCCAGAACTGGGCACAATATCGACTGACGATGCGATACCTCAGTGAGATGACGGAAAACCAGACCCTCGTGATGTATTCCGGCCATCCCCTCGGGTTGTTCCCTTCCCACGCTGATGCCCCCCGAGTGGTGGTGACCAATGGGATGGTGATTCCTAATTACTCGAGTCAGGAGGACTGCGAGCGATTTAACGCGCTCGGGGTCAGTCAATATGGTCAGATGACGGCTGGCTCCTACATGTACATCGGTCCACAGGGAATCGTTCATGGTACCACCATCACGATTCTGAATGCGGCTAGGAAATACCTCGGACGTACCGCAGATGAGGGATTGGCGGGGGTTACCTTCGTCACCAGCGGGTTGGGTGGGATGAGCGGCGCTCAGGCCAAGGCCGCTGTTATTGCCGGCGCCTCCTGCATAATCGCCGAAGTAAATCCCGCTGCGGCTGAAAAGCGACACCAACAGGGCTGGTTGGAGCAACTAACCTACGACCTCGACGACGCAATAGACAAAATGGTTTCAGCCAGCGAACGGGGGGAGGCAACCAGCATAGGATTCGTCGGCAATGTGGTAGATCTTTGGGAGAGGTTGGCCGTACGCCAAATCCCAGTCGACCTCGGCAGTGACCAGACGAGTCTCCACAATCCCTGGCAGGGTGGTTACTTCCCCGTCGGGATCTCCTTCGAAGAGGCGAAGAAAATGATGTCTGAGGCTCCTGAACTGTTCAATGAGGCTGTGAGGGGGAGTCTTCGCCGCCAGAGTACAGCGATCAACAGTCTCGCTGGGGCCGGGATGCATTTCTGGGATTATGGCAATGCCTTCCTGCTTGAAGCGTCACGCGCAGGTGCCGATGTAGTCAATGCCGACGGTTCATTCGCCTATCCCTCATATGTTGAGGACATCATGGGGCCGATGTGCTTCGATTACGGATTCGGCCCGTTCCGCTGGGTCTGCTGTTCGGGACTAGATGAGGACCTGCAAACCACTGACCAGATTGCCGCCTCAGTATTGCGTGTCTTGGTTGAGGATAGTCCCATGGAGATTAGACAACAACTGTCTGACAACATCCACTGGATAGAACGAGCTGCCGAAAATCAGTTGGTGGTCGGTAGCAAAGCGAGGATTCTCTACGCCGACGAGCGCGGCCGTCGCGCCATAGCGGAGGCTTTCAACAACGCCATTCGTGATGGGACTCTGTCCGGGCCGGTCATACTAGGAAGAGATCACCACGATGTTGGTGGAACAGACTCGCCATACCGGGAAACGGCGAACATCAGAGATGGTTCAATGTTCACCGCCGACATGGCAGTTCAGAACTTTGTCGGAGATGCTTTTCGCGGTGCCACATGGGTGAGCCTGCACAACGGTGGCGGTGTCGGTTGGGGTGAGGTCATCAACGGGGGATTCGGGATGTTTCTGGATGGGTCCCTCGATTCAGACAGAAGATTGCACTCGATGTTGAATTGGGATGTCAACAACGGTATAGCCCGACGGGCGTGGGCGAGGAACCCCGAGGCGGAATTTGCTGCTGAAAGGGCTATGCAAGGTAATCCCGAACTGGTGATTACCCTGCCTCATCATGCTGATTCAGACCTCATTGACCGTGCTTTTGGGAGCTGAACTGCTACTGTTCCCCACAATCACCGTTATATCCCGCATTTTTTTGGCATCCTTCGATGGCGGTGGAGTTGGATGGCTCAGGCCTTACCATTGACGATGTTGAATCGGTAGCGCGCGGAGGCGCTTCCGTCGGGGTCACGGATGTTGGGTGGGCACGGATTGAAGAGTGCCGAGAAATGATTCAAGAGAAGATCGACAACCACGAAATCATGTATGGGGTAACCACTGGAATCGGTGAATTCAGCGAGGTGGTACTGACCCCTGAACAAGTCAAGGATTTCCAGAAGTATCTCATCTACTCACATGCTGCTGGGATTGGAGGTCCACTTCCAGAGGATGTCGTCCGTGGGGCGATGGTGGGCCGAATCAACGTCCACTGCCACGGAAACTCGGGCGGGCGCAGGGAAGTCACCCAGCAACTCATTGAGATGGTTAATCGAGGAGTCACACCTGTTGCCGCCGCTAAGGGCTCGGTAGGTGCCTGTGGAGACCTCTCACCCATGTCTCAGGTGGCGATGGCAATGATGGGAGAGGGTGATGTATTCTACGAAGGTGAGAGGATGGAGGCTGCTACTGCTCTATCCGCTGCTGGACTGGAACCTCTCAAGTTGCACGCTCGCGATGGGCTGGCAATCATCAATGGAAGCAATATGCTGAC
>DAVI01000078.1:12847-13331 GCA_002505495.1 Euryarchaeota archaeon UBA59 | reverse complement strand
CACCGCCCCCATCAGTGACTGACATCCGCCAGACGATGAACTCGGTCTGCCCTCCGGCCCAGCCCCATGAGAGGGTTACTTCGCCCTCGCCGACATCCGCCTCAAGCGCAGAAACGGTCGGTCCAAACACCGTCGTGACCGCCTTGGTCACATTTGAACTGCCGCCATGTGCGTCGAATACGGTCAACTTGACATTGGTGATTCCAAGGGGAAGTTGAATTTCGATTGACGGCCCTTCCCTCGTCTGGGCCATACTTCCGTCGTTCCACTCCCAAAGCCATCCGACCACCTCACCATCAGGATCGCTGGAAATGGTTCCATCGAGTGGGTTCTCCGAATCTGTCATCGGAGTACTTGGGAAGGAGAAGTCAGCGGTTGGAGGTAGGTTTGCGATGGCCGTGGGGGCGCTCTCCTGGGTGACCACACCTCCCTGACCGTCATTGAGTGTGACCTCGACGACCCACACCTGCCCGACCCCGAGCCA
>DAVI01000078.1:8626-12703 GCA_002505495.1 Euryarchaeota archaeon UBA59 | reverse complement strand
AGCGAGGTTGTCTGTTCGCCTGCTGTAGTAATCGCAAGTGCGGAAAACCTCGGCGCCGAATTACCAATCGTGAAGAGAATCGAAGGGCTCTCCAAGCCCCAAGAATCACCATCCTTGGGAGTGACTTTGGCCTGCCAGACCTGTCCCCTCGTCGTTTCACTCGAGGAGACTGTGGTCTCACCATCCAGCAGACTCTGTCTCACCCCATCACGGTACCACACCACTGTTGTCCCCGCCTCTGCATCACCGTCAGTATCGAAGTAATCGTAGGTCACAGTCAGATTGTCGGCACTTGTTGCATTGTTCGGAGAAACCACCAAATTGCTCGCAACAGGCAGGCTGTTCACGATGGTCTCTGACCCCGAAAGTTCCCATTCGGACCAATCGAGTCCGTCGAACACTCTGGCGCGAAAGGACCAGACTTCACCCTTCGTCGTCGCCGAAGAGGGTAGATTCATCTCATCATACGAGGAATATGGGTCGCTGACACCGAACAGCAACCATTCGATTTCAAAATCGACCTCCGAGTCACCATCAACGTCGCTGAACACCCAATTCGCCATCAAGTCCTCGTCGGTGCTCGGGCCAATCGGAGAGAGCGATGCGAAGGAGAGTATCGGAGCATTGTTTGAGGAGAGAATCGTGACCGTTTGACTGGTCAACATGATGCCGATGTCCGTGCCATCCGAAGGGGCGACCGTGTAGTGCCACTCGTCACCTATCCTCGTCATCAGTTCAGAGACGGTGGTGGCATCATCAAGCTCAACGATACGATTGCCGTCGAGGAACCAACGAATCACCGAGCCGTTCTCGCCATCTCCATCCAAGTCGTTGTAGCTGTAATCGACATTCAGGTTTTCATTCTGTACGGGGGAAGGCGGACTGATCCCGGGATACGACGCCGTTGGAGCGCTGTTCTGGATGGTGACGGGGCCTGTACTCACAGAAGTCCCGAAGTCAACCCCATCACAGGGAGTCACCTCAACGGTCCACAACTGACCTTTGACAAGGTAAGAGCCCCCGAAAGCCGTCAGGTCATCAAGCGCCGAGATTGAATTTCCATCACGGCTCCATCGAATCTCCGTGTCGCTCTCCGAATCACCATCGGAATCAGCATAGACGTAGGATATCGACAGCCCCGTCGCCTTTGAGGCATTGCTCGGTAAAATCGCCACATTGGAGGCTGTCGGCGGGTTATTGGTGACTTGCCCCTCCCCCACACTAGTGGTCATGGTCCCCCAATTATCGCCAGAATCCGCCGCCACATTCCCGTTGACGAAATTCACTGCCAAGGCAAAGTTTGCCGTACCCGAGCCCCCGTAAGGTGCGGTCCAAGTGACCGTCCATGAGCGGGAGTTGGTGTTTGAGTGGGTTGGAGAGTTGCTCACTATCTTGGCGTTTGTGCCAGGATTCGAGAAAATACCTATGTTCACCGTCAGCGAGAATCCGCCATTGCTTCCCGAGGGAGTTCCAGTTCCGCCGACCGTTAGCGAATATGCCTGCCCCGGAGCGTAGTCGCTCGGCAGTCCGCTGAGTGACGGTGTGACGCCGCCTGCAGAGCCGTGGCAAGAGCCGCAACCACCGCTTGTGTTCGGTTTTCCAGACTGATATCCGTCAATTGAGGGTGCGAGAAAGAGCAGTGTGAGAAGCGCTGCGAGTGCCAACGCCTTGCTCACGCGCGCTGCGCCGCCCATGGGGCGGCGAGTCAACAGGGCGATTTGAACCCCTGCGATTACTCAACCTAGTAGTTGGAAGCGCTTCATAACCGGTCTGTACTCCTTCACGACACAGTTGGCGGCGAAGGTCATTCCCGGTTCCAATTCATACAGATCTGGGTGTTTGATGGATGATGCGAGAATCGAGACCGCGACATCTGTGCCCTCGATGATGCCCTCTATTGTCTTGCCATTCTTGTATTCATCATCAAGCCCTACTCCCATCGTTCGGTGGATGTCATCGATAACAATCGTTACTGGCCACACACCTGTCAAATCCTCGGCCACCATCTTCGAACGTTGAGTAGAGGTGCGGGCTGCCTTAACACCCTCAACCAAACGAATAAACTCGCCTTCTCGGGCATTAATCATGGCGCTTGTCATGGGCGGTGCCATCACCACAGACTCGGCTTCGTCGGCACTCTCATCGGAAGGCTCCCGGGATGATTCCACAGCCACCTCATCCCCTTTCGAAACTCGATGCGTCGCCGCCAAGCCGGCCGCTGCCGCCCCAGCCAATCCGGCCGCTGCCGCCACACCCACCGCAACCTTGTCAGCTCTAGGAATACCGCTCCGAACCTTCGATTCGAAAGAATCCATCTTGGCTGCGAAAGTGGTGCGAATTCTCTCTTGAATCGGTGCTGGCAACTTTTCGATTCGTTCCTCCATCTCTTCCTCGGCCATTACCCTCAGTTTGTCGACCTCGCCGTCGAAGTCGGGGTGCGCAACGAGCCGTGCATAGTCTTCGGTCGATAATTCCTCTACTGCCTGAACGAGGGCTTCGACATCGACCTCAGCGATGCTCTCGGCCGCAAGCGCATCCTCGACCTCGTCCTTGAGATGGTCGAACTCCGCCTCCTCCTCCTCGGAGCGGTCGACCCCACCAACCGTGAGGGCGGTTTCGGCGACCAACCCATATCCGTTGTTGGCGAAGAGCCGTACGGAGTAGTCACCATCGGGCACTCCCTCACTGAATGTGACAATACCCCTCCTGTTGGAACTACCCGCCTCTCTGGAACCGCTGACATACAGCCAATCAAGATAACTCTCAGCATTGGAAGGTGCACCCTCCTCGAAGATGCCTATCCAATCAGTCGGATTGCCAGGCCCATCCTTGAATCTGACCTTGATAGATTCGCCAGCAGAGTGTGAGCGCTTCTCGATGAAAAGCGTCTGTTCGGCTGCAGCTTCTTGGTCGACCTCATCCTCGGATTGCTCCACAACACCGGTATCACTCGTGTAGAGTGCCCAGTTGGGGATGACATTCTTGTTGCCCCCCGGCGGAGTCCAAAGCAGCCTTGCCATCGCTCCGCCGCCCCCCTCGAAGAACTCCATCTTGATGGGATAATACTGCTCAGCTTGGAGATTGACATTGGCTGAGTTCTCCTCTGGAGGATGCTGGTTCCAATCATCGATTAGAAGTTCGTCCCCGACCCAGAGCCTAACACCGTCATCTGTGACCGTGTGGATCGAGTAGGTTCCTGAGTGTTCGGGTTTCATGAAGCCTGTCCAACGGATGCTGAAGTTGTCTTGGTTCATCCCCTCGTGTGGAGCGCCGCCACCCCAGTCAAAGTCGATAGTGGAGTCCGTTCGCTCGATTACCGCACCCAAACTGATACCGGACTGTTCCTGAAACTGCTTCAGCGCCTCTTCGGTGGCAGGACCAAAGTTACCGTCCGCACCTGCGTGAAAACTCAGTCCAGCGTCTAACAGTGCCTGCTGCATCGTGCGGGCTGACTCACCTTTGGCCCCGTTTGAGAGTCCGAGCAGCGAGCGTTCGAGGCCAAGTGCAACCAAGGTCGCCTCGTCTATCATCCCCTGTACTCCACTGAGCTCCTTGTTGTTGTACAACTGAGCGTGGAGCCCGTTGATGGAGGCTGTGACAGCCGCTGAAGAGGTGACTCCCACGACATCTACTGCATTCGCCGTGGAGGGACTCATGTTCCCCGAATCAACAAAATTGTCTGCGTGGATATCCTCAAATCGCCACGCCTCGCTGCGTAACTGTTCGGGAATCGATGCCAACTTTAACTTCTTCAAACCATTGAAACCGAAAGCCAAACTACCGAGGAGTGGCGCAACCCCAAGGAAGGTAAGGAGGAGTGCGAGCAGTATCCACCAACCGGATTCATTGAAGGTCGCCCACCAGAACCAAGGCACCTGCCAGGCGAAGATGGCCATGGCCAGCCAACCGCAGGATGCGAGGGCTCCTAAAAAACCCCCCCACATCTGGGCGCTCGCGGCGTCCTCTCGCTCGCCCATCGCTCCGCGATGTGAGCAAGGGGTCAATACCCTTCTCCCGTCTAATTCAAGGCTGATACCGCCCCGCCCGAGCCATGAACCCGGTCGAGAGCGTCGCCAT
>DAVI01000078.1:7106-8533 GCA_002505495.1 Euryarchaeota archaeon UBA59 | reverse complement strand
ATGGTGGACCGAGAAGCCCGTTTCGTTGAGAGAGGCCAGCAGATCATCTCGGAATTTCTAGCCGAGGCGGTCGAGCGACGCATCTTCAGGCCGGAGCAGGTCGAGGCAATACAGAGCAGAATCACAGGCGTGGTCGGAACGGAGAATGTGGCGGCTGACACCGACTTGGTGATTGAGGCAGTCTTCGAGGATTTCGACATAAAAACTCAGGTTTTCGCAACCCTCGACGAGGTCTGTGGTGAAGAGACGATTCTCGCCTCAAACACCTCTTCCCTCTCGGTGAACGAACTCGCTGCGGCTACCGGGCGTCCCGACCGATTCGTCGGACTGCACTTCTTCTTCCACCCCGCCAAGAACCGCCTTGTCGAGGTCATCCCGGCCAACACCACTTCAGCCGAAACGCTGGCGCGAACCGTACAGTACTGCAAGACTCTCGGAAAGGTGGTCATCGTCTGCAAGGACAGGCCCGGATTCGTGGTCAACCGCTTCTTCGTCCCCTGGCTCAATGAGGCGTGCCTCCTACTAGACGAGGGAGTTGGGACCACCGCACAAATTGATGCTGCCGCCTGCAAGGCGTTCCGCATCGGAATGGGGCCGTTTGCATTGATGAATTTGACCGGGCCGCCTATTGCACTGCACGCCAACGACTACCTCGCAGAGCAGTTGGACTGCCCTCGGTACACGGGCGCGCAGAGCCTGCGCGCCTTGGTTGAAGCGGGTGAGATGTGGGAAATCGATGACGAGGCTGGCGGTTTGAGCGAAGAGGCAGCGAAGCTCATCTCGGAGCGGTTGCTTGGACAGGTGTTCGCGGTTTGTACACAGATCGTCGATGAGGAAATCTGCTCGATGGAGGATGTCGACCGCGGTGCGAAGGTCGGACTCCGCTGGGCCCAAGGGCCGTTCGAATTGGCTAACCGCCTAGGTGTGGCCGAGGCGCACAGAATGGCCGCTGCGTATGCTGAACTGGCTGAGTTTTCGCTGCCCGGCTTCTTGGCTGAGCAGGCGGCGAGCGGCGAGCCGTTCTCATTCTCATACATCGACTTGGAGGTCGATGGCGGGGTTGCGACCGTTCGAATCAACCGGCCAGAGGCGATGAACGCACTCAACGAGACGGTTGTCGCTCAACTCGGGGCTGCGCTCGATGAGGCGAATGGACGCGATGACGTGAGCACCATAGTTCTCGAGGGTGCCGGCAAGGCGTTCGTCGCCGGCGCCGATGTCAAGTTCTTCGTCGACAAGATACGCGCCGATGCGGTCGCTGACATCCAGTCATTCACAGAATTTGGCCACAATGTCCTCAACAGCCTGGAGAACTCCCCAAAGACTACCATCGCTCTCACCACCGGACTGGCGCTCGGAGGGGGGCTTGAACTGGCCCTATCGTGCGACTACCGGGTTGGTACTCGCCGCACCCAATTCCGCTTCCC
>DAVI01000078.1:0-7068 GCA_002505495.1 Euryarchaeota archaeon UBA59 | reverse complement strand
CGCATCTGCGGAGTGGAGGCGGCGCGCTGGGCTGTACTCGCTGGGAACTTCGTCGACCACAACACGGCAGCGGCCCTCGGTCTGCTCACCCATCTAGTCGAACCCGCCGAAGTAACTGCGACGGTCGCCGCACTCGGAGTCGCTGGAAAGCCCGACAACAAGTACCCGGGTGCCCCGGCCGACCCTGAGCACCCTGTGGCGCAGTTCGCCAGCGCCTTCTACTCAGACGAAAACATGGAAACACTCCTCGCAGGAGGATGCCCGGATGGCTTCGACGCCGAGGACCGAAATGTCAGCCGCCAACTGAAGTCGCTGAAATTCGCCGCACCGATCGCTGTCCGGATGGCGAGCGAACTACTCGACGACGCCGTTGCCACAGGTGACGACCTCGATGCAGGTCTGGCACTTGAGTTGGAGCGACTCTCAACCATCTTCGGAACTGCTGATGCCCTCGAAGGGCTCTCAGCCCTCATCGAAGGACGGCGAGCCGTGTACAGCGGCGAATGATGCCTTACATTGCAACCCATGGAGGGTGTCGAGGATTCACAACTCGCTTCGCCAAGTCCACATCATGAGACTGAGGTCTGCCACCAACAGCCACTCGACCACTGCGGCGAAGGCCATCGGCCAAGGCCGCCCCTCAAAGCTGGCATACACCACCTCTTGATGAACGGTGAAGAACATACGGGTCAGGACTCCAAGCGTCAGCAACAATGGAATCCCCATCACGATGGTTGCGATCCTGATGTTGTGAGCCATCTTGAACTCGCCACCGGCCCGCACATATTCAGCGAGAGAGCCCCAACTGAGCATGAAAAGAAACAGTCCCGAAGCGGCGAGGTAGTGAAGTCCAGGCGACATCTGCCAAGTCACGTGGCTGACTATCACCATGGAGAACGCTGCGAAGAACAGCAGCGTGGAGGCGGCGGCGGGAGCATGCCCCTCCCAACCGGGAAGCTGACGGGAGTTTTTGCTTAGATTACGATATAGCCCGGGAATCACCATCGCAAAGAGAAGCGCTGAGAGAGTCATCCCGAGAGGGAATATCGTCGCTGCAGGTTCATACAGCGGCAGGTCAGAGACAAACGGCAGCCAAACCGGGATGGTGCCAACTCCCACGGTCAGAATCCAACAGACCACTGGCGTGATAATCGATAGGCCACAGGCCCATGCGAGCAACCTTCTCTCATTGGTGGACCCTTGATTGATCATCTAATCCTCAACGGTGCCAATGCGGAGGGCGCATCGCCTCTGCACCAGCCATCCAAAATCTGTGGAGGTGGAGAAGAATCACAGACGACCCTTCCATACCCTGCTGAAGAGCAGACGAGCAATACCGAGCCTACGACTCGAATTCGCCACCTCAGCCGCGTGATAGCGCGCGCTCTGATGTTCAACCCAATCCTCTAACCATGCGTCCATACTAGTTTACCTCCTGCACTGGTGCAGTAATTACACCGGGTAGCCCAGCATATATCAACTGGGGAGTGGAAACGGGTAAACCTAAGTGCAATGGCTACACCACCTGTACTCACGCACACCGGGGCATCGACATGACTGAACCACCAATGCGACTAACCAAAGAGGAACTTGCCGAACTAGAGGATTCAATCGCCGCCACAGAGGACCTAGGCGCCAAGGTTCGGGAGGTGTTCGAGCGGAACAGTGGTGGTGAAGGCACCTTCGATGTTTCCTGGGAAGTCGAGTCGGCGGTTGATGCGCTGGAGGTATTCGCAACCCGCTGGTCAATCGAAATCCTCGCAACACTCTACATCGCCGGTGAAAGACGCTTCAACGAATTGAGGAGGCTTCTGGTGGGAATCAGCAGCAGAACTCTCTCCGACAAACTGACCTCTCTGAGGGAGGCTGGTCTAGTTGAGCGGGCGGTCGTCGAGGGGCCACCTGTGAAGGTCACCTATCGGCTCAGCGGACATGGTGGCAGGGCGGGCAGGCTTCTCGGGCCACTGGTCGGCTACATGAGGATGAACAACGGCTCAGTCACCGGGCCGGAATGAGATCCTTTCAACCAGCTGTGCATTCGTGCGCGCGTACGAACAGTACACCAACAGATACAAAGGGGTTATCACCCGAAAAGTGACCAGTATGGCACTTCTGCAGCAGTGGGGAAAGAACGGCGGCTTGCTTAGCCTCGGCTTTGCGGGCCTCGCAGGCTTTGGCACCCTTGCCGTGGGCTTCCTGCCGTGGAACTGGTCGATCACCGGTACCATCAGTTCTCCCCGGATCCCCGACTGGGAACACCCGCTCCGCAAGCGAATCTTGGAGACTCTTTCCACTAGGCCGGGAATCTGCTACAGACAATTGCAGAAGCGTTTGGAGGTCGCCAACGGAACCCTTCGCCACCACCTCGACGTATTGCAGAATCAGCGTACTGTGACCACGATGGCAGTCAATGGACGGACCTGCTACTACGCTGGCGCGCCGAGTCAACTAGAGGTCGTGCGCCACATGAACATCAAGGATGAGAAGGCGGCCCAGATAATGCCGGTCGGACTCTCACAGGTACAGAAGGAGGTCGTCACCCGCCTGGTGCAGGAGCCTCTACCCCCATCACAAGCCGCTATGGCCCGCGACCTGAAGAGGAGTCGCGCCTCGGTGAACAGCGCGGTGCTCGTTCTCAGGCGGCGTGGCGTGCTCAACTCCAACCGGCTGGACCTCGCTAGCCATCTGCACGGCCTCCGAACCGGGAAGCTGGACTACGAGTGGCTGGACGACCGGCAAGTCGCCGCATGACCGGCGACTCACTGATACGCGATTTGTAGTATCAGTACACCATTTGCCATGAAAGTGCTTTGAACCGTCGTGGGCTCGCTCCGCATCGATGTTCAGTGTCCGTCTCGAAGAGCACCCTGCGCCAAGCGCCCAGAGTGATGCTGACATTCTCCTAGGTTGGCTGCTCGATACTCTCGGTCTGGTGCGGCGGCGAAGTGACGCCTTGACTGTCGCAGCGAGCCAGCGCCCCCTACACCGACTGCTCAGAGAACACCTGCTGGCAGAACCGGGCGTCGGCCGAGATGCAGCTTACCTCGCCGACGCCCTCGGCATCAGCGCAACCGCCCTTCACCACCATCTGAACCGACTACACGCGCTCCGCTTGGTCAGCAGTTCGGGTGGTGAAGCGGGATGGAAGGCCCACCATCTCCGTAGCGGCTCACTCAGCGGAGCGATCGAACTGCTCAGCGCTGAGATCCGCGCCATCCTAACCCTTCGACTCCGCCCCCTTTCAGAATGGCGCACCGCAAACAGCCCTGCTCCCGAGGGAGCGACTGAAGTCGAGCGGCTCCCCTTCCGGCTCATCATCAGTGAGTCGGCACCCGTGGTCGATGACGAGGATGAGTTGAACGCTCTACTCCGCGACTTCGGCCTATTCGGAGAGCGCCCCGGAAAGTCGGCCGACGGATTGACCCGCCTCGCCTTTGAGCGGCTACTACAGAGTGAGCGCCCCTTCTCTCTGGATGAAGGAGTCAACGAGTGGGAAGTTACTCGACCAAGACTGCAACGAACCTTCGACCGGATGCGCTCGGCTGGAATGGTCGAAAGAGTCCCCCGCCTCGACCGGCTCACCGTCATTCTCTGGGATGCAATCACCAGTCAGCATGGCCGCAGAGGGGCTGATTGGTTGGCAGGACGTGGTGGATTCGGGAGGCTGCCGGACAAGGTGGCTGAGCGGGTTCAGAGGGCTCTTGCAAAGGGGGATTTCGATTCTGAAAGGTGTGCCGAGTACTTCTCCGATGTGAGCGTCGAAGAGCAGATGCTACTGCTCAACCTGCTTGGCGGAAGGCTGCCACACGGCTACCGTCTGGTCGGCGAAACCGGCGAAGATGTCGCCACCGAGGTGATGCTCCGAACTGAGAGGGTACTCTCCCGCTTGGCTACAGTGGCTCAAAACCTGGAAGAACTTCTCTGAACTCAGGTCTCAGCCTGATTATCGGGATTCTCCGCCGCTGAGTTCTCGAGAAATTCCCTCACTCTCTCTGCAAGCGCCTCAGCTGTCGGCTCTCTGTGCAAAGTCGTTCGCAGTGATTTTCCGCCGGGCAAGCCCTTGGTGAAGGCGAATGCGTGACGCTTGCGATTCCTGTTCGGCCGCTCCGGATTCACCTCGTCGTCGAGTTCGATGTAGCGCTTCCACGCCCAATGACGCGCCCCTGCCTCTGACGGCTTTTCTTCCCCATTCAGTTCAGCCTCCCACGGTGGGGGGGAGACCTGCCACCCCAATTCACTCTTGATTTGGTGGAATACTGTTGGTCTGCCAATCGCTGCTCTGCCAATCATGAGGCCGGCCGCGCCCGTCGCCTCGATGCACGCCGCCGCCGAACGAGCGTCGACGATGTCGCCGTTTGCGATGACCGGGATTTCAACCGCTTCGACGACTCTTCGAATGAAGTCCCAATCAGCCGCCCCTGTGTACCGTTGCTGCAGTGTTCGGCCGTGGACGCACAACCTCGCCACTCCCAGACTCTCAAGGCGGCCGGCCAACTCAAGCGCGGTATCCGGTCCCTTGCCGGTCCCAAGCCTCATCTTGACCGTGATTGGGACATCTGAGACCTCGATGCATCGCTCGACCATGTCGAGCAACTCCTCCGGGTGGCCCATCAGTGCCGCACCTGCACAGTGGCGGGTGACCTTTGGGGCTGGGCAACCGAAATTGAGGTCGACCATGTCGGCAACCTCTGCCAACATCTCAGTGCAGTGAACCATCTCATCAGCATCTCCTCCGAAGATTTGTGGGATGAAAGGGCTCTCTCGCGGGTCGCTGGCCACCTTGTGCCAACTCTTCGCATCCCTGCGCGTCAGGCCGGCGGCGGCGGTGAATTCTGTGATGGTGAAATCAGCTCCGCACTCCCGCGCCAAGAGGCGATATGCGAGGTCGCTCACACCCGCCATTGGAGCGAGGAAGAGGGGGACGGGTGGAGGCTGCTCGCTCATCACTTGGCCGAGCAGGTCAACCTCTTGAGAAGTTCGGGGCGAAAACGGTGGCGTGGTAGCCCATAGAAGCGGTTATGAAGGGTTGTCCGGTGGGCGGGCCGCATGGAGGAAGAGAGTGCACCTTTGCTGCCCTTTGAGACCTATGAATTGAATGCCGTTCACATCGGTACCCAGAACAAGAGCAAGGACATGCAGCCCTTCATTCAGGAGATTACCACCGAGGGTCCTCCAATCCACCTTTTCAACATCAGCAAGACCGACGAGCGCATCGCTCTCGCAGCCAACTTCCTCACCATGTACGAGCCTCAGGAAATCCTCGTAGTCAGCGCTCGTCAGTACGGTCAGCGCCCGGCTCGCAGGTTCGCTCAGGCAATCGGCGCCCGCCACATCGTTGGCCGCTTCATCCCAGGCACGCTCACCAACCCGAGACTTCGCACCTACATCGAGCCTCGACTCATCTTCGTGACCGACCCGCAGGCGGACAGTCAGGCACTCTCTGAGGCGGTAAACTCAGGCCTCCCTGTAGTCGGCATATGCGACACCAACAACGACCTCCGAAATGTCGACCTGTGCATCCCTGCCAACAACAAGGGTCGCCGCAGTCTCGCACTCATCTACTGGCTCCTCTCAAGAGAGATTCTCAAGGCACGCGGCGTCACCGACGACGCCACTTGGGATCACACTCAGGACATCGATGACTGGGAGTCCTCGTTCTGAACTGACTTGGCTCGCCAAGTCCGAATCAATTTGGGTGACCCCTCTCATTTCATTCAGATAGCGCTCAACCGTTCAGCGCAGGACGGGGGAATCCTCTTGATGCGTTGCAGCCTGTTTGGGGCCGATGACCGCCGACGGCGACTCCACTGAGGCTTCTGTCACCGCCCCTGAACTCGCAGTCGGCACAAAGGGCGATGACGAGATTTGGCGGGATGAGGCGGGTGTGCCGCTTCGAGTCTCGGCCAGCGACCTCGAGAGACACGCCTACTGTCCACTTTCATGGCATCTCTCCAAGACCGGGGTGGCTGGAGAGGGTGAGGCGATTGAGCGAGGCAAGAGGAAGCATGAGGAGATCCACAAGGCGATGGAGGACTACCACGGAAAGGAGCGACGGGCCAGCCGTGAGATGGTCATCTGGACTTGGTGGTTCGCAATTGTAGCAACCTTCGCAGCAGACACTGGCGCCTTCTTTTTCGTCGGGGAGGGGATGATTGAAGAGGAAGTCACGGTTCGATTCGCCCGCTATCTCGCCCTACTATCCCTAACCTGGCTAATCCTCGCAATCCTCCTTCTGGTCATCCCCTGGCGCAGGCTGATTGGTGCCCCCTTCGGTCTCGCTCAACCTCCAACTCCGGTCGAGTTTGACCTATTGGAGGAGGAATTCAAGCAGATAGGGAAAGATGTCGAAGGTGACGGGGGCTGGTTGGAGGGTGGCAGAATCGAATTTTGGCTGCTGTTGGGGAGCCTCACAATCGCGCTCCACTCTCTGGCGCTCTACGCCGCCCGCGACCGCTCGGTCGCCACCTTCGTGTTACTCGTAGCAACCGTCGCTTGGACTCTCATCGCCGCTTGGCGACTCCATCGCGGGTTGCTCGCCACTTCAGAGGCGGAGGAGCAACGAGAGGAGGTGGGCATCGACGAAGGTGGCATTCTAGCCTATTCAGATGATTCCACTCAATCTGACCTGCTCGTCGACGAAAAGACCGGCCTTCGAGGCCGGCCCGACCAGATCATCGTCATTGAGAACAAGTTCGTCCCCGTTGAACAGAAGACTGGAAAGATTCCGATGGAACCCCACTTCAGCCATCGACTACAGGTTCTGGCCTACCTGAAACTCGTCTCAGAGCTGACCAACACCCCTGCTGAGTACGGAATCCTACGATACGGCAAGGAGGCCCTCCACCGCATAGATTGGGATGAGGCAGGAAAGGGGATGCTGCTGGAGCACATTTCTGAGGTCCAGAGGTTGATGGTTGAAGGTGGCGCGGCGCGCAACCACGAGAGACCGGGGAAGTGCAGGAACTGCTCGCGACGGCACCGTTGCCCTGAATCACTAGTCTAGACAGAGACGCAGTCGCGAAGGTTGGGCCTCATGGGAGGGATATTCTACGAGAACCTCCACGAGAT
>DAVI01000048.1:28817-29194 GCA_002505495.1 Euryarchaeota archaeon UBA59 | reverse complement strand
GCCACCCGACAGCCCTCTTTCAAGCCACGCTCGGAACTATCGTACAACTGAGGCTACATTCATGACCTTGACACCATTCAGGTTCATGGGTAACCGGTCCCCGCGAGTGCTCGCCCTATCGCTTGCGACGCTCATGCTATTGTCTGGCTGTTTCGGGTTTGGTGACGATTCACCTCCAGATCATCCTGACGATCCGATTGATGAAGACATACTGGGATGCATGAATGAAACCGCGACCAATTACGATTCAAATGCAACGGTGGATGACGGCTCTTGCGAGTTCGAGGAGGAAACTCCTGAACCCGGTTGCCCGGATGGCTTCGAGCCTTACAGTGAAGATGAATTGGTGATTTACGAAGGCTTTGAGGAGGTCGAGG
>DAVI01000048.1:24470-28756 GCA_002505495.1 Euryarchaeota archaeon UBA59 | reverse complement strand
CCCAAGAAACACCATTTTCAAGCGCTGGGAGGGTGCCCCTGAGGAGGGATACACGATTGTTACTGAGGTGGCGCGTTCTGGTGCCAAGTCGTTTCGAGTGAACATCACTCCAGACGACCAAACCCAGGGCGGCTCCGACAGACCGGTGAAGAATAGGGCGGAGTTTGGCATTAATGCCGGACATGGTGAATGCATTGACATCTGGTATGGTTGGTCGTTCATGATTCCAGAAGACTACATCGTCAATCCAGAGAATGGGACCGGATTCAATGTGATTGCACAGTGGCACGAGCAAACCGGTGACCCAGATAACCCCTCAACATCAAATCCACCTCTCTCAATCGTCTACGGCAGCCGTGACGGACAAACTGGAATCGGCTTCAAGTATGGGCTGAATGATGTGAACCGTCACTTCATGGCTGAAATTCCAATTGACAAGGGCGTTTGGTATGATTTGGTCTACCACATCGGGTGGTCGATGGCTGATGATGGCTACACAGAGGTGTGGCTTAATGGAGAATCGATCACGAATGGCACGCCAACTACGGGTCCGAACATGCACAATTGGCGTCCTCACTACTGGAAGGCAGGGCTCTATCGAGGCGAGGTCGGTCAGGATTCTACCTTGACGAACAATTCGATTTTCTTTGACGAATTCAGAATTGGGATGACATATGATGCAGTGGCACCATCATAGTGCCCCAACCCACCGATGGGGTGTTTAGAGGCGCGAATGGGGTCATTTCCTCCGTCGGAACCCTTTTTCGTTGGTAGTACCAAGAGGGGCCGGAGAGACACATGTCAGATGAGTCCATAGGAAGGGTCGACTCCTTCTTCAAGAACATCAACGTAGCTGCAATTGAATTGACCGCCAAGCTCTCGGTTGGAGACACGATTAGAATCAGTGGAGCGACGACCAACTTCGAGATTGAGGTGACATCGATGCAGATAGATAGAGCCGCTGTGGAATCGGCCGGCGCAGGCGATAGCGTGGGAATCAGGGTTCCCGAGAGAGTTCGTCCGAACGATCTCGTCTACAAGGTTTGAATGGCTCAACTGGTGAGTGATGCCAGTCCACCACTTAGCAGGTCCTTGAGCCAGTCGTGGACCGCGTCGGAGCCCATGTCGGAGAGGGTGGAGTTGAGGAATGCTGCGATGAGCAGTCCTCTTGCACCCACTTCGGAGAAGCCGCGCGATTGCAAGTAGAACATCTGCGACTCGTCGACCGGTCCGTTGGCGGTTCCATGGCCGCACCCGACGACCTCGTTCTCCAGAACCTCCAGTTCGGGAATCGAGTCCGCCTCGGCATGAGGTGAGAGCAACAGATTGTGGAACAGTTGGTTTGCGTCGGAGCCCTTGGCGCCGTCGGCGATGCGCAACATACCGGTCCCGATGGTACGGCTCCTGCCGCCACACGACGAGTGCCAGTTGAGACGGCTGTAGGTCATCGGCGCATCGTGCATGATCTCGATGTGGGAATCGTTGTGCTGCTCGCCTTCTGACATAATCGAGCCTTTTACCTCGAGACTTCCGCCAATGCCTACCATGTGGTAGCGCAAGTCAGCCTTCGTCCGTTTACCCCCAGCACCGACGGTGCCCAGCTTTACCTGGGCATCCCGCTCGATTCGGATTGCATCGACTCGGAGCATCATTCCGCCACCGAGCCTGTTGACCACGATGTCATTGAGTATGGCCCCCTCACCGATTACACCCTCGCGCAGAACTCCGAGCCACTCAGCGTTGCCCTTGAAAACCGTGATGAGTTCAACTTCTGAACGAGGCCCTATGTCGTGGTTGAAGTGGATTCCACAGACATCACCCTCCACCTCGACCTGCAAGAGGAGCGGTTGCTTGAGTCGAACACCCTTCGCAACACTCAACGTCACCGAATCTCCAGCGGTGAGGGCCCGTATGAAGGCGGCCGCGATATCGTCCACAGGTGCTACACTGTCCACAGCCTCAGAAGCCGAGATAGTCACTCCCTCGGGTGGCTCAGAGCCGTCGAGCATGGTTAGGTGGATGACAGGAGGTGCGAGGGTGGTTGGGAGATAGGCGGCCTTGCCGGTCGGGTGAATGCGATGCCACGGCGTGTAACGCCAGAGATGATTGGCCCGGTCGGGTATTGGCAGGTCGAGATAGGTCGCTGCTGCATCCATCGTCTATCCTCCGGCGAATCCTTGTGGCTCGATGTCTCTGAGTGAGGTTGGAGCCGAATCTCAACCGATGCTGCCTTCCATCTCCAGTGCCATCAGCTTGTTCAACTCGACCGCGTATTCCATCGGCAGTTCTCTCACGAAGGGCTCGAAGAAGCCGTTGACGATGAGAGCCAATGCCTCATTCTCTGAGTGGCCCCGGCTCATCAGATAGAAGATCTGGTCGTCGCTCACCTTGCTTACCGAAGCCTCGTGCTCGCAGCGGCAGGATGAGTTTTTGATTTCCATCGTGGGATATGTGTCAGAGCGGCTCTTTTCGTCGAGAATGAGTGCGTCACAGACGACATTCACCTTGCAGTTGTCCGCCTTCTTGCTCACCGTCACCATGCCCCGGTAGCTTCCCCGGCCACCGTCCTTGGAGATGCTCTTGGAGAGGATCTTGCTGGTTGTGTTGCTGGCGAGGTGGTGCACCTTCGCCCCGGCGTCCTGATGCATTCCTTCACCGGCGTAGGCTACTGAGATGACTTCGCCGTGGGCACCTTCGCCCTTCAGAATGATGGCAGGATACTTCATCGTGAGTTTCGAACCGACATTGGCATCAACCCATTCGATGGTTGAATTCTCATGTGCGACACCCCGCTTGGTGACCAAGTTGTAGACGTTGTTCGACCAGTTCTGAATGGTGGTGTAGCGGATGTATGCGCCGGGCATTGCAATCAATTCCACAACGGCGCTGTGCAACGAATCTGTTGAGTAGGTAGGCGCCGAGCAGCCCTCGATGTATGACACGGACGAGCCCTCTTCCGCAACTATCAGGGTGCGTTCAAACTGCCCCATGTTCTCCGAGTTGATTCGGAAGTAGGCTTGGACTGGCAACTCGACGTGAACTCCCTTTGGAACATAGAGGAAGGAGCCGCCGGACCAGACCGCGGTGTTGAGGGCGCTGAACTTGTTGTCTTGGTAGGGGATGATGCTGCAGAAGTACTTCTTGACGATTTCCGGATACTCTCTCAGGCCTGCGTCCATGTCGAGGAAAATGACCCCCTGAGACTCCAAGTCTTCCCGGATGCTGTGGTATATTGTTTCACTTTCGTACTGAGCTGTTACGCCACCGAGCCACTTTTTCTCTGCATCGGGGATTCCGAGCCTGTCAAAGGTGTTCTTGATGTCTTCTGGAACTTCGTCCCAATCTCCTTTGGTCCCATCACCCGACCGCAGGAAGTAGCAGATTTTGTCGAAGTCGATTGAGTTGAGTAACTCTGTAGAGCCCCAAGTCGGCATCGGTCGCGCCATGAAGTGGTGGTACGCCTTCACTCGGATGTCGGTCATCCACTCCGGCTCGCCCTTGAGTTCCGAGATGTCGCGGACGACTTGTTCTGACAAGCCGGCGTCGAATCGGACGGTCGCTTGTTCCGGGTCGTGCCAGCCGGCCTTGTAGTCGCCAACCGCCTCTCGTGCATCGCTGCTCACGCTGAAGCCCCCTGTTCTAGCCATTCGTAGCCACGGTTCTCCAATGTTTCGGCGAGTTCGTAGCCGCCGCTTTCTACTATTCGACCATCGATGAGCACATGGACATGGTCCGGCTTGACATGCTCCAGAATGCGTTGGTAGTGGGTGATGATGAGGCAGGCGGCGTTCTCGACCGAGGCGTTGATCCCGTCGGCGACGGTGCGCATGGCGTCGATGTCGAGGCCGGAGTCGGTTTCGTCGAGGATTGCGATTCTCGGCTTCATCAGCATCAGTTGAAGGATCTCGAAGCGCTTCTTCTCGCCTCCGCTGAAGCCGTCGTTGACATAGCGTCCGAGGAACTTCTTGTCGATGTTGAGCGCCTCCATGGCAGCGTTCAGTTCAGCGCGGAACTCACGCGCCGAGGGCGCGTCATCTCCTTGAACGGCTTGAACCGACTTGCGAAGGAAGTTGCCCACTTGCAGTCCGGGTACCGACTGTGGATACTGGAATGAGAGGAAGAGGCCGGCGCGGGCTCTCTCCCACGCTGCGAGTTCGAGTAGGTCCTCGCCGTCGAGGGTGACCGTGCCTTCCGTCACATCATAGTCTGGGTGGCCCATCAACACATTTGCAAGAGTCGACTTGCCGCTGCCGTTTCGACCCATCAAGGCGTGAATCTCGCCCTTT
>DAVI01000048.1:19672-24321 GCA_002505495.1 Euryarchaeota archaeon UBA59 | reverse complement strand
CCACCTTATGAAGGCGTGTCCTAACCATCCATCCATTCTTGGGCGTATGTTGAGTCCGTAGGACTCCATTCCGAACACTTTCGCCTCGCTGCTGCGGGCAATGGCTCAAAGCAGCCGGCCGTTCTCGAATGTTCAATGGGAGAGGATGACATCTCTGACGGTTCCGCCGACAACCTCGCTGACCTGTATCGTGTTGAAGTGGCGGGAAGCATGGCCGGCGAGGCCAAGAATCGGATGGCTGAGGTGCTCGATCCAGAGGAGGAGGAACGGTTGGCTGGTCTCTCTTTACTCGAACTGGTCGAACAGGCTAGTGACGATTTGGTTGGAGCTATATTGGCCCGTTTGGGCGATGTTAGAGCTGCACTTTCCGGGCATGGCGGGGGGATTGTCGTGGACTCGGCGGAGGTGGTCGCGAAATCTAACGGTTCTGAGGCAGTTTCCCTACAACTGAATCTCGATGGCGCGTGCATCGCATGCGGGGCAGCTCCCGGGACGTTGCAAGGCATCCAAAACGACCTTCTGATGGATTCCGAGGTCGCTACAATCTTCTTCAGTTCCTCACTTCTCGACACCTTCGATGAACTGGGCCGTGAGTTCGTGCTCAAACATGGCAATGTGACTTTTGTCGAGTGATGTCATGCCGGCTGAAGAGAGTCCTTGGCATGCCGACTTGGAGGCGGCTTTGAGCGAGGTTGACATCGGTCTGCCCGAGGACTACGAATTGCGCTGGCAGATGTTGCCGCCTTTCGACGATTGGATAGTCAACATCAGCGCCCACGGTCACGCCGCGGCGGTTTTGGTGACCGCTCACCAGATGACACTCAGCGAACAACTGGTCGACCTGTTGGAAGAGAATGCTTCAGGTCGACTGATCAAGATACTAGCAGTTCCGAGTTCAAAATCAGTACCATCCGAGGTAGAATTGCGGATAGAGGCTGGCTCGATTCACCTGCTCCGCTATGGCGACAACTGATATGTTGTGAAAGGCAGTCAGGCCCGATGGCCGGGGATGAAGCCGCACAGGCTGCGATTGACGCGGCTACTTCCGAAACTTCTGAAGATGGCCTCGCGCGTAAGGTGACGGTCGAAGTGGTCCACAAGCAGGAGGGGTGGGGCACCGCTGCATGGACAGCCATCGGAATGCTGCTCATCGTCGCCGCCGTCGGCTCCTGGTTCATGTTTTCCGGTGATGGGGGCGGTGGCCCAGGCGGCATCTTCGGCAGCGATGGAAACTGTGGAGACGGAATCGACAACGACAATGACGGACGCATCGACGGTTATGACGGCGACTGTTACGATGAGGTCAACCCCGAATTCCAGGGCTACAACGCCAACCACTCTGAAGATGGTCACAATGACCCTCCCGGCGAAGGGTCCTGAGTGGCCGATGCCGCCAAAAGGGAGGTCGCCTCCCGCAAACCCGCAGGAGGCCTAGGATGGAACTTCCAGAGGAGACGGAGCCTTGCAAGGAGGGTGACCACGGCAAGTTCGAGGTGACTGACCGAGATGGTTGGGCGCGTATTGGGATACTCCACACTTCAACAGACATGCTCGACACTCCAACCCTGCTCCCAGTCGTAAATCCGAACATCCTGACAGTGAAACCCTCCGAAATGTGGGATATGGGATTCCGTGGACTGATTACCAATTCCTATGTCATCTGGAAACATGAGAAACTGAAGGAGCACGCCTTGTCGCGAGGCGTCCACGATCTGCTGGACTATCCCGGAGTCATAATGACCGATTCCGGGACCTTTCAACAGTACATCTACGGCGATGTAGAAGTCGGAGAGGTAGAAGTCGTCGAATTTCAGCGCAACATTGGTGTCGACATCGCCACCATGATGGATGTCTTCGGTCGCCCCGACATGAGTTTCGAAGAGTTGGCAGAAGCGGTGGCCGAGACTGCGCGACGGGGCCCGGCGGCTCTTGAGGCGGCAGGCGCAACTCTGCTGAATGGTCCAATCCAAGGAGGGACTCACAGCGTACTGAGGGAGGCATCTGCGAGATTGATGTCAGGGATGGATTTCGCAGTACATCCCATTGGCGGAATTGTCCCATTGATGGAGAATCAGCGGTACAGAGAGTTGGTTGAAATCATCGTTTCAAGCAAGAATGGGCTCACTCCCGAAAGGCCGGTTCATCTGTTCGGTTGCGGACATCCGATGTTGTTCCCTATCTGCATCGCTTTGGGGGTTGACCTGTTCGACTCTGCTGCCTATGCGCTGTTCGCCAAAGACAACCGGTTGCTAACTCCAACTGGGACTGTCAAACTGGATGGCCTGAAGGAATGGCCAGAAGACTCGTGGGTGTTGCGCAATACCACCCCCAAGAAAGTTCGGGAAATGGCTGACGATGAGCGCCACACCTTACTGGCACGGCACAATCTCGCTGTAACCAACTCCGAAATTCACCGCTGCCGGCAAGCGGTTCGGGATGGCGAGATATGGCACTTGGTCGAGAAGCGTAGCCATTGCAATCCTTACTTGCGAGAGGCAACGGTTTGGCTTTACGATAATCTCCCCGATGAGCTCGTTCACAACACCGTCGCTTGTCGAGTTGGTGGAGTTCAGTGGTCTCAGGACTTACCACGCCAACCCCGTGTGGCGAGGGCGAAGAGATGGATGACTTGGAGGCCACCTCATGTCGACCATTTGGGGCGTGATTGTGATGTCGAAGATAGGAGGTTGCTCGTCTTCCACAACCGGCAGGGGCCGTGGCGGGAGACGATTGGCCATCAGGTGCTCGAAGCTGTCCGAAGATGGCCCCAACTGGTTCCGCTGATATACACCCCAATCGGAATTGTGCCTTTTTCACTCGAGGACCTGAATCCGTTCGCACATACTTTCGGCCCGAATCACCTGTGGGATCTCACGGCGGATGTCGGCCCCTTGCTTCTTGATCATCCGAATCCGGAAATCATCGAACAAGTGGAGAATCTCTATCCGGTGGAGGTCCCAATTGGGAACATCATTTTCCATGATGCGAATGCTCCGTTGGAAACTCTGTTTGAGGTTCTTGAACAGTCAATCGGGCCTGCGGACCAGGATGTGATGGAAAACAGCACAATTGCCGATGTGCAGGATTATTTCAGACGCTGGGGGATAGCGGATAAAATCGCCATCTTCACACATTTGCAGTACGGTGCGTATCATCCCGCCATTCCTGAATTGGAATTCGTTATGAGCAGGACTGGGCGTGTGAACAATGTACTACACGACGGAGTCCACCTATTCTCACAAAGATTGACCGATGGGGGCCTCAGTCTAACAATTGATGGCGCAAAATGGGTTCATGAAAGGGGGACAAATGATGAACTGGAGTGGAATCCATCAATGATGCCCTCAGTAATCGTCAACTCGGACGCAGAGCCGTTCGTTAGACAGGGGAGGAGTGTTATGCACGGTTTCATTGTCGGGACCGAAGGTGAACCACAGACTGGGACCCCATGTCTTGTTCTGAACGAAGCGGGTGAATTGCTCGGTCATGGAATCGCCCGATGCGACTACACGGACATGATGGCCTTCCGCAAGGGCATCGCTGTGAAGGTGAAAGACGGCGTCGGGGATGCAGGGGATTGATTCAAGGAGGTCTTCCGCTGTCACGCCCCTTAGGGCGTGTCCGTGTTGGAGGTCATCATCGAGACTCACAGTCTGACGAAGAACTACGGGCCGCATGTCGCACTCGACTCAATCGACCTAAAGATACGCTCGGGAGCGACCGGATTGCTCGGCCCGAACGGGGCCGGAAAGAGTACTCTCATCAAGACCCTGCTCGGTTTGATTCAACTTACTTCAGGCGATGGTTCAGTCCTTGGATACAACATCAAGACAGAGGGCGACATGATTCGCCAGCGCATCGGATACATGCCCGAATACGACTGCCTGACCCCAGAGATGAACGCCGTTGACCAGGTCAAATACTGCGGTGAACTGACCGGGATGAACACAAGTTCAGCCCACCGCCGTGCCCATGAGGTGCTGGAATATGTCGGCTTGATGGAGGCGAGAACGCGTCAAATCGAGACCTATTCGACGGGAATGGCCCAAGCCACGAAGTTGGCTTGTGCAATAGTCCACGACCCTCAGTTGGTCATCTGTGACGAGCCGACCAACGGCCTCGACACCAAGGCGAGGTCATTCATGCTCGACACCCTCTTTCAGGTGGTGAAGCAGGGCGGCCGCTCAATTCTGATGAGTAGCCACATGATGGATGATGTCGAGCGGGTTTGTGAACGGATGCTGATGATTCACAAGGGGAAACTGATCGCTCAGGGTAAAATCGAGGACTTGAAGGCGATTGACAGAGAGATTGAGATTTCAGTCTGGGGCGGCGCTGATAAGATGGAAACGGGGCTGAAGGATGCGGGAATGAAGCCGCGCCGCTCCGGCCGTGTAATGCGGGTCGTAAGAATAGATGAGACGACATATGACCGAGTGCTCGAAATCGCCGCCAAGGAAGGAGTCCAAATTAGACGGATGGAGGATTACGAACCTTCACTCGAGGATCTATTCCTAGTAATCATGGAGAGACTTGGCTACACCGTCAAGACCTCGTCCGACCTGCTTCAAACCCAACCGACCGCTCGCGCCGTCGCCCCTGCACCCTCAAGGCCTGGAGGTGAGTTCTGATGGCGGACGACGAATTCG
>DAVI01000048.1:12638-19585 GCA_002505495.1 Euryarchaeota archaeon UBA59 | reverse complement strand
GCTAGCGATGAGGTAACCACCGACCCGGAAACCTCTCCCACCCCAACGGAAGCACCTTCGGTGGACGACCTGTTCGACGACTTCGATGACATGGTCGCCAAGAAGCACCAGACAGAGGGGGGTGTATCGACTCCTACGACACCGGATAGCGCACCCGCCGCCTCCGAGGCGACTCGTGAAGCGGAGTTCATGGGCGAGGCAGGTTTGGCAGTCACAGGGCAGAGTCGGATGGAGGCTGCGTTCGGTTCCGGCGAGGGGGACGATACCGCCGTTGCACAGGTGGCGAAGATTGCCAGCGATACTTCAGTGGGGAAGATATTCCATCAAGTATACCGACCTTGGAACGGAAAATTGAACACCCGTTGGGTGCGAAATTGGGCAATTTTGCGCTACCACATCTACGGCCTCTTCTCGAAGGGTCACAAGCCGTGGCCGGTGATGACGAAGTTGGTTCTTTTCGGCGTCCTCATCACCTCTCTAGGCGACCTAGTTCTGTTAGCCGTGGGGGCCGCTTCAGGGACTGAGGAAATCTCTCGGCTAGCCGGAATCTCTCGTGGAAACCTGTACGGTCATGTGCTCTCATTCTGGTTCAGGAACGCCTGTACCTACCCGATAGTAACAGCACTGATAATCGGTGGAATCATCAGCGAGGACAGGCGGAATGGTACCAGCGCACTATACTTCTCCCGGCCAGTCAATCGGCGTGACTACGCGGCGATGAAATATCTCTCGGTAGCAACGATTCTCGGCGTTGTCGTCCTCTTCACGCTGTTCGCCTACTATGTCGGAGCCATCCTCGTCAATGGTGAGGGGTGGGCCTACCTGATTGACACCGGCCTCCTCTTCCTCGGGGCTTTCGCGGCCGGCACCATTCTAGTCATCACCTACACCAGCATCGGGGTCGCTCTCTCTTCCATCAGCCAAGGGAAGTTCTTCCCGGCAGTCTCTTTCTTGGGTCTGATTTTGGGGACGAAAATGGTTGCGTTTCTCATTTTCTGGCTGTTTGAGAGTAGTGCGATTTACCTCATATCGCCATACGACAATGTTGCTCATGTCGGGCAGTGGATGCTCGGGCTGAACTACACCTACGAGCATCCAGCATCTTGGAGTCTTGTCATGTTGTTAGTGATAAACGCGGTTTCGCTCTACATCCTCTCAGCGAGGGTTTCGTCTTTGGAGGTGACCCGCGAATGAGGGTGTTTGATGGTCTGATTTTGAATGAGGTGACGGCGTGATTCCGGACTTGTCACAGACCGGTGAGGGGCGGAAGGAGTGGGCCCCGGCCCCCGAGGCACCCCACGTGGTTCTCAACCATGTCACGAAGACCTACGGCAGAGTCATCGGACTCAACGATGTCAGCATCGCGATCAAGGGCGGAGTGACCGGGATTTTAGGTCAGAACGGGGCTGGGAAGTCAACGCTGTTCAAGCTCATCGTCGGAAGATTACGGCCCTCTTCAGGGGAGGTGATGCTGTTCGGCACCAACCCGTTCAAGAATCCTGCACCCTACTCTAGACTCGGTTATGTCTCTGAGTCAGAGCAACTCTATGACTGGATGACCGGGCTCGACTTCGTCACCACACTGGCTCGCCTCTACGGATACACGAGAGATGAGGCGAAGGCGCGGGCGCTGCATGTTCTGGAGTTCGTCGGCTTGGAGGATGTCGTCAACAAGGAGATTGGCAAATACAGCAAGGGGATGAGACAGAGGGTGAAAATCGCCCACGCGATGGTCCATGACCCAGACCTCATCATTTTGGACGAGCCTCTTGCCGGTTGTGACCCACTCGCTCGAACGACCATCATGAATGTCGTTCGAGAGCTCGGCGCGATGGGCAAGACCGTTCTGGTAAGCAGCCACGCGCTGCACGAAATCGAGCGCATCACGGAGCAGATTCTGATTCTGCACAATGGCCGGCTTCTCGCCCTCGGGAATCTGCACGCCATTCGAGAGTTGCTCGACAAGCACCCTCATAGAATCAAACTGCACACAGATGAGCCCCGAGAGTTGGGTCGTTCCTTCCTGCCCCACGAGGATGTCTACGGAGTGAGATTCCCAAACCCCGGCGAGTTGCTCATCGAGACCAACAACCTATCGTCCGTCCATCAAGCTCTCCCGGGAATCTGCGTTGAGAGCGGAATCCGGGTCACGGGCATCGAGAACCCCGACGACAATCTTGAGTCACTGCTCGGCTATCTAGTGGAGGGGCGCGCATGATTCCGGAGCCAGACGACGGTGGCCTTGGTGCAGGAGATTCAGTTTCATCGGAGTTTGAACGGCAGATTCAGGAGGCCCAACAGGAGCGGGCCGCAGACCTAATTGAGTCAGCAGGAGCCCCTCAGGGAGCTTCGGTTCCCGAACCACTTTCGATACCCGGCGGCAAACAGTTGCAGCGAATTCAAACGCAAGCAGCACAGGTGTTGCGACCGCTAACCGACACGGTCTGGAGCAAACTCGACCGGAAGGCCACAGCGGTCGCCGAATTCACCCTTCGACAATACCGGACCAAGTCTTCGACTTGGGTCGTCCTGGGAATCGGTGTCCTGTTCGTAGGCATGATGTTGATGTTCTACGCCGAAGCGATGGCGACAGGATACGAGGCATACGACAACGATGGTGACTCCTTCGATTGGGACCGGGACGGTTATCCAGCCGGGCAGGAGAAGAGGTTGGGGACGGACCCGAATGACAAGTTCGACTTCCCAGACCCCGAGTTATACCCCCCTGACGACCCTTCAGTCTGGGTGAACGAGGATGGCTTCGATTGGGATGGTGACTACGGCAATCGCAACCAGGGTCACGACGATGACGGCGACTGCACGGGTGAAGGGTGGACAAATCCTGACTCATGGTCACTACCCGGAAACAAGGACTACAATGGCGACGGAATTGATTGCAACGCCCGCTATCGGACAAATGAGACAGGTCAGATAATACTAGGAATCTTGAACGACCCGAATGTCGATGAAGACCCGGACGAGGATGTCTTCATCAAGGAGGCACTGCACCGCGCTTTCGTACTCGGATTCGGAAAAATCGGTTTTGTTTTCCTAATCGGAATCTTCCTTCCTCTGTTCCTCGCAACCGGGCTGATCAGGGATGAGATGGACAAGGGAACACTCCACTACATCATGGGAAAACCAATCGCCCGGGCTGAGGTTCTCGCCTACCGACTTCTTGGGTATCTCGCTGTGGTGTGGCCCTATTCCACTGTTCTGATTCTCGGTACCGCCCTCATCACCGGCTTCATCGCCCCCTCCGACTCCATCTTCCGCTTCGACGACATGGCTGCCTGGTTAGGGGTCCTGCTGGCCAGCTGGTTCGTGATGCTCGCCTACGGCACCGTGTTCTGCACACTCGGTGTGATCAGTCCCAAGTTCGGGCTGTGGATAGCGATTGGCTTGGGAGTCTGGGAGTTCGCGATGGCGATGATTTCTCTCGGCGCACCAAATTTCCCGCTCAGTTGGCTCTCAATCTCCCATTGGGGAATCGAGATAGTGAACTGCTCCTCGATTCTCGCCTATCCCGACCAGAGTTGGATGGCAGCGGTTTCCGAGACCGTGAATTGGGGTGAAGACGCTCCGATTACCGGGTTCTATTCCCCACCTACGATAATGCCGACGAGCGCCTTCGGCTCGCTGCTGATTTCCATCTTCATGCTGCTGATGGTCACTGTGATGGCGCTTTTCATCGGACAGGCGAGCCTGAAGAGCAAGGAACTGAACTGAAGGTGTGTTGATGCAATCGACTGAACCAGCCCGCTTTGAGGGCGATTTCTCCTCGTTTTGGAATCTCGACACTCTGCCTCCACTACGCCGTCTCTCGTGGTGGTGGTGGTGGTGGCTCGTCCTGATTCCTGACCCCGAACGGCCAGGGCGCAGTAAGCAGTTGATGGTGCTCTGGTCAACTCGCGACTGCGAGCGTATCAATGTCAGCGGTTACGACTGGTGGGGCGGCGGGAGAACTGCGGTTGACGAAGAAGGTGGGATCGTCTTTCCCGGCATGGTCGCCTCTTGGTGGTTCGATGGAGAAACGGTTCACGAGCCAATCGTGCTTGAGGAGGCGCGCATGGCAGCCATGGATTCCGGACATTCTCTGTGGCCGGGCGCCTCCGCTGAATCGGGCGAGGCTGAAGCGGCTGTCGGTGGAGGTGCCGTGGTGCCTATTGCAAACGACGACCTATCGATGGGAATGGCAGCAGACAGCAGTCATTTCTGGCTCAAGTTGTCAGCTAGTGAGGAGGCGAAGGACGGCGGCTCAGCGGCTGAGTTCGACTTCATCATGAGACCTTGGAACGATGAGATAAGCGCCCTCGAATACAAGCACAACATGTTGGTCGGAAACATGGGTTACGACATTCTCCGAATCCATGGCACGAAATGTGAGGGGACGGTGGACGGCGAGCCTGTTGAGGGCACTGCCTACTTCCAAAAGGTGTGCGTTCAAGCGCCGTCGATTCCGTGGTTCTGGGGGATGTTGCACTTCGACAATGGCTCCTACCTAGACTGGTTCCTGCCACACTACTCCTTCTCCATGACCGCTCACGATGACCGACCGTGGAAACTTCGTGACTTCGGACAGTTGCCGATTCAAGGTGCGGGGCTGTGGAAGGACGCCGGGCGGCAGAGGACAGAGCAGTTCGAGCGCTGTGAGGTGGAACTCATCAAGCCGCCCGATGATGAGGCGCTGTTTGATGGCGAGGGAAATCCACTACCACGCTTTCACATCCGGATGTGGAACGGCCGAACTCAGATCGGTTTGGTTGTCGCCGCGGTTGGAAGGGCCCGTTGGACCTTCGACCAACCGACTCGCGCGCACATGACCAGTCACTTCACCTACAACGAATATCCACTGAAGGTCGAGGAGATTACAGTGCTTGACGAAAAGGGGGTTCGCACCTTGGAAGATTGGCAGTGGATTCATGGAAACGCGGAGCACAGTTGGGGTGTTCTCCACTGAATTTCGGGTTTGCATAGTATGATATACGGCCGGAACTGACCCGGGGATGGGGAAGAAGATGAGCGATTCAACAGGGAATACTGAAAAAATTCGGGGAATGTTGCGAGTCACTGGCGACGAACAAGTTCTACTAACGCGAAGGCCGTCGATGTTCGCATTCATGCCGATTTACTTGGTTGCAGTATTCATTCTGGTCATCCACCTGTTCTTCGGGTGGGCAAAGGCTCCCAATGATGCAGAGTGGTATGAATGGGTGTTCTTCGCCTTTGTCAAGGCCAGTGGCTGGGCTGGTGGAGCCGGCTTTGCCTTCGTCATGCTGTTTTTCACTTGGTTAAATCGAATGGTCAACCATCCGGCGAGCGGCAAGTGGGTGACGACATACCTGCTGGTAGTATCGCTTACTCCGCTGTTGTTGAATCTTGACGATCTAATCCATGTGCTGTTCGCGACGGAGAATGAGTTCATTCCTTTCGATTTCAGCTTCATCATCTTCGGCATCTTCTGGTCAGGATTGATGTTGGCGCTTACCTTCTGGTATCAGAAGAGTTTCTTTTACGCGGTCACCACTGAGCGCATCATTCACACTCAGAACTTCATCTACGAGCGCGACGGGCATCGTATTCTACACGAGGACATCATCGCTGTCCACAAAAAGCGCTCCCCGATTGGTGCCATGTTCGGATATGCAACGATTTACTGCAACATTGGAGACCAGTCTCACCTGGCCACCGAGACCACAGGGGTCTCCGTCGGGATGCCTCCTGTCGGGGACTCCTCTGCGAAGGGACCTGTCGGATTCCTCCGAAAGTTGTTCATCATCTTCACCTATCAGCGGACGGTCAAGGTTGAGCGCTACACACCCGATATCGCATTCTACGGAGTTCGCAAATGGGAGGAGGCCTACGATTTGATTAACGAGTTGCACCGCGAGAACTCATCGGTCTCCAAGGCCGATGCTCAACTCGAAGCGTTGGAGAGCATCCAGAAGTTGCTTTCGAAGGATGATGGCGATGAAGAGGCTGCTCCCGACGCTGTGAAAGAAGAGGCTGCCGAGGAATTGGACGACCTTCTGGGTGACCTGGATGTCGACATGGACCTCGACTGAGGATGCTGCGACAGACGGCGTTTGCTTCATGTATGGTTGTGACTCCCGAGAGGGTGTTCGCGAGGGTGTACGATGAGCGCAGAGACGATGCAGGAAGCAGCAGGAGCAATGGGTGCTGGCGATTTTACCGCCGCAATGAATCTGTTCGATGAGGTACGGCAAGCGGATGATAACAACGCCGATGCACATTATGGATGGGCTGAGGCGGCCTTCATGCGTCTCTCGATGGACATGGAGGAAGATGTTCCGGCAGCTCTCATCATGCGTGGCTACAAGCAGGCGATGGCACTCGACGAAGAGAATCTCAACTATGTTGCATCGTTTGCAAACTTCTGCCTCGACTGCGGTCGAATCCCGATGGCGGTCAAGGAATACCAGCGACTGGAGAAGATGGCCGATTTAGCGGAGATTCCAGTCGAAGACACACTCTTCGATGCGAGTAGGCTGATAGTCGAGGCGATTGAGAGACTCGACCCGGAGCGAAAGAATCCGATGGTCGCACCTTGGGTCAAGCAAGCGCTGACCTGGGCTGTTGGTGGACTCGGCTTCTCTGCTGAGGACGCGGCTGCGACCTTGGGCGAGGATTGAGAGGAATCTTCGAGGTGGGAGGATGGCCGCCGAGCAAGTCGGCGTCGCCTTCGCATTCGGTTACATCGGCGACGCCTTCCACGGTAGTCAGATTCAACCACGGGTCAGAACCGTTCAGCGAGAACTCATTCATGCACTGGTCAACAGCGAGATTGTCCCCGGCGAAGTGAAAATTCGCATTTCAAGTCGCACCGATGCTGGTGTCAGCGCGCAGATGAACGTCGCAGTTTTTGAGATGCCTCGCAAGACCTGGGAGAAGGCGGGAGAGGAGGCGGTTCTCCGTTTCATGAACGA
>DAVI01000048.1:9869-12527 GCA_002505495.1 Euryarchaeota archaeon UBA59 | reverse complement strand
GACAATCGACGAAGCCCTTTTCGAGAGGGCACTCGCCTGTTTCGAGGGTAAACACGATTTCACCGGCTTCTGCAAGATGGAGGAGGACAGGACACCGATCCGAAGGATAGAGTGGTGCAGACCGTGGCGCATCAACGGTAGATTGGCAGGATTTGAAATTGCCGCGGAATCATTCCTCTGGAACCAAGTCCGGAGAATCGCCTGGAGCATCCTCAGCGTCACAAAGGGGGTGACCGAGATTTCCGATTTGGAGGGTGCGCTATCCAATGGAAGGACTCCAAAGACGCATGGTGTCTCTTCACCAAAGTGGCTCACACTCTGGAAGATAGAGCAGACCGACGTCGAGTTCACCACACCGGACGACGACCCGTTCGCCAAGTTGACCCCTCCACCAGAGAATGCTGGGGAGCGGGAGCATAGGATTTGGCAGGCGACGGCTGACTTTGAGCAGAAGATGCTCCTCCTGCGGGGCTGGATGAGCGCCATCAAGCGGTGAACATTTGTCGCTCGATTGGGAGATGCGTCATCAGGTCATGCGGTGAGGACGACCACATCGCCGTCAATGAGGTCCAAGAGTTCTCGAAGGAAGGCGGCTGCAATCACTTCGACGACGTCGACATGACGGGTCAGGTCGGGAATCAAGATTGCACAGGGGACCGTGATGTCAGCGTGCGAGTCCGCTACTGAAAGGGTGGCGATGAAGGCGGTGGCGCCTCCGAAGGAACGTCCCTCCCTCTCAAAACCGTTGATTCTGTGGGGTTCCATATCCCCGACGTCGAGCTGTGCCGCCCATTCTTGGATTTCGTCGGGTATTCCCTTCACACCGACCCCTGCAACTTTGCGCAGAGCGATGTAGTGTGCGAGAGATTCGCCTTTGAGTTGGACATTGAGTGTGCCGGGCCACGCGGTGACCCCGAGAACCTGCTTGAACTGCTCTTGGTAGTGAGATTGGGCCATGAAGATGTGCGCCCTCCCGAGCCCACTGCTAACCTCCCCTCTCAGTTCCACGGGTCTCCAAAGTGGTCGCTCTTATGCAAGTTACCCCACCGAACGCCATGCCCAGCCGCCACGATTGGCGGGGACACATTGAGTCTGTGGAAATCAGCGGCTTGGCGCCTGTTCGTGAGAGACCACCCCACCCCCTCAAAGGCCGAAGGTCATCGGTTGGCGGGCGATCTCCCAACCCATCGCCCGAACCTTGGCTGAAGCTGCAGATGATTCGTCGTGCAGCGGGTTGGTGTGGTTCAGGTGAATGAAAACCACCCGTGGGTCCGAGGGGCCGCGGTCGCCGAGCAGGGCGAGGGTTTCTTCGACCGGCGGGTGGCCAATGTCGGCCGCCTTGCCGCCCAATTCGTCGGCCGACCAGAATGTGCCGTCGATGAGAACGACGTCCACGAAAAGCGAGCGGAACCACTCGAGTGGGCCGTCGGCTTGGTGGATGTCGAGGGTCATCTCCCAGGAGTCGTGGTCCGGCAGGAATAGCAGTTTCTTGGCTGCCCCTTCGATGAGGAAGGCATGGGTGTCGCTATGTTCGTCGCGGTGGGGAACCTGAAGAGGAGTGATGGTCAATTCGCCGCCGAGACTCACCTTCTCACCTGTCGAAAATTGGTTCGCACGCAGGTGTCGGTTGGTCAGCAGTTGGGCGAGCATAGGGCTATCCTTCACAACTTCGAGCATCGATTCCGAGGCGTGCAGTGGTAACTCGTTGGTGCCCATCGCCTCGCAACCGAACAATCCCAGCCCATCGACATGACCCAGATGGCCGTGAGTCAACCAGACGGAATCGAGCCTGCCAAGCGGCCCACCGTCCACAGACGCCCACATCACAAGTTGGCTTGAGAGTTCACGGCCCGCCTCGACCAGATGCCTACTTCCATCCGAGGCGGTGATGCCCAGTGCCACCGGGCTGCGACTTCTCGTCACACCCCCGAACTCATCCATACAGCACGATTTTTCGCAGCCCGGCTGGGGCACGCCGCCATCTTGCGCGGTCCCGAGCAGAGTGACCAACGTCGCCGGCATCGAAGCCTCGCTTGCCCCTTCAGTCCATCATTGCAACGGTGGACTCCGTCAGCGCAACGCCCAAAGGGTGGGTGCGGTGCTTGGCAGGCCGTAGAGGTGGGGGAGATGGCCAAGGACATTCCATGGATGCGGGAACGGTACGAGGAGCTAGCGAGCCAGAACCTCCAGTGGGAGCCCCCAACCCTCGAGTCAGCGAGCGAGCCCAGTTGCACGGTTGACGGCCAACAGATGATCATGCTCTCTGCAAACAACTACCTCAATCTAACAACCCATCCAAAGGTGGTCGCAGCGTCTATCGCGGCGACCAAGAAGTATGGTGCGGGTAGCGGTTCTGTACGGGCGATATCCGGCACGATGGACATCCATCTCGAAGCAGAGAGGAAGGTTGCGGAATTCAAGGGAGTCGAGGCATCTCTAATCTACTCCTCAGGATATGCCGTAAATGTCGGACTCATCCCCGCTCTGGTGCGAGGTAAGGCTGATGTCATCATTTCAGACGAATTGAATCACGGCTCGATAATCGACGGCGTTCGGCTCACTAAAGCCTCACGTGCGGTCTACCCCCACAATGACATGGGTGCTCTTGAGAGGGTACTCCAAGACCACTCAGCGAGCGAACGGAAACTCATCATCACG
>DAVI01000048.1:5914-9774 GCA_002505495.1 Euryarchaeota archaeon UBA59 | reverse complement strand
CATTGGCCGAGGAATACGATGCGATGGTATTCGTCGACGACTGCCACGGAGAGGGTGTTCTCGGTGACCGTGGTGCGGGAATCGTTGACCACTTCAAGTTGCAGGGGCGGGTCGATTTTGAGATCGGTTCGTTCTCGAAGGCGCTTGGAGTCCAAGGCGGAATCGTCGCTGGCAGCGAGCAGGTCAGAACTCATGCGCTGAACCACTCCCGCTCTTGGCTGCTCTCTGGAAGTCAGCCGCCCGGAGTTGCAGCAGCACAGAAGGCGGCTGTCGAGGTGTTGATGGATGAGCCTGAGCACCATGCGAGGCTGTGGGCCAACACCGATAAGTTCCGAAAAGAGATGGAGTCGTTGGGCTTTGACCTCGGAATGTCGACCACGCCCATCATTCCGGTGATGTGCGGTGAGTCGGCAGTCGCCAAGCAGTTGTCGTCCGAGATGCGTGATTTGGGGGTCGTTGTCGGGGCGATTGTCTTCCCGATGGTGGCGCGCGACGGAGCGAGGGTGCGAAACCAGTTGTCGGCCGGATTGAGCAATGAGCATCTAGAAGAGATTCTAGGCGCCTACGAAACTGCTGGAAAGGCGGTCAATCTAATCTGACAGCGGTCAGCTTCTCACTCTACGAGGGCATCGACAGCCGCTTCGAGTTCCCGTTCCTTCTCACGCTTTCCAACCTCAATCTTCACCGGGCCGAACGGGTCCTTGCCATCCTCGAGCATCGAGAGAATTCGGTATCGGGGTGCCCAAGAGAGGTGGACGTAGGCGGGACCGGGGAAGAGCATCACACTCCAGAACAGCATGTCGGGAATGGCGGTCGTCATTCCTGACCAGGTGGCCATCAGGAGTCCGAATCCGACGAATGGCATTCCGAAGAGGACCACCCTGAACTTTGCCAACTGAGCCGGGGGTCTTCCAATGAACATGTTCATCAGCAGAGAGGCGTGGCCGAGAATGCCAAGACTCAGCATGATGGTAACGCCTCGGGTGGCAACCTCGCTCAACCAAGGAACAACCGACCAGTCGTGATTCCAACCGATGGGGAGAAGCAGGGCGCAGGTGATGAGAAGGCCGTAGAATGCGCCGACGATTGCAGGGTGGCATGCGTAGAGGGGCCAAGCAGCGAATCGCTGTGACAGAGATGAGCCGAGAACCATCTCCCTCTGTTCGTCGTCAAGCGCCTCGAGACGGTCATGCCACGACTCCATGGATTGCGCCGGTGGGCGGGCCACTTTAATTTTTACACCACTCCTGCCCTGAATCAGCCTTCCTCGTCCTGCTCGACAATATCCGTCGCGTCGCTGCGCAACCGTCTCAAAAGTGCCCCTGGTTCCGGTGTCAGTGAACCCGAAACGGTATCTTCCCAAGTGCGGTGGTCGAGAATCGACTCCTCCCCCTCACGAGCGCGGGCGGCCTCGATAGGGTCTTCTGCCCCTTCGGCTCGTTCCTGAGCATCACGGAGGGCGAGGGCGATATTGACCAATCTGAACAATTTTTTCATTTTTTCATCGAGATCCCCATCCATCCGTGTGAGCCAGCTGGCGTCCCCCTCATCCCGCCTGAGAATGATTTGTGGCAGGAGCGGGTCCTGTTGAGGGTAGATGCGCGCTTTTGCTGGAATTTCAAACCACTCTTGTTTCGCATTCAGCAGATAGACTGCAGGGCTACCGGTCTCTTCGCTCGGGTGCCAAGGGTGGCCTTCGCCGACGGCTACGATGTCCATTTGTTCGATTGTACGATTCACCATTTTAGTCCACCAAAACACGCCTCCAATCCAGTAGATGATGAACAGGGCGAATGGTGTCCAATCTGGAAGGTCATCGACTAACATCATGTCGGTCAGTCTAGCAGTCAGATAGGCAGCGGCCACAGCGAGAGCAAAGATGACCGCGCCGGTGGCCTTGGTGCCGCTTGGACCGTGACTAAACCCGACCATCTGGTAGGCGCTCCTGACTTGGCTCAGTTGTGAGAACTTGCAGCTCCCATCGGGTGGCTCCACCATGTTACTCGGTGGGAGGCATCCGGCATCAATCCTTGTCGGCTTTACCTTTGTTGGATTTTCATGTCAACCGCCCGACGGTAGGTTTCAAGTGCTAGGCGGTAAATCACGCAGCATGCTACCTGACACCCTATTGGACTTCACCGATGAAGAGGCTATTTCCTACGCTACGATACTAGCTGCGGTGGCTACCTGCGACGGGAAATTCACTCCGGAGGAGATGAGTGGTTACGAGGCTAGGATTGCGTCACTCTTGTTCCAGCCGTTCGTGAGAGAGAGACTCAATTCCATGATTGGCGAACTCGTCGATTTGAAGCAACATCTCGATCAGTTTTCCCCAAGCGGCTTGCGACTCCTTCTCCGGGACGCAGTTCTGATGGCGGCCTGCGACGGTGAGTACAAGCCCGAAGAGATAGAGATAATCGAACAGATTGCCGCAGCGGCAAATGTCGATGAGGACACCCTCAACCAACTCTACTTCTGGGTGAGCGAAGGATGGTCTTGGCAGCGCCGCGGGCACAACATCCTGCAAATCGTACAACAACCCTCTATTCCGGTCTAGTCGGACTTGACCGTCGGCATCGAATGCATCATCCCGAATCGCCATTCTGCCCGCTACGCGGGGCAGACCCTTCAAGAGGGGGTGAGTGGAGACAACCTCGGAGAATTGGGATGGCGGAACTTCCACGTGGCACCACCCGAGAGGTCCGCAGAGGTGGTTCGGGTGTGCTCGAACTGCTTTTAATCGACTTCGACAAGGAGGGCGGCGACGGCTATATTCGCGTAGAGCGGCCGACTTCGCCACCGACCACTGCACAACTTGTGGTGCGAGGTGGAAAGCCTTCGATGGCGCTGCACGAATCCGAAGGATTGGAGATGGGGCAAGCGGCTCTCGAGGCACTGCGCGTCGACGCCGCTGCCGACGATTCTCGCCTTTCAGTCCACATCGATGTAGACCTTGAACTGATATCTGAACTACATCCCGAGGCGCGGCTTCATCTCGACGGGGAAGACCTCGTCACCGGACAGCAAGCCAGCGGTTGGATAGTTGACCCATCTCAAGAGTCAAGTTGGTGGCAGCAGAAGCAGCGGACGGAGTGGGCGAAGAGTCAGAGCACCATGGTGGAGGAGCCGGAGAAGGCACCAATGGATGAGTCGGCGGTACTAGTTCACAACCCCGGTGAGGAGTTGGAGCCGGGTTACGCCTATCTGGTCGACGATGTCAATCCCGATTCCAGTCTTGCGGTTGCAGTACACCTAGCGGAAATTGGACACCCGCTACTCGTCCTCTCACGCACCCCACCCCAAAGACTCGCACAGGAGCACGGGCTTCCCGAGTCGGTCTGTCGCTGGCTCTCTGAACGAACGGAAACAGAGTTTGCCACGGTCAATCCTGGGTTGGAGTCAGTTCGCAGGGAAATCGATGATTTTCTATTGGCCGCCACTAGGGCGGTCATCGTCTTGGACGGCTTGGAATATCTCTCCGGTTTGCACGGCTTTGACCGGCTTATCGGAATGTTGCGAGATTTGTTTGACTCTGTGCAGTCGTCTGATGATGTGGTTCTGATGAGCGCCGACTTGGACGCCTGGGTCGAGCGGGAGCAATCTCTGCTGTTGCGCGAATGCGATTTGATTCCGGCCGACCGGATGTCTGAGTGGGCTGAGCGGCCGGCAGTCGTCGAAGGCCATCCCTTCTGTCAGGACTTTGAGGAGATTTCAGTTCCGGCACCGAAACCAATCGATGTGGAGGCCGATGCCAAAGAGGCGTTCAAAGCGGCAGCAGGGCATCTGTTGACGGTCGAAGAGGAGGTCGAACGGGGGCAAACTGCTGCGCCTCTTCTGGAGCCCGCAATCGAGGGATTTTC
>DAVI01000048.1:0-5827 GCA_002505495.1 Euryarchaeota archaeon UBA59 | reverse complement strand
CTCTCCCTGACTGGGCTACCGCGCCGTCAGCAAACATGGGTGATGAAATGGCTCTTGGCGGTGAAACCGCCTCTGTCGATGAACCTGTGGACGAGCCTCCACATGCGGCAGAAGACGAAGCCCAAGATGAGCTTGAGGCGACACCCCAATCAGACCAATCCGCAGCGGTTCAAGATGAGGTTCCAGCCGGCCCGAGGGCCCCCACTGTCAATCATCGAGGCGAGTCCGAACAGCGAATCACAGTTCCCACTCCGCTGACAAGCCGTGAAATGGCGAGCGCCGCCATGCGGAAGGCTGCGGCGGATAGCAGGGAGATCACAAGCAAATTGGAGATTCCGGGCTACGAGGCGTGGGGGCTGGCATTTTCTTCGATGAATGAAGCGGGTGAAAGAGCACGTATAGTCGGTGATTGGGTCACCGACGAACAGCGGGATTGGGACGCACTTCAGTTGGCGGAGATGCAGTCTGCCGTAGAGAGGGCGAAGGGAGTTCGCCACTCGATTCCGGCTGAGAAGGGCGCCACCCCGGCGCGGCTCAACATCCGTTCCTGGAGCGCTGCGGCAGGTGCCGCCGCAGAGACACGGCGGCGAGCGAAGGCACCTGAGGAGCCGGACAATCCATTGGCCCGCGTTGCCGCCACGAGGGCGCAGAAGGTGCGTACTCTGACCCAGTATGTCGTCGGCAGCGAGATGGCAGCTCTCTATTCAGACAGGAGGCAGATTCTCAATGAAGCGGGAATCGACCTTGAGGTGTTGGGGCGAGTCACGGAATTGGCTGAAAAAGGACATCACATTCAGCCTTTGGTCGAGCGTTTGGAGGCAGATTCCAGCGAAGGCGTGGAATTGCTGAAACAGATGGAAAAAGACTCGGAAAGAGTTACTGAACTTCTCAACCGACTGAATGTGTTCGAAGAGAATGGGGTTGTGGACCCTGTGGTCTGCGAGCGCTACAGGAAGAGGTTGTTGTCGTTTGAGGACATGGATGAAATAGATTCACTTTTGACCGATTTGGAGGGTTGATGCCCTGCGGGCATTGTTGATAGTGGGCCCGCTCCCTGCGGCGAAGAAGAGGTGACCACATCGGCCGACGCACCTTACTCCAAGAACAATTGGAGAAGAGCCGTCGAATGCTTTCTGACAAGGCCATGCATTCAGTTCTCAAGGGAGCAGATGGAGAGGGGCCGTCCCCGAGTCTCGGTCAATATGTCCAGCGCCGTCATCGCCCGCCGATGGAGGGCCCATACGAAGGTCCCTTCCGCGAGACGACAGCCGCCGCCGTCAGCGAGCGCACAGGAGGCTTCGGAAGCCACGCTGCACAGCGATTGAGCAGGCTGCGTCAGGGCGTAGAGGCGACCGCTCCGATGACCGACATCGACATTGCCGGAGAATCGATTCCAGCAGACAGTCCCGCCTGGAGCTTTTCACTCACCGATGAAGAGGTTGAGCCGCGCGACGAGGCGATACCGGTCTGGAGAGAGGTATTGGCTGAACAACGCTCGGCGCGGCGCCCCTCCGCCGAACAGAGGCGAGGCCATGCGATGAGTACCGGGGCGCCGGTGCCAACCGCCCCAAGCCCTCTCGAACCGGTCGCAGAGGAACTGGTCGCTGCTCGCCCGGCGTGGCCACCAGTCCTGCAATCCAACGAGCGCTTTGTCTGGGACAAATGGCAACTTGGTCCAGAGAACAGAATAGCGACGACGGCTGCAAACGAGGTTGTCGACCATCCTGGCACTCGGCTCAACCCGTTGGTCGTCGTCGGCCCTGCCGGTTCGGGCAAGAGTCACCTCTTGTGGGCGCTTGGTCACACACTTTGGAACCAGTCTCCCGAGATGGAGGTGCGACTCATTTCCGGCGGCTCCTTCCCCGGCTCACCCGTAGATGGGTGGGATTCGGCTTTGCAAGGGTGCAAGGCGTTGATAATCGACGACCTGCAACTCATTTCGGTGGACGCGCAAGCCTCACACGCCCTCGGAATAATGGTTGATCTCTGCCTCAACCTCGGGGTGCAGGTGGTCTTGTCCGCCGACCAAGAAGTCGCAACTTCCGGCTCACTCGCTCGCTCACTCGCCTCCGCGGTCACTGTCAATCTCGGACTTCCCGAGCCGGACACACTCCTTCTCCACCTCCGCAACCGTGCCCTCCGTCGCGGCCTCGCACTCTCTGACGAGCAGTTGCAGGCGGTTGCTGCCCACGCAGGGGCTGATTGGCGGCGGGCGGCGGCAGGATTTGAGACGGTATCGCTCGCAATCGAGGCGGGTGCTGAGCCACTCGGCACCGACGATGTTCGCTTGATTCTCTCCGGCGAGGAACTGCCGATGCGTGGCTCAGACGGCTTGGTAGCGTGGGATCCGGAGCAGACGGGACAGAGAATCGTACGGGATGTGCTTGACCATGTGCTGCCGCGCGAGGCGCAGCCCAACATCGAGATAGTCTCTGAATTGGAATCGAGAGTTGACGAATATCAACCACCAGAATTGATTCCTGACGATTCAGCTGACGCTGTGGATTCCTTGCTCGCCCGCCACTTGGGAAGGGAGAGGAGCGCATTGGAGGATGCGAGGGAGAGAATCAATCGAGCTGATGAACCAACCATCCTTGAGGTTCCGAGGCCGGACGTCCCCCGTGTCGACATGATGAGCGACTCCTTCCTCGACCGACTTGAGACCCGTCTGCGTAGCCACCAGGACGAACTCCTAGGGTTGGAGACGGAGATGGAATTGATTGCCCACGGTATCGACGGGGCGGAGCCCGAGGATCTGGTCGAGATGGCTGACCGGATGCTCGAGATTGAGCGCCGCCTCTCTCGGATTTCACGATTGGATGCGGGTGAACAGATGATGCCCCGACGCAAGCCGAAGCGGCCCTACGAGCCTCAACCACTAGACGAATTCACTCCTGAGGGTGAGTGGGACATCGACGAGGATTCAGTGCAGGCCGGTGACCTCATAGGTGAGCGAGACGCGGTGCTTCGTCCGATTCCGATTCTGATTCCCATCCTGACCGAAGAGGAGTGATGGTTCAGATCCACAAGCGTCCAGACTCGTGAGCACACTCTGTTTTACCTAGATTAGTCTTCAACTATTTCAGGCAGATTAGGAGGATGGGTCAGAATAGAGACCAGTATTCCCATGCCTCCAGCGAAGAAGATGGCGCCTAATGTGGCATGGACTGACCAACCTAGTGGTGATATCATGAGGTCACCCTCGACCACAGCGGTCTGCCAACCGTTGAAACCGATCATGACTAGCATCCATATCGCTGTGTGGAGGGCTGGAATCATGAATGAGAACAAACGGATTCTGTCGCCAATTTGAGTGTAGACGAAATCGAGTGCGAGTCCGGCGAGTACAGGAGTGATGAGATGCTGCCAGGCATTAATAGGCTGACCAGGAGCAAAGGCGGCGATGGCGACGCCATTGATGGATAGCAGTAGGGTGAAGGTGCCGAAGACTGGAGTCCAGCGCTGCATGAACAAGAGTACAACTCCAGAGAGTATCAGTGACTGTAGCAGAATAGAAGTGATGCCATTCTCCAAGCCGATGTTACCCTCGCTACAACTAGAGGCCACCCCACAGATGTCAGTGAAGGGCAGAGTCTGATGGTGGGCAAAACTGGTGAACAGGGTGATGACTGACCAACTGGCCCCGATGCCGAACAGAATGAGGATTTGACTGGGGAGGCGGTTAGTTCCACTCTTGGAATCATACCACGCTGCCATCACTGGAGTCATGAGCGATAGAATCAGACCAACGGCCAGTCCCAGATGGGTGGGGGAGAGCAGGATGTCGGTACCTCCTTCGATTCCCAAGAAGGTGTGCCACAGCATATCACCGAACCCTGATAGGGCAAAGAGCACCATGCCTAGAACACCGACGCTGTATCCGTTCGGCATGTTGCCGAGGAACTCCTTGATGCTTGCCAGGCTCTTGGGGAAATCGCCTTCATGAAGGCGCCATAACGCGAAGGTGATGTAGCCAGCGAAGGCGGTGAAGCCGGAGTACCAGATTGCATGCCATGGTGTGAAGAATGAATCATCGACCTCACCGTGCTTGTGGGCCCAAGCGTCGATGATCATGCCAGTGAAGCACCATAACCCGAGGAGAAGAACCGTCCAGTCAAATCTTGGGACTCCAGGCAGCGCCAGACCTTCTCTAAAATGTCTAGCTGCGAAATAGAGTCCTGCCAGAACCAATGTTCCGAAGAATATCTGCATGAAGGATACCAATTCCAGTGTGCTATCAAATACAGTTCCCATGGCTACCTCTGAAGGTGACTCAGGAAGTCATCCTATGAACATTACAGAGCGTTTAGGGTAATGATGTTTTATTGAATTAACACCGTCAACATGTGAATCGTGGGTAGAGTCTGGACCCACATGGACATGATACTGTATTGTATAATTTTAGAATGTAAAGAAGTAAAATATTACAACAATCCAAATCATCAGAACACTACCAGCCCCATATGCCTGGTCTGTGTTTCCTTTAATCCAAGCCCGAATTACAATAATGAGGCTTGTAATAGGTACAACAGTTAGAACAAATAATAATCCTAGTAAACCATAGCCCAACAATTCAAATTCTCTGACGTCCTCACCAATATTGAGAAGTGCAAATAAGAGAATTAACAAAACAATAATCATTAATGCAATGGGAAGGGAAAATCCAATCAAAAACCCAACAATCCTACTTTTTCGTTCTGGCTTAAGAAATTCTTCTACTGAATTCCTGTCACCTAAAAAAGTTGGACTTGGGGCAGCAGAATTTGGATCTAATTCGCCCATGGGTTTGCTAGAGGATGTGGGACATAAGTATGCTGGGTCAACTCACAAGGGTTCAGACTCACAAGGGTCAATTAAGGACGAAATATTACAGTAATGTCTATGTGTTATAGGAATAAGTAAACTACTATGTCAGGTGGTCAACTACCGACTACAATTGAAGGAAGCGTAAATTTCTGGTTTACAAGATTTTTCTCAAGAACGATCATTGTTATCATTTACATTTTCTTTTGCAATGAAATTAGTGAGGGTATTCATGAGATGACAGAAATAGATGATTTGGAAACTCGAATTAAGGTCCAATTAATCTTCGGGATTATTACAACTGTATTCGGGATTTTCGTAGTTGCAGCATGGTTAATGACCGACTTAGAATTGGCTATTTCCAGAGGTAGCAGACACGGAATTAGATCAATTGTATCCCCAGCCCCCCCGATGTCTTCTCCAGATCCCCCTATGTCACCAAAGAGAGATTTGACTACAAAAAAGGAATTATCCAGCGAAGAAAAAGATTTGTTGGATAGTGTAAATATTGACAGAGGCCGAGATATTCCGCCGTTCTAGTTCAGACCCACAAGCGTCAATACTTATTCTTCTGGCGTACACCATGAAGGCCATGCGACATTGGCTACTTCTTCTTCAAATACATCCCCGTCTATGGCCGCAGCTTTCCTCGAATATGCAGTACAATCTTCGCCTTTTACCGTTTCATCAAAATCGATTGGGGCAAGGAAGAGTACATCGTCAGAAATTGTATATCGGAAATAGTACTCATATCCCGGCTCGGATGGGTCTACCATGTACAACATATTGCCATCAACCCGCCATTCATCAAATGTATTAGTCGAGTCTGTCAAATCCCCGTCGCCGGAATATGTTAGGGTTTGAGTAGGGTTATACCACGTGCCCTCTATTTTTTCATTGGCGAGGTTATTCGCCCAAACATATAGTATTCCTGCTAGAACCGTCACAATCACAAGTCCAAATACTACTGCTACAACTGTAATAGCTACAGTTAAGCCAGTGTTTCCCGCTTTTTGCGGGAGGA
>DAVI01000070.1:15082-15314 GCA_002505495.1 Euryarchaeota archaeon UBA59 | reverse complement strand
TGAGACCGAATACCGGTTGGCAGCGCCCGGAGGGTGAGATAGAATGAGCGAGATGTTTCCTCTAGCATCGAGTCGATATCCGAGTTGATCAGTTTTGACATGATTCACCACTCCATCTGTCAACGAACACCGCGTCCTTCGCTCGGCTCCTTCGGGATTGTCCTTTTCCCCGGTTTCTTGGTGTCGGCCCGACTTCATCAAGGCTAGGCCGACCGGGTAGGCCGCAATACCT
>DAVI01000070.1:12137-14931 GCA_002505495.1 Euryarchaeota archaeon UBA59 | reverse complement strand
ACTCTTACGGATTCTCTTTGGATGTAATATCAGACTTCTCACTCGGCCTGATACAGCATCCATCCGCGGCAACCGTTTTTATCATGAGGAACGACCCGGAGGGTCGGAGAGGCTCGGCCATGGATTGTCAGGCGTGCGTTGAAGAGATTCCCGACGACTCCATTTTCTGCCCGGAATGTGGCGCCCGGCAAGACCTCTCAAGAGCTGGAAGTCGCAGTTTCGGAGTCGTTTCTCCGGAGGCAGTTACGGCCCAGAGAGACGAGCAGAATGCACCCGCCCCCCAAGCGCAACCGATGGATGTCGATACTCTAAACATACTAGCTAGTCAGATGGGTGGAGGGGCTCCGGCAGACCAACAGACGGACTCCACCGGAGTCGACATCGCTTCGGCCTTCGAAGAACAGAACATCTCCACCACAAATGACATCGTGGACAGGCTCAATGTCGTCGAGCGCAAACAGAAGACAGATGCCAGAAGTGAATGGTTGGACATGAATCAGGATACTGCGGAAGATGTCCTCGCCCAAGTCAACTCAGAACTCCCCTCCCATCTTCGTAAAGATGCACAATCGGCCTCTTCAGCAGCCCGGTTCCTCGAGGAAGCACTCGGAGATGGTGACGAGCAGGGTGACGGCGATTCCCCTCCTATCGGGCTTTTACGTCGGATGGCGGAGGTGGCTGTACGGCGTGTGGCGCGTAAGCGAGGAGTCGCAGTCGAATCCCCACAAGTGGCGTTGGAGGATGACCTCATCCGAGTGAATGTCACCTATGTCGACGACGGCCGCGTTCTCGACACCCCCTCAGATCTCTCAAACGCCTTTGAGCACGCAATCACCACCGAGGTCGCTCTCAAGGGTTTGGATCTCTCCGTGGCAATCGTACTCTACAGTTCAAAGGATGGCGAAGTAGATCATGTCTGGGGAGATGTCCCTGAGTCTGATGAGCCGGAAGATGATGAGGAGAAGTTCGCCTGCGAGGCTTGCGGACACTACCCTGTGATGGAATCCGACCCTGCATGCCCGAATTGTGGCGCTCAGTTTGAAGATGACTCCGAAGAAGATGAGGCTCCTGCCCCGAGAGGTGGCCCTCCTGGTGGTCCGAGACGAGGAGGTCCGCCCGGCGGTCCGAGCCGTGGAGGTCCACCAAGTCGCGGCGGCGGCCCACCCGGTAGGAGTGGCCCAGGCGGCCCTCCTGGCGGTGGCGGCGGAGGTCCCCCAAGAGGCGGTCCCCCAAGTAGAGGTGGCGGTCCTAGCGGACCCTCAAGAGGCGGCCCCCCCGGTAGAGGTGGCGGCCCCCCCGGCGGTCCCCCGAGAGGTGGCGGTCCCGGAGGCCCTCCAAGTGGTGGCGGACCCCCAGGAAGAGGCGGTCCTCCAAAGGGCGGTCCAGGCGGTCCACCGAAGGGCGGCCCTAGCGGGCCACGCGGCAAGCCGGGCGGTCCACCAAGACGCAGCCCGCCTCGATGACGAACTGACGCAGCGCTGTTTTCACTGGGACGATTAACCGCTCAGAATAGACGGGCGAGCAGAATTGCGGCAGCGAGCCCCAACAGAATCACTCCGACCGTGATGTCGACGAGTTTTCCCTTCTCCCGCAGTTTTTCCAGCATAGGGGTGCCGGACAGGGTGGTTGCTACGATGACATACCAACTGGTATCGATGAAAAGTGCAACGGCGGCGAGTATCAATCGGTCTTGCATGACCATTTCAGCGTCGATGAACTGACTGAAGATGGCGGTCAGGAAGACGAAGATCTTCGGGTTGAGAAATGCGATGAGAAAGCCCTCGATGAAGCCATCTCGTTCACTTTCTGGGTGCCCATCCTCCTCATTCAGGTCTCGCTCCGGTGCCCGAATCATAGACACGCCAATCCAGACGAGAAATGCCGCTCCCGCCAGTTCGAGAGCCACCGCCCACTGCATTCCCGCCGACTTCAGAAGTGCGATTCCGGAAATTGCCAGAAAGGCGTAGATTCCGAATCCGATTCCGTGGCCAACACTGCAGGCCACGCCTCGGGCTCGGCCACCGACAATGGTGTTGCGAAGCACGACTGCGAGGCTGGGGCCGGGCGAAACAGCGCCGCCCATGAGGACTAGGACGACCGGGATGAGTGCGGCGGCGTCGAGTGTCATCAGTTACGATTGCTGAGGCCACTCGACTTCAATTGTGGCACGAAGGCTGGTTGTGATTATGTCCCGTCAGCTGATGAATCATCTGAGACCCGCGGCTTGTAGGGATTTGAGCAGAACAGCACCGATTTCCGAAGGGTCGTTGGCGCAGCGGATTCCAGCCGCCTCCATCGCTGCGACCTTCTCCGCAGCGGTCCCCTTTCCTCCGCTGATGATGGCTCCTGCGTGCCCCATCCGCTTGCCGGGAGGTGCGGTCATTCCCGCAACGAAGCCGACGACCGGCTTGCTCATGTTGGCTGCAACCCAAGCGGCAGCCTCCTCTTCGGCAGAGCCGCCGATCTCGCCGATCATGACCACTGCCTCTGTCTGCGGGTCAGCCTCAAATGCGGCTAGACAATCGATGAAACCCGTTCCGTTCACAGGGTCGCCACCGATTCCGATGCAGGTGCTCTGCCCCTCATCGATGCTCATCGTCTGGTCGACCGCCTCGTAGGTCAGGGTTCCCGACTTTGAGACCACACCGATTCTCCCCTTGGCGTGGATGTGGCCAGGCATGATGCCAATCTTGCAGCCTCCATTCACTCCGGGAGTGATGATCCCTGGACAGTTCGGCCCAATCAGTCGGATTCCATCGATGTCGTTCACATGGTCGACGGCGCGCACCATGTC
>DAVI01000070.1:11629-11912 GCA_002505495.1 Euryarchaeota archaeon UBA59 | reverse complement strand
GTGGCGTGGAAGGTGCCTTGGTTGCCGGTGATACCCTGAACTAGGACCTTCGCATCCTCCTCAATCCAAATCGCCATCACTCACCACCTCCTACGAGTTCGACTATTTTCTGAGCCCCTTCTGCAAGGCTCTCCGCGGTGTGAATGTTCAACCCACTTTCAGCCAGAATCCGTCGCCCTTCCTCGAAGTTGGTGCCGACCAGTCTAACGACCAGCGGGTCATCTAGTTCGAGCGCCTGAGTCGCGGCAATCACTCCGCGAGCGATGATGTCACAGCGCATGAT
>DAVI01000070.1:11082-11552 GCA_002505495.1 Euryarchaeota archaeon UBA59 | reverse complement strand
CGAGCGATGATGTCACAGCGCATGATGCCGCCGAAGATGTTGACGAGAATCCCCTTCACGCGGGGGTCTTCCATGATGATTCCAAACGCCGTGGTCACCTGCTCCTCTGTGGCGCCACCGCCGACGTCGAGGAAGTTTGCTGGCTCTCCGCCATACAGCTTGATGACATCCATCGTGGACATCGCAAGCCCCGCCCCGTTGACGAGACAACCGATGTTCCCGTCCAACTTGACATACGAAAGGCCGGCCTCCTTCGCCCGCACCTCTGTGGGTTCCTCCTCCGAAAGGTCACGCAATTCAACGATGTCAGGATGCCGGAACAGTGCATTGTCATCGAATCCTACTTTTGCGTCCAAGAGGACGATTCGGTCGTCCTCAGTACGCACCATCGGGTTGATTTCAACCATTGAGCAGTCCTTTTCGACGAACAACTGGAACAAGCCGTGAATCATCTCGACGAATGAGTCAGC
>DAVI01000070.1:10766-10910 GCA_002505495.1 Euryarchaeota archaeon UBA59 | reverse complement strand
TAGATTTTGTGGATTGCCTCTGGGGTGTTCGCAGCGACCTCCTCGATGTCCATTCCGCCCTCGGTAGAGGCCATGATTAGCGGCATCTTCTCTTCCCTGTCAACGAGAATTGCGAGATAGTATTCGTGAGCGATTCTGCAGCCC
>DAVI01000070.1:9978-10549 GCA_002505495.1 Euryarchaeota archaeon UBA59 | reverse complement strand
CCGCGGCCACCGGCGTGAATCTGACTCTTGACCGCCACAACTTCGCTGCCGAGAGCGTCGTAAGCTGACAACGCCTCCTCCACGGTGGTGCAGTGGACGCCCTCCTGAACCGCCAATCCGGCTGCCCGGAAGAGTGCCTTGCCCTGATACTCGTGGATGTTCATTAGACAAATCTCCCTGAAGGATGGAGCAAGCCAACGGTGACCCGTCTTTGAACCATACGCCGGCGGAATGCCCCCATGCCTTGCTGGAAGTGAGAATTCCCAGTGCCCGGTGGGGAATTGATTGAAGGGGGCCGGCTCGACCCCGAGGCAGGTGAAACCGTGCAGGTGGTGGTATTGGCCGGCGGCTTTGGCACCCGCCTTCGCCCGTGGACCAAGCGCGTTCCCAAACCTCTGTTGCCCATGTTGGACCGAACTCTCGTGGAGAGGGTGGTGGAGGCTCTCCCGGCCGAGTTGGTCGATGAGGTTCTGATTGCCGCGGGTTTCGGCATCGAACAGATGCGGGAACATTTCGCTTCTGTCGAGACTCCTTACAAGATTACGATAATCGAAGAGACTGAACCGCTCGG
>DAVI01000070.1:7455-9816 GCA_002505495.1 Euryarchaeota archaeon UBA59 | reverse complement strand
GCGACCATTTCACTCTGGGAGGTCGAGGACCCGACTCGGTTTGGGGTCTGCGACATTCGGGCTGACGGGCGGGTCTACCAGTTTCAGGAGAAGCCGACCATGGAGGAAGCGTGCAGCAACATGATCAATGCGGGTTGCTACATTCTTGAGCCCGAGGTATTCGAGCGGATGCCGGTCGGACCGCACAGCATGGAGCGGGACGTCTACACCCCGATTGCCGCTGAAGGTCTGCTCAACGGCTTCCCGTTCACAGGTCACTTCGTCGATGCCGGAACTCCCGCCTCCTGGTTGGAGGCGACGGCCATCTGTCTCTCCGGTGAGCGCTGGTCCTCCGGTGGATCGGTTGGCTCCTCCTCCTGGGCTGGTGATGGCTCATCTGTGGATGGTGAGGTCAGCGGTTCGGCGATTGGTGGGGGCGCACACATCGGTGATGCTGCGAAGATTCGCGGCTGTTCCGTCCTCGCGCGCGCTCGCGTGAGCGCGGGTGCTGAGTTGACAGGTTGCTTGGTCGGTGAGGATGCGGTGGTCGGCGAAGGTGCGGTACTGCGAGATGTCGTCATCGATTTCAACGCCGAGGTTCCCGCCGGCCACGAGCAGGAAGGCGGCACCTACCCCCCAACGGATTGATTCGGCAGGTTCAACAGCGGTCGACGGGTGGCGATGTTCGATGAATCCGCTCATCGTGGTCAACTTCAAGACCTACGAAATGGCCCACGCAGCCGCTGCTGAGAGCCTTGCAGTCGCAATGGCAGAGGCCGATGCGGCGTGTGATGGTGCTGATTTCGTGGCGGTCGTATCCGCCCTTGATTTGTCAGCGGTGAAGGCTGCTGCTCCCAATCTTCAGGTATGGACCCAGCATCTCGACCCAATCGGGTTCGGCTCGAACACCGGCTATCTTCACCCGGAAACTGCCCTAGCGCGCGGTGCTCAGGGGAGCCTCATCAACCACGCCGAGCACAAGGTTCCTCTCGACCATGTCGAGTGTCTTCTTGGTGCGCTGCCCGACGACTTCCCGGTCTGCGCCTGTGCAGCTGACATGGACGAGGCGAAGGCGCTGGCGGCTCTCGGACCAACGATGATTGCGGTCGAGCCGCCAGAACTCATCGGTGGTGACATCTCGGTCACTAACGCTGACCCGGAGATTGTTTCGGGAACTGCTGCGGTTGTCAAGGCTGTCAATCCGAATGTCCGCGTGTTGTGCGGCGCCGGCGTCAAGAACGGCGCTGATGTCGCGATGGCAATCGAACTCGGCACCGAAGGCGTGCTCTTGGCGAGTGGAGTCACCAAGGCTAGTGACCCTGAAGCGGTTCTTGCTGACCTCGTCTCTCATCTTTGAGCAGGGGTAGGGGTTTGCGCCTCAACTACTGTGGGAGTGCTTGCCTTGGCCGCGGCAGGGCAGATTTCTCGATATCCGCAGGTGCTACAGTCACGCCTCTTTCCGCTCGCCTCCACGAGGTCGAGATTCCCAAAGCGTCCAGCCGAGTGGCGGGCGTATCCCAATTCTCGCAGGTCGTGCAGAAGAGTCAGTCTCGCGGCATCGAGCCAGACTGTTGAGCCCCGCTGCTGCCATGCAAGCCAGCGGTGGGCGAGCCATCCGATTCGCTGAACGACGAATTCAGCAGGGTCATCGGGAAGGCTCGGCTCTTCCATCGCCCACTGCAACATCACTCCCAGCTCAAGTTGCTGGACTTCGTTTGGTACTCGTCGCCACATCTGGGTGGTGAGCCGAATCAGATGCCAGCGGTTGCCAACTCTGACAATTAGATCGGGTGCTGCATAGACCCGCGAGTCGTTGAAGCGCATAGGTTGCAGTCTGTCCAACGGCATCCATTCAGTCACCCGCTCGCTGTCTAGCAAGGAGAGCGTCGGCGCTCGCGCCAACCCTGAAATCCTCTCCATTCCATGTTCGACCATGGTGCCGATTTCGTCATCGTCGATTTCGTCACCCTGCCCTCGAATCTTGGTTCGGAGTCTCGCTGTCAAGAGCACCTTTGCGCCGCCCGAGGACCACTCCTCACCGGAATTCTTCGATTCTAACCAGTCCTTGATGCCCTCAGAGGTCGCTCGAATCATCAAATCGCTAGTTGGGCGGCGATTTCCGAGCCGCCATGCGAGCGCAACATCAGGGTCCCTTTGACGAGGCCCTCCGGGGTAACCTCCTCTCCCGATGATGTGCTGATGCACATACCTCCGGGCACAATCATTCATCGTCCGCACTCTACTTGGGCTCCATACTAATCCTTTCATCGACATAGCCCATAGCCGTAGGTTTCAGGGTTCTTGATAATTCCGTAATGGAATCCAACTAACTGAAGAGGGTGTTACCAATCGGCCCGAGAACCAACCAGAGAATCCACCAGA
>DAVI01000070.1:4894-7317 GCA_002505495.1 Euryarchaeota archaeon UBA59 | reverse complement strand
GTGCAGGAGGAGGTTGAACGGGGCGATTAGGAGGCCAACGATTGAGGCGGTGGCGGCCGCACCTATTCCCTGAGGAATCAGCAGCGGCATCGCAAACCACGAAATCCAGGCGAGCCAGTGGCCGAGCAGGACATCCCTACCAAACTCCACCTCGTGACGCCAATTTCGGTACGCTTCAGGCAACCTCTTGTGGATTTGAGAGGAAATCCACTCGATTTCGTGAACTTTTCCGTGAATCGCTAGACTGAGCCCCTGCCAGGCTAGCCAAAACATCAGGAACATCTCGATGAACGGCCAGAGTGAGGCGAGGAACGGTGAGAGGATCGCAACGGGAATCGCCCACACGCCGAATCCGATCGCACCAGCCACCACAGTTCCACCAAGGCCTGCCCCCGGAGCCAACGACTCCTTTGGCACCCCGGTCCTCCTAAGTGGGAATGCCATGAGAATCAGAGGTGCTAGCATGAGTGAGGGGAGAAGCAGCGCGAACAGGCCGAACACCGACTGACTCGAGCCGTGCATGCTCCTGTCAACCGCCTGCACGATCTGTTGGTCAGATAGCGAGCCGGGAGACCAACTCGAGATGTATCCCGCCGAATCGATGATGATCACTCCGTCAGCGATTCCAGAGGGTAGTTGGCGAGCGACATCGCCTCCCGCCTCATCCATCAGCAGCGGCCAACTGCCGTTCAGGAAATCAGCATAGAAGTCGATGTCAACCACCCTGACCTCATCGCCTGTCACCAGTTGGGCAAACGCCACATCCTCTCCGAGCCGACTTGAGGCGTTTTCAAAGTCCCGCTTCTGCAATTCGGCGTTCGGAGAGCCGATGGTTATCACGCCGAGCACCAGCGCATCCTTGCCATCCAACAGCTCGTTGAGTGAGAGCGCCCCCGAGCCGTGGCTCGGATGTTGCAGCAGTGAGAAGTTGGGTGCCGCCGCCTCGACGCGGCTGGCGCCGACATCCAACTCGGGCAGCGCCGAGGCGGGCGCCATCGCGGCGAGGGTGAGCATCAGCAGGAGTCCCCATGTTATAGGCTCGGCGTAGCCCGAACGTAGGCGGAGACCTGTGTAGCCGAGAAGGGTGGCTATGGAGATCAGCCAGAACCAGCCAGAACCAGCGAGCGGTTGCGGTCTCTCCTCAACCTCAAAGCGGTAAACTCCGATGACGTGGTCGGATTCCAATGAATCACAATCTTCGTTGTAGTCCCCGGCATTCACCAAGAAACAGGCGTCAATCATGTACTTTCCAGGGCCTAGAGTCTCGTTGCTCATCCAGATGAGGGCGGTCCGATTCGCCTCCACGACCCGAGTTCCGTGTGGTACCTCAAAGTGCTCAATGTGCTGGTCCTCAGACGGCCGTGTCGTGAGATGCCTTCCTTCGTCCCACCCTTCCAAAGGACCGACGAGGTCGACGAACATGTCTCCATAGTCACCAGCACCCCAGGCGCTGATGGGGACGAACTCGATTCTCACAAGGCCGTTGGAGTCGACTTGAGCCTGCAACTCGGGTTGCAACATCTCTCCACCGAGGATCGCTCCTGTCGGAGTGTGGTAGGCGTCCCAGTAGACTCGACCTTGGACGAGACAGTTGTGATTCGCCTGAATTATGAGGGAAATCACATCGCCTTCGCCGAGTGTGACATTGTTGTAGGTCGCATTCACATAGAACTCGTGAGCCCCCTCCCAACCGTTCTCCATCGGCATCCAGTCACTCTGTTCGCCGTCGATCACGCTAGTGGTCCCGACATCGAGCCAGATGGTGAACGAGGTCTTGCCAGAGAGGCCATCGATGAACTGGCTAATCTGGCAGCCGGCGTTGTCAGTGATGAGTGAGGCGTAGACATAGACCGACGCCTCGCCGGAGAGAGTTACGGTCTCTTCCGCCGGAGCGGACTCCACATCGATGACGGTGGTCGAGCCGAACTCGAATGTTTCGAAGGGTGGCTCGCCGGTGAAGTAGGGGTAATTTCGGTCGAGATTGTCAGCGCTCTGGGTTCCGTTGACGAAAAGTCGGTGTTCTTCGGGCATCTGCCAGTCTAGCCCCGGTCCTGTCGGGAAATTATTCTCGCTGCTCTGCGAGGAGACCGGCTGGGCAACGGCAATCAGTGAGAAGATGAGCAGCAGGCAGAAGGCGGGGGCTAGAAGCCCCCGATTGGGTGTGTCGGGGTCAGCCGAGCGACAGGAGGACGACTGCCCTCGCGTGCTAGCGCTCGCCTCGGCCCTCATGGGCCGAGGAAGTAACCCCACCCACTTTCAACCTGCCCGAACCCTGTCGAGCAACTTCCCGCGACGATTTGGCGAAGGGGAATGGTCATCAAATGGTTGCACCCTCTACGCACCATGCAGCGATGCCGCCGGTCAACTCTCCTCGCCGGGCTCCTCGTCGTTCTCTTTTTGGCGAGCGTCGCTCTACCATTCGC
>DAVI01000070.1:474-4874 GCA_002505495.1 Euryarchaeota archaeon UBA59 | reverse complement strand
CCACCGGGCGACGACCCGGCGATTCAGTGGACCAACGTCAGTGGGCCGACTGGTTTGGGAACTTGGTCGGGAAACTTCCTCTCTTGGGCTGATTTCGACGCCGATGGCGACCAAGATCTGCTGGTCAACGGAGCCCGCCTCCTAGTCAATTCGGGAGCCCCCAACTTCGTCTTCTCTGACCAGACTGGCACGCGTGGAATCCCGGGCGGTTTCAACACCGGAACTTGGGGTGACATCGACAATGACGGCGACCTCGACCTAGCGTTTGGTGGCGGAGGCAGTGACGCAATCTACCTCAACTCGGGAGCCCCCGCGTATACCTTCACGAACGCCGGAATATTGGGCATCTCAAACAGCGCCCCGACACAAGGGATGAGCCTGCGCGATTGGGACGGCGACGGCTGGCTCGACCTCTATGTGATGAACAGTGAGATTTGGGACGACCAGAACCCGCAGTACTTCCGCGACTTCTTCTATGTGAACGACCAGCAAGGGGGCTTCATCAACCGGTCGGATATCATCACCTCTGAGGAGCATTATGGCAGAGGAATCAGTTGGGGCGACTACGACCGTGACTTCGACTCCGACCTCTACGTCGGAAACTACCGAATCGTAGCCAACCGATTCTACGAGAACCGCCTCGATTCACAGACTGGAGTCCGAGACCTGTGGGAACGCACGAGCGACACCAACGACCCTGCAAATGTCTTGGAGGGAGAAAAGAGGTACTACAACACCCAAGGGCCATATTTGGGGCATACCATCGGCTCTGCATTCGGCGACCTCAACAACGACGGCTACCCGGAAATCGTGACCGCCAATCTGGTTCACCTCTACCACGACACCAGCGACATCCGCGGCCTCATCTGTGATGACTCACACTTCTACACGCGCGACCCCGTTGCCGGTGCTGAATGGGGGGACATGCGACCCGGTTCTGGAATCGCCTTCAAGCCCCGTGGAGGTTCTGGAACTTACATCGGTGACGAGCTCTACTCAGGAGTGGCGCTTGGCGACGTCGACAACGACGGAGACTTGGACATGTGGCTCCCACAGATCTACGATTTGGCCTATGCGAAGGCGGAGTTGTGGATCAACAACGGAGACTTCCAATTCACCTTGGATGCTGACCCGAAGTTGCAGGTCATCAACACCTATGGCGGGACCTTCGTCGATTACGACAATGATGGCGACCTCGACCTGCTGACCGGTGGTCAGGATGGCGTAGGTCAGACCAACCGGCTCCATCTGTTCCGCAACGATGGGCCAGTTGGCGATGCGAATCATTGGCTTGGGGTGGCGGTTCAGACTGAGGAGGGAGCGCCTGCCGTGGGGGCGAGCGTCGAGGTCTGGCGAAATGGCTCGCCCATTCAATATCTTGAGATTGCAGGCGCTGAGGGGCCAAGTGCCAGCGGTGCTCCTCTTGAAGTCCACTTTGGTCTCGGAGCCGATGACACCGCAGTCGACCTGCTCGTGGCGTGGCCGGACCACCGAATCCGCTGGGTTAGGAACATCAGCGTCGACCAGCGAGTTGTGGCCACACATCCCGCAGCAGTTCAGCCAACCCTACCAACCGTGACACTCGACCCACCCGCCATCAGTTCGATTGGCGAGGGCGTCACCTCCAACTATCAGGTCGAAGCGCCAGACGGGTGGACTGTCTGGCTCGACGTCGGAGCCGAAGGCGAAATCGACAACATCACGACAAACTGGAATGGCTCAACACCTCAAACGATTCCGTTCGCCTTCGCGAACCAAGGTCATCGAACCACTCGACTAATCGCCTGGGACCCGGCGACGGACGCCGGAGTCGGGCGAGGCCACACGATGAGAGTGACGGCCGTCGCGCCGCTAGCCATAGTTGAGCACCCCGAATTCATCCTGCCAGGAACCTTCGTCACTTTCGATGCCAGCGCTACCGAAGATGCTGCTTGGGACCGCGCCCACATGGAATACCGTTGGGAGTGGTCGGACGGATTCTCACTCGACTTCTCAAACTTGGCGACTTACAACCGCTCGTTCGAACAACCGGGCATCTACAATCTGACGATGACCGCCCGCGACGAAACCGATCTAACCGACTATGTCGACCTCCAAATCATCGTCGCCGCGCCGATACCAAATGGCAGCCTCAGCGCGTCCGACGAGGTTGAGATGGATTCAGCAGCATCTTTCAGCATCTCCATGGCGGCGGGAACACCCAACCTTGAGAACGTCAGTTTCCGTTTTGACTGGGCGGATGGTTCAGTGCGAGAGTGGAACGGAGATGATTCGGCAAGCCATGTTTGGGCCGCGCCGGGGAGTTACCAACTCAACATCTCAATTCGCAACGAATGGGGAAAACAGGTCGACCTACCACACTCTATAGAGGTTAGTAATGCGGCGCCGACGATTCAGTGGGCAGCGACGACCCAAGAGATTGAGTCGGGCGACGAGGCAATCTTCCAAGTCATGGTAGCCGACACAGCGAGCGACTCTTCCACCCTGGCCCTTCATTGGGAACTCGATGGCTCACCTCTCTCTCCAATGCCAAATTCGATTGCTCTCATCAGAGTCTACGAAGTGGGATTCCACACGGTTGAAGCGACAGTCACAGACCAAAATGGAGCCAGTGCATCAACCAATTCCACCTTCCAGGTAATCGGCCTTGAGCAAGCGCTCATCGAGACCACCGCAATCGACGGCATCCTCTACGACGGCGTCCTATACGCCGGCCCCGACACTCGATTGCTTTGGGAGGTTTCAGTCGGTTCTGATTGGGAGATACTGGATGCCTTCGGACTCGCTGAGAATGGCCTTGTGACCTCAGATTCATTCATTCTGCTCGACCTCTGGTCGGAGGAGCGTCAAGAGAGGTTGAGCAGGCAAGTTTCAGTTGTCCAACTCTACTCCCCCGAGGAGTCTTCGGGAATTGGGATTTGCGAGCCGTGGCGGGCCATTTCGGCTGATCTTCCTGCCGAAGCGACGGTCGACTATTCAGTGAACACACCGGCGGGCTGGATGGAAACCGACCATCTCTCCATAGTGTTGGTCACGACCGAGTTCAAGGCGACGGTCAATCTAGATGGCTCGAGCGTGGATTTCGATGGTGAAATCCCTGTGAAGGGGTTGGGTGGCTTGCCTGACTCCATCGAAGAGGCAGAGAGCATGTCGGGTAACTGCGACGCTCACTACACTGTGGGAACGGCAGACAACATCGATGACGAGAGTGCCTTGGGATTGGTTGCAGGTCTGAACAATCGGGATGTCAAGGTCAGGTGGTTCATCATCGACGACGCCTACAACACAAAAGGCGGAGCGATATACATCGATGGCGGAGAATACGACGACACCGACTCCGTTGGAACAGTCGAGCCCGAACCCTCCGGACTGAGCAAATCGGTCCTAGGAATCCCACTGTTCGCGTGGCTCGCCGTCGTGATGGTTCTGGTGGTTATCATCGGTTCAAGCATCGCTTGGCTCGGAAAGTCAGGCGAGCCAGCCGATGTAGTCGAGGAGCTGCCAAGCGAGCAGCGCTCCGATGCCGATTGAAATCGCATTGACCTGTCCCTTGCCGATCAGTCCCCGATTCTCGAGGGTCGCACCAAGCACGCTGTCAACCTGACAGCCAATCCATCCAACCGCAGTCACCAGACCGATGAAGGTGATGGCATCACCAGTCGACCCACCCTGTAGGAGCCAGCCGAGGCCCCAACCGAGCACTCCAATCATGAATGCGCCAGCGGCCGCCGCCATCTGTCCGTTAGGACTCCATCCGCCATTCATTCCCGCCTCGCAGCTCTTCATCGTGGTAATCATCCGAACACGGTTGTCAAGACAGCCGAACTCGCTGGCAAAGGTGTCCGCGGCAGCGACTGCAATCGCGGCGCAGTAGACCGGCAGCATCTGGTCCCAATTTCCGCTGACGAAGGCGATAATCGCCACGACTCCGGGAACTCCGCCGTTGGCGACTACGTTCTGCCATTCGCGGTGGCCATCCTCTGACTCAGCGAGTCCCTTCGCCTGCTTCTCGTCCCAGCGCCATCTGGTTGCCCAGGAGCCCGTCCCGAGGAAGGCTAGGAGGATGATGAGCCATGTCCAGTGACCGAGGGTTCCGACGATTGTGCCGAGGATAATCGCGGTGGCGATACCCGGGCCGTCGAGGATGTTTCGAACCCGTGAGACAATCGTCAGCAGGGCGACGAGCGAGACGCTGATCCACAGGTTGGTGGGGTCGAGTCCTCCGACGATTCGGCCGACATCAGTTGCCGCGACTGACACGCCGTCGAACAGAGTTTCCCATTGCACTCAAGCACCCCAACGGTCCACGACCACAACGCCGACCCGATGGATTTGGTTCAAGAACCTGCCTCATGCGAGCGCGGCTGCGCGCGCGTTGCCGACCATATCCGGTTTCGCCG
>DAVI01000070.1:0-357 GCA_002505495.1 Euryarchaeota archaeon UBA59 | reverse complement strand
GTCACTCCAGTTGAGCGCAATTGCAACCACTTGCATCAGTGTCAGAGAACCGTTCCACATGGCGTGCCCAGCCATCGCGAGTCCGAGCCCGACCAGTGGATGCTTCGGCATCGGAACCGTCCAATTCGCTTCGGCCGGTCGCCAATTGCCCAACTGCTGAGCTAGGTCGTTCTCAAGCAGGGTGGCGACCGGTGAGGAGGAAACCTCCTCAGCGTCAGTGGAGGAGTTGCCGAGAAATTCACCGGTCTTGGGGTTCACCAACTTCCACTCAGGAAGTTTTTGGGTGGCCTCACCAACCAGTTCCGGCGTGTGGATAAGCGGCCTTTCCCTCGCTCGCTTGTCCATCAGATACCAGCC
>DAVI01000117.1:4024-4323 GCA_002505495.1 Euryarchaeota archaeon UBA59 | reverse complement strand
GGTGCCGGAGGAAGGGTGGCGGCGACAGGAAGTGGGAAACGGGACCACAAGGACTTCGCGCTTTGGAAGTTCTCGAAGCCCGGAGAGCCGGAGTGGGAGAGCCCTTGGGGAAATGGAAGACCCGGATGGCACATCGAGTGCAGTGCGATGTCACTCGAATACTTCGGCGAACAATTCGACATTCACGGTGGTGGCCAAGACCTTCGATTCCCTCACCACGAAGCGGAAATCTTCCAGTCTGAATGCTGTACTGGAGCCCAGCCTGTCGTTCATTGGTGGATGCACAACGGCTTCGTCAA
>DAVI01000117.1:1115-3863 GCA_002505495.1 Euryarchaeota archaeon UBA59 | reverse complement strand
AACTACGACTCTCTCGTCCTACGACACGCCCTGCTCAACGCCCACTACCGCAGCCCCATCGACCTCTCCGACCAGTTCCTCGAAGAGGGGAAACGCAACCAAGAGAGGCTTGAGGCCGCCTACCGAACGGCGCTTCAGGCGTGGGGCGGAAAGTCCGATGACAAACTCGTGGCGATGCCCAAACCACAACTCGGTGGTGATGGGCTCGCGCATGTGCACGGGATGATGGAGAAGATTGGCGAAGAGTGTGCCAAGGCGATGGATGATGACTTCAACACCCGCGAGGCGCTTGCCAGGATTAGCGCTGCCATCCGCGAGATGACAAGAGCACTTGGTGACCGAACCGATGGCGAGGGCGGAGCCGGACTCGACGACGCTGACCGAGCCGCCTTCGGCAATTATTCGGTCGAGTGGCTGGAGGAGTTTGCCGGTCAGGCACTCGGACTTCTACCGAGCAGAGATGATTCACTTGCGGGACCTGCCGAGGACCCAAAGCGAGCAGAAATCGCCGACAAGGTCGAGGAACTGCTCGCTAAGCGGGCTGAGGCGCGGGCTGCGAAGGATTGGGACGCTGCAGATGCGATTCGGGACGAATTGACGGCGCTCGGAGTCACCGTGCAGGATACTCCCGATGGCCCCGTATGGGAACTCAACTGACTTGGTTCATCCTCAGCCACGGCGGCGGAAGACAACCCAGAGCGCAGCGGCCGAGCCGAAGATGGTGGCTAGTGCCACGAACATCATGATCCAGTAGAGTGGTGAAGATGGGTCGAGCAGATTGATTCCGCTCGCCTCCTGTTGTTCCTCCTCACCCGAAGTGCCCAGCCCCGGTGGCCAAGTGCCATCCGCGACATACTGCCAGGTGTCGACGCATACCCAGTTGCTAACCCGTTCGGTCCAGTAGGACTCACCCTCGCCGGTCGGCGGTTCGAGCGCCTCGACGTTCGCCGACTCACAGGTCTGGCCGGGGAATCCGAACATCTTCCCTCTCTCGACTGATGGGTCGGCTCTGCTGATGACTTCGACACTCTCGTTGGTCGGCTTTTCAGACATACCGAGATGCTGTTGAGTCCAGGTCGTCCCCTCTGGACAGGGCTCTCGCCAAGCTAGCATAGCGTCGTCAAGGAGCGCCCCCTCAGAATCTTCGAACAACTCAACCCAGCAACCTGCCGCCTCCATCCGCTTCATCACCACCGAACCGCAGTAGAGCGGCTGGTCCTTGTAACCCGGTTCATATTCACCGGGGAAGTTCGATTCAATCCGTTCCGCTGCCGTGATGATGCAAGGTGCGATTGGGATGAGGTCGGCACTGCCCCAAGTCCGTGGTGCGGAATCGTGCGACTCTACTATCTCACGTCCCGTGGGGGGCCAGCCGTAAGGCTCGACAGGTGAGTTGGGGTCAGGGGGCGGAGGAACCCAGGTTTCGGTCCGGTTTCCATCTTGGTCGAATGAGACGTTGTAGTAGCCGTTGTAGATGTCGACGGTACCTTGGCTGTTGAACGGGATGCTTCGGTTCAGGACGTCGAAGTAGCGATCGTCACCGTATGTGAACAGCGGGTCAAGCGGAATCGGTCCGAGAGTTGAATATGATTGGTCGAGCCAATCGTTGAACTCTGTCCAACTGTAACTGTTCTCACCCCAGTCGTCGAACATCTCCTGCCTGTCAAATCGCATCGCCTTGGTCAGTTCCCCTTCGATGAACTCGAATGTCTGACTGCCATCTTCGACCCCTTCGTAGGTGACATCAACCGCCTTCTGGAAGCCGTTGCCCTGTAGGACTTCGTAGTCTTCGCCCTTCATCGCAGCCATCAGATCGATGTCGCCGAACACCGGCAGCCCACCGACCACAGTCAATCTCACATCGGGGTCAATCGCCTGAATCAAGTTCCTGTAAGGGTCCGCGGCAATGTTGTCAACGACGATGAAATCCGCTTCCGCCCCCTTCCAAATCCGGCCGATGTGACTTGTCCAGTTCATGCCGTCAGCAGCGTTGCTGGTTACCATCTGCGCCAACTCATAGTCGGTGAAGATTCCATTCAACTGATTCTTATTCCACCAATCAGCGGTCTTCAACTCATGTAGTACGCTCTTCGGTCCAGACGGCGCCCAATCAGGCGCCAGCGCGATGTTCACACCGGCAGCTCGGGCGAGTTCGACATTCGCGGTGTCACCGTAGAGAAGCAGGTTGGAGGTCGGGGACCACACTAGAGTCGCATCCACGGCAGCCATGTCAGCGAACTCGGGAGCACCTAGAGGAACACCATGAATTAGCACGGTCTCAGGAAGCAGGAGGCCTTGGGTCTTGAGAATCGAGAACTCGTTGAGTGAGGAGGCATCTGTCCCTTCCGCGACATGGACAAACCAAGCGTCCAATTCACCGTCGTTGTGGTCATCGATGATGTGCTGACCGCTATACTCCAAGTCATACGCGGCGTCACAGACGGCACATGTCTTGATGTCGTCAGAACCGAAATTATAGTGCTCGATGTTACGGGCGAGGATGTCCGCCCAAGCGTCCTTCTCGCTGGATGGTCCGCCCTGAATCGCCGTCGTCCCACCGACAATCGACTTCACCTCTGCGTACTTCACTGCCTCTTCTGCAAGACCCCAGCGGTCGCCCTGCAGCATGAACACCTTGGGCCATGAGACCCCCGGTTTGTAGCCCGGATTGTCCTTCCACTGGTAGCGGTTGGTGTAGAACGGATCCTTCGTGTAGTCCCAAAGTGGGAGGTAGTTGTAGTGGTAGTG
>DAVI01000117.1:0-1002 GCA_002505495.1 Euryarchaeota archaeon UBA59 | reverse complement strand
TTGCCCGGGGTGTTACCCTCCCAGACCTCTGCGATTGTGCCGTCGTTGACGAGAATCCTGCCGTTGTTGAGAACCAGTTCCTCGCTCGCCATGGTGACGACTCGCCCCGTCAACACATACGCGCCATCGTGCAGTTGTTCGTTCGGAGTGTAACAGGTCCCTTGCCGGTGGCTTCCCTGAGGCCAGGACTCGTCATTCGCCAAGCCCGGGGTCGGACTTCCGACCTTGCCCCATGAGCCGTCGCCAAAACGGCCGTATGAGACATCATAGTCGGAGTCCAGTTCATCGAAGGAGAACGAGTCGATGACCGCCCCCATCTCATTGCTGAGTTGGATTGTGTCACCGTCGAAGTAGGAGAATTCGAGGCCGGTGACGGAGCGGTAGAAGACGATGCGCTCGCCGGGTGTCAGATCGGTGTTCCAGCCGATTGCACAGGGTGCCGAACCGCCGTTCGGATCGTCGTCGAGCCACCAATCTCCGAGATTAACCGTGTCGGCAGTCGGATTGTAGAGTTCGATGAACTGGTCTGAGCCGGAACCGAACCAGCCGTCACCGTTCCAGTCGGTTCCGCCGTAATCCTCGCCGCTCGGACTGACCAGAATCTCCGTGATGATGATGTGGTCATGGCTTGACTCATCGGCGATGTGTGCAGCGCCCGGAGGGGAGAGGGGGACCAACACGAACAGCATCAGCGCGGCCAGCGCCATGGAGAGCCAACGACCCGTCATCAACCGACTCACCGGCCCCACCGGCTGATAACCGCTCCCACACCGCGAGCCCCCCTCGCGAGCGGGGCACTTGTGCCCCGTCAGCGCCAAATAGAGCACCCCTTCTGTCTCTTCTCATGGAACGGGCGCGAATCATCCGCGGCACCCTCATCTCGCTCATCGTATTCACCCAACTGTTCGCCGGCTGCCTTGGCGGCGATGAGAAGCCAGAACCCAACACAATACCATGGGACGAGTCCTTCACCTATGTCGACGACCCGCTCGGCCATGCCGA
>DAVI01000002.1:17243-19522 GCA_002505495.1 Euryarchaeota archaeon UBA59 | reverse complement strand
CATTCATTTTCGGCTTCTGGGTTCACGGAGCGCGGACGAGGGTTGAAATCATCCGGGTATCCCGAACCGAACATGGTAGACGCAGAGTGGGTCGAGACGGAGGTCCGCAAGGTCTACCCGGACGCCGACATCTCCGCCACTGATCTGACCGGCAACGGCGACCACTGGTTCGTCAAGGTAATCGACCCATCGTTCGAGGGTATGCGCCCCCTGCCTCGCCAGCGACCAATCCTCTCGCACTTCAAGCAGTTCATCCAATCAAATATCGTTCACGCGCTCGACCTGAAGTGTTGGACCCCCGAGCAAGCAGCCCAGAAGGAGGAGGATGGCTTGTTCCACCCCCACCAACAGGATGATTTCGTAGGTCTTCACGTGCGGCGCGTGAGAAAGGAGGAATGAGCATGGCAGATTTCAATTGGACCCCGGAAGAACTCGACGAACTGGTGAACGGCAACCGCTTGGTGCTGTTCATGAAAGGCACCCCCGAGCAACCCGAGTGTGGTTTCTCATCCCGCGCCGCGATGGTCTTCCAGCAACTCGAAGAGGACTTCGTAACGGTCAACATCCTGATGGATCCTCGAGCAATCCCCTCGGTCTGTGAATGGTCGGACTTTCCCACCATGCCCCAATGCTATGTTCATGGGGAGCTGATAGGTGGCTCCGACATCGCGCTAGAGATGTTTGAATCTGGTGAGTTGCAGCAGATGCTCGCCGATGGCGCCTGATGTTGTCATCGACCCACCCTCATTTGCCTGATTGCATTTCGGTGATGTCAGTCTCTTCTGTTGCGAAGGATCTGCCTCTTCCAGCGACCGCGAAGGCCAGTGCTAGGACTACCAGCGAGGCGAGGGCTGCTGCGCCTGCCGCCCCCATGACCGCGCTTGGCTGGGTTGGAATCAGATAGAGGCAGGCCACGCTGCTGACTGCGATTCCCGTCCACAGGATTCGAGTGTAGTTCCACGGCCGGTCTCCGACTTGGATGAGCGCCAAGGAGGGGCTCGCCATCGAATGGAAGAGCCATGCGAGCATCAAGGCGAGGAAAGGCCTCTGGACAGCCTCTGCGTAATCGGGGAAGAGCGCCTCGAATGCGAACGGCCCAACCCCTACTCCAATGATCGCACCGACACAGGAGAGCAGAGTGCAGGCGAAGAGGGCCCGCTTGTAGCGATGTTTCAACTTCTCGATATCGTTGCGAACCTCTCCAAACCAAGAGAGCAGGATGGCCCGCAGCGAGAGAATCGGTCCATATCCCGCGATAAATCCGAGCCAGGCGATTTGGAATTCGGCTACATCCGTCGGTGTTGCGAACACCCCGAGCAACAACTTCTCGATGCGCACATTGACCACCAGCGCTGCCGAAGCGAACAGGAAGGGCAGACCTGCGCCGACCAACTGCTGACTGCCCATCTCAGCCGTGTCAGGTGGCTCATCACCGGAATCGGACGCCTGCGGGGCGACCTTGGAGAGATAGAGGTAGAGAGCGAGAGCGAGCGCGACGAGCGGTCCTACGGCGGTGGCGACAGCGAACCCGAGCAACTCTCCAGAGGCAAACCCGACCATCAGGATGGCCACGGTTCCACGGTCGGCGATTCTCACGAACGCCTCAAGTCTCGCCTCACCAACTGCCCGCAAAGCAGTCCTGTGGGCATAGGTGATGACCTGTACCACAGCGGAGAAGCAGAGAAGAAGTGCGACCTCAAACCAGCCCCAATCGCCTCCCTTGGCGAACAGGAACCAGCCGATGACCGGGAACACCAACATCGCCGCCACAGCAGCTTGGAATTGGATTCGTGAAATTCTGTGGAGGACCTGTTTCAACCCCTTTCCAAGCCTCTCACCATCTCGCCCAATTAGCGTTGGAAGTCCGAGGTCAACGAGTATGACGCAGACATGGAAGAAGTCGAGCAGTAGCACGAAAGTACCGTAGTCGTCCGATAGGAAGGCCCGTGTCAGAACGACATGAATGGCGATTCCGAATGCGAGGTTCACCGCATCGGCACCCGAGAGCCAGAGCGTGTCCCTCTGGGGCACCACCTTTCGCCCGCTTCGGGATTCCTCGACGGCCATTCAGACACCCGCCAACTCCGAAATTCTCTGGTGAAGCGCCTCGGTGGTCTTCACCCAATCGAACTCCGACTCCGCATCCGCCCTCGCCTCTGCCCCGAGTCCTCCCAATTCACTCCCGAGCAACTCCTCAACCGCATCCGCCCACTCGTCCATCGGCGCGTGTGCGGCGACCAGACGAATCCACGGCCTCTCTCCGACAGATCGGTGAGGGG
>DAVI01000002.1:10430-17111 GCA_002505495.1 Euryarchaeota archaeon UBA59 | reverse complement strand
GTGACCGGTGGCGAGGAACGGTGGAATGTCCTTTGGGGGCAAAGGTCCCAATACCTCTAACCAGTCTTGCAGAAATGCTGCTTTCTGTAGAGCAGTCAAGCGATTTCCGGTTCCGGCGATTCGCATCTTGAAGTCTAAATCACGGGCAGATAGCACCTCTCCGATTCGCACCAGCCGTTCGATTTCTCGCTCCTCATCCAACTGTCCGTGGTGGACTATCGTTGGAGTGCCGGTGAATGTGGCGGGAGAGAATTTGCTGACCTCAACACCCGCCTCCATCAGGGTGACGGGTTCCACGGCTCGCCCCTTTGAGCGGTGCCAGTCGGCGAGTGCTTGGGATTTGAGAACCGATCCATCAGCACCACTTCTGCGGCCGGCGAGCCGCAAGGCCCGCCAGTACTCAAACCACTGCAAGCGCCCGGCGAGCGAGCGGAACACAGGTGGGCTGCGGTCGACGAGAAGCCATGGCGTGCCGGCGGTTCGCAAGGCCTTGTGAGAGCCAGCGACTCCCTGCCAGCCGACTAGGGCCACGTCGAACTCTCCGTCGGCCAGGACCTTGGGAAGTGTGTGAGCGAGGGAACGGCCGAAGGTGAGCCAGCCAAGGCCGGCCTTGTTCGAGCGGGAAACTCCGACGAATGAGATATCCCCAGCGACTAACGATTTCTCAACTTCTGTGCCCTCAGGGGCCATAATCGTCACTTTCCAGCCATGTGCAGCAAGCGCGGACGAGACCGCCAACTGGGTGGTGCTGGCAAGGTCGCTGCCTAGCCGCTTTGCCGTAACCCAGAGCAGTTTCACATCCTTCGGATGTGCCGTGTCCTATATCGCTGTTTGACCGTCCGAGGGTTGAGGCGCACCCAAATGACGAGGACGGTTTTGCACATCGGACCTGTTGAGAGCAAGGGTGGAATGCAGGCGACGATTCGCCACCATCTGCGTCATCCACCGCCCGGTTGGAGCACAGAATCGATCAATACCCATGTCGACGGCTCGGCCATCGCCAAAATAAATTCGTGGAGAAGAGCGCGCAAGGAATTGGCCCACCGACTCCGAACCCTGCCACCCGATGTTCTCCATGTTCACACCGCCACCCGATTTTCCTGGTGGCGAAAACGGCGCGCCGTTGCACTTGGACTCAAGGCGGGGATCCCTGTCGTTCTGCAGATTCACGCCGGCAACTTCGGCGCCTTCATGAAAAGCCGACCAGCAGCTGCCAAGGCGTTCACCGAGACCTGTGCCGAGCCGCAGGTCATTCCGGTCGCCCTGACCCCTCGACACAGGGAACTCATCGGAATCCCCGACATGGAGGTCATCGGCTCTCCCGCTCCCCCCTCAGACCTGGTTGACCCAAATCAACGAAACCGCAACAAGTTGCTCATGCTCGCCCGCCCTTCCCCGGTCAAGGGGCATCCAATCGCCATGGCCGCAATCTCTCGACTTCGCCGAGCCGGCCATGAAGTCGAATTACATCTCTCTGGAGTCGAGGCAGACCACCCAGAAGTGAGGCGCTACGGAGGTACCGAGAACGGAATCTTCGCTCGAGGATGGGTCTCTGATGATGAGAAGGAGAACCTTCTGCGAACCTCAGGAATGCTGCTGATGCCCTCGACCTACGAGGGCATGCCGGTCGCTGCGATGGAGGCTCTCTCCTGCGGACTTCCGGTGCTTGCCTCGCCCGCTTGCGAAGGGATTCTGGGTGAAGGCGGGCGCATAGTCGAAGATTTGTCCGTCGAATCGTGGGCCGGAGCAATCGCTGACCTGATTGCCGACGAGGAGGCTTGGCAGGCGCTTTGTGTGGCAGGGCCCGAGGCGGTGGTGGAGCAAACTCCGGAGGCGCTCGGAAGACGCTGGGCTGACCTCTATGACCGTGTGATTGGAGGTGGGCAATGATGTCGGCGGCACTCTTCGCATTGGCGGAAGTCGGTTTCGGGATGACCGGTCCAATCTGGTTTTTGGCTGACCATTGGATTCAGCGGGCGTGGCTGAAAAGACACCAACTGCCAAAGATTTTGGAGGTTCCGACCGGAGAACTGCCTCGCATCAGCATCCTCCTGTGCGTACGAAACGAAGCGAAGATAATCGAGGGGAAACTCGCTGACCTCGCTCGCCAGAACTACCCTCGGGAACTCCTTGAGGTTCTGTTGATAGACACCGGCTCAACCGACGGAACGGTTCAACTCGCCGAGGAGTGGGCAGCAAGGGCGCTGGAGTTTGGGCCGCTCGTCAGATTCCTCTCTACTACGGGTGTCGAAGGAAAATCCGCTGCTGTGAACCTCGGGATTTCCGAAGCTGAGGGTGACATCGAAATCATCCTGATGACCGACGCCGACGCTCGACTCGCGCCCGGAGCACTCAGGAGAGTCGCCTCTTGGATGGTCAACCCCGAAGTAGGGGCGGTTTGCGGACGGCAGATCGCCTTGCCAACCGTTGCTCAGAACCAGACCGGCGCAGGCGAAGTCGAATTGGAATCATATCGAGGCTACTATAACATGGCCAGAGAAGCAGAAAGCCGCTACCAGTCGACACCCATCTTCGAAGGTTCACTCGCAGCATATCGTCGCTCTGCAATCCAAAACATCGTTGCAACCTCCAACGCTGATGACAGCCAGTTGGCCGTCCAAGTCACCCGCAACGGATTGCGCGCCATCCATGACCCCGACCTCCATTTCCTTGAGGCAGTCCCTCTTCCTGGAAGGGGGTTGCACCGCCAAAGACTGCGGCGGGCGCAGGGGGTGGTCCGACACCTATGGCGGAATAGCGCTCTCTGGTTTTCAGGAAGTCGGAATGGGCAGATTCACCGGATGAATGCGCACGCTCACATACTGCTGCCGTGGACCATTCTCGGCTGGGCGGTGGCCACCGTGGGCTTCCAACTCTCCTATTGGCTCAACGGCTCGCCCGAACCAGTTCTGTTACTGCTATGGTGGGCTAACTTCCCACTCGTGGCGGCGGTTCTTCTTGGCGGCAGGAAGATTCGTAGTTTCTTGCATGGGATGTATTGTCTCGGCCTCGCTCAAGTGATGACCCTCTTCGGCATCAGTCTCCACCGTTGGGAGCCAGAGGAGTCGAGCCGACAGAGGATTGCTGACTTCGATGCCGATTACGAGTGGCCTTTGAATTGAATGAAATCATTAGGATTCGAAACAAAAAAAGTGGCCCCCGGGGGCGCCCGAAGGCACCCACCGAGGACCGTGTTCGCGTGTCTTTGTGTTTTTTTGACAAACAGGTGTCAACGCTCAGTTGACAACAACTGCGCCGTCGCCTGCGACGGTGCGGCCGTTGTGGGTCACGGAGATGTCCACATGGCACCCTTGTGCACTGCAGATCTCTTCGGTTCCCTCAGCTAGGAAGACATACTCCCCAGGTTCCCATGCGTTGTCATTGCTGCCGGCTGCTTGGGTAATTGTGCAGTCGTCGCCTGCGGCTACGCTACAGGTGTAGACGTTGTCGCCCACACTTAGCACAATCTTGACGAAGGACCATGCAAGGTCATCCCTGCCGGTCATCTGCATCTTGATGAGGGTATCTGCCCCACCAGCTGCGTCATTTGCGTCGTCCGCTGCGTCATCCGCTGTGTAGAGGTTCAACGTAGCTGCGCTGGTGTCTGTTCCATCGCTTGCCAGGTTGTTAGCCCACACATACAGTACTCCGGCCAGCACGACGGTGATTGCGACCATCAAGATGGTTGCAATGACCGGGCTGACAGCCTGTTCATTCTTTTCGTTCTTCATATTATTCAGTCCTCACTCCCCCAGCGGGGGTGCTCTCGCTAGGTTGCTCATTGATATTAACATAGCGCCCGAACCGAATCGGATTTTACCCATTCTAAACGCTATACTGCATCACATAAAGAAATATTCAAAGTAGCGAATGATAATTTTTCCTCACCGCGCCGATGTACTAGTACAATCAATTTGTAGCGGCGCGACTAATTCCCGCGCGAATAGTGAACAATAATTGGATTATCAGTGAGTGCCGATATGGGGATACCGAGACCAGTACAGGAGATTGATTCGAGGTATCGGAAGAGCCTATCGGCCACCGCCAGTAGAGGTGAACAGGGTGAGAGGGCCAGCGTAGAGGGGATGGGATGCACACTCGACGAAGAACACTCAACAGCCCTGTTCATTCCCCTGCTTGATGTGATAGCGTATAATCATTTTCAGCCCCCATGGGCAGGTTTCCAGTTCTCTCTTCTGGCTTCTGACTGCTTCAATCACTCAATGGTGAGTATTTCAGCCCCACCCGGTCCAATCCACACGCTGTGTTCGTATTGGCCTATGAGGCCGCCATCGGTACACCTGAGGAGGTGGTAGGTTTCGAGAAACCTGATGTTGATTAATTTCTTCACGAGGGTATCCCACTTGCTCTGCCTGCTCTCCTCACTCTCACGTGGGAAGGGCTTCTCCATGAGCGGGTATGCCCAGCGCTCAGCGAATGGGAGGTGGTGGTAGCGCTCTTCTAGATAGCGAGCCATTGTTGCTCCGAGTGGTTTCAGTTTGCCCTTTGCGAGCGCCTTCTTCACCGTGATGTCGCCTGTCACCCGCCAGATGTTGCTCGAGTCACGAGGCGGAACATTCTCCACTAGCCCCTGACTTCCCGTGGTGTTGAACGGCTCGACCGCGAAAATCCCCCCCTCGGGAACAGTCCCCTTGAAACTCGGATGGCTCGCCCCACACGCAAACGACGGAACCGAAGTTCCCGCATGCAGGTCATAGACTTCCAACTGGTGGCCGCAGAGATTCGAAATCGGCTCAAAGCCAGCATCTCTCTGCGCCTGCTCAGCCGCAGCTCCAACCTTGTGCCATGGAGTTCCGGGATGCATCATCTCGATCGTAGCGTCGCGCGCCTCCTTGGCTGCTTTGATCTGTTCAGTGTGTTTGCCAGCGTTGCCGACTTCCACCGTCAGCGCGTTGTCACCGATGGCCCCCTCGACATGGACTCCAATGTCCAATTTCACGAGGTCACCCTTCCGGAAGACCATCTCGTCTTCAACGCATGTGGGGGGTGTAAGCAGGTGGTCAGTGGTGAAGTGGGCGGCCATGTCATTTACCGCAATCGTGCAGGGGAATGCCGGTTTTCCCCCGTGCCGGTAGATGTAACGCTCTGCAGAATCGATAACTTCGTGCCAGGAGACCCCGACCTGTATCTCATCCTTTATCGCCTCCAATGAGCGATGGGCGACGCGTCCGGCGTCCTTCCAATACTTCAGTTCAGATTCTTCGACCAAGACATCACCTCCGACTCCGAAACTAAACCCTCTCTGAGAACCTCTATGCTCCCACTACGCGATAGGAGGGCGTGGCCGTGCCATCGTATTAATGTGCTAGGCAGGCCACCCGGGCAGACTCCTGTGAGCGCTGCCTCAGCGGGTAATCTCAGTGCTTCAGCAGCCTTCACACACTCTTCCTCTGGAGTCACTCCACTCAGGTTCGCACTGGTTGCTGTGAGTGGGCCAACCTCCTCCAATAGTTCTCTTGCCAACGGGTGTGCAACGACTCGGATGGCGACCAAATCCCCACCGAGGCGAGCATCGAGGGAGCGCTTTGCTTGCAAGAGCAATGTGAGGCTCCCGGCGGGGAATGAGTCGAGCAACGATTCGGTCTCTTCTGGGATTTCTGCGATGTCGCTCACTTGGCTGAGATTTGCCACGGCGAGTGACACCGGGTGCTCCGTTGCTCGCTGTTTCAATCGGTAGAGCCTATCGAGGGCAGCACTCTCAGGACGGCAGCCGAGGGCTGGAAGTGTGGTCGTCGGATAGACCACGGCTTCACCCCGCGCGATGCGCTTTAGGAGCGTCTCTGGAAGAGCCTTGCTTGAGCCCATGTGGTCGGCCGTCGTGGCATCCCCTCTTCAAGGAAACCGTAAGCGCTGGTTACGGCTAATTGAGCCATTCATCGAGGTGAGTTCTTGCGATTTGGGCTGCGGCATCGCGGTCAGCAGTCTTGACGAGCAACTTACCAGATGGGAATAGCGTCAGATCAACCTCACCGGAAAAGGTGTGACAGAGTCGGTTTTCAAGAGTGCAGGTCCAGCCAGCAGCCACTATCTTCGCGCCAACCGACTCGAGGTTGATGGCCAATTCCTCATTCGGAATGACCTGCCAAGCTGCTCGGCCACTACAGACCTCCAAAATATGGTCGTCCTCAGACATCCTCCTCAGCCTCCAGGGTCATCCTCACTTCGTGGAACGCCAAGTTTCGCGCAGCGCCCTTTGTCTTCCGCTTCAGCATTATCGACCACGGAATCAAGACCAACAGGAGGACGCATGCAACTTTGTTAAAGGTATGATAGAGTCGCAAGAAGAGTTCAAAATCTATCCATAGGTCTAGTGGTAGAATGTCGAGCAGGAACCAGCGAGTTAGATCTTCCATTGTGATTACGTTTGGTAGACCGCTCTGTTCAATCCACGGCTGGAGAAAATCGTCGACAAAGATTGCGATAGGCCCCACCACAAGAGCGAACCAGCGAAATCCAGCCACAATCCGCCAAAGTCGATAGTTGCGGCGGAAGTCTGAATCCATCTCCTGTTCGGAGGACGGTTGCTGACTTTTTTCCATCAGTTAGAACTCTCCTCCTCATTCAGAGGAGAGGGTGGTCCGGTTGGTGGACCTTGCGGTGGTCCGGTGGGTGGTCCTTGCGGTGGTGGTCCGGTTAGCGGACCTTGAGGTGGAGCTTGGG
>DAVI01000002.1:10141-10276 GCA_002505495.1 Euryarchaeota archaeon UBA59 | reverse complement strand
GGCGGTGCTCCGGGCGGTGCTTCTTGTGGTGGGCCTTGAGGTGCACCTTGTGGAGACCCGGAAGGAGGACCCATCATCCCGGGCGGCATCCCCCCCGGCGGCATCCCCCCCGGCGGCATCATCCCTGGCGGCATC
>DAVI01000002.1:8996-9908 GCA_002505495.1 Euryarchaeota archaeon UBA59 | reverse complement strand
GGCATCATCCCCAGCGGAGCCATTCCCGGCGGCAACGGTCCCGGGGCGTCCATCTGAGGTGGGCCCGTGGGTGCTTCAGGCGGAGCAGCTGGGGCAGTGAGGGTGACGGCAGGTTCCGGTGCCGGCTCCGGTGTCGGTGCTGAGATAGGTGGTGCAACCGGTGCCAGTGGCTCAGGGGCGGGTGTCGGTGCCACAAGTTCAGGGGTGGCTGCGGGAGTGGATATCGGCGGCGCGACCGGGGCCAATGGTGCTAGAGCCAGTGCCGGGACCACCACTTCTGGCTCAGAGGTTGGTGCGACTTCGGCAATTGCGGGATGGGGAGGAGCGACACCGAAGGCGGTAGCCATCGGATCCACCGTCTCAGGTGCGGACGCTGCCACAGGTTCGGGAGTTGCCGGCTCATCTCCGAAGCCGGTCAATGCTGCTCCGAAGGCGGACTCGAAGGCGCTGCCGCCAACCGCACTCCCCTTGCCATCCTGGCGAACGGGCTTGCGAACAGTCTCTGCAATCCGGACATCGCAGGAGTAGGGACCCAACTCCGCCTTCATCCGCATCCCATCAGCGTTGTGTTCTATCTTGAACAGCCACGCTCCGGAATCGAGTGGAACGAAGAACGAGAAGTCCTCTCTGAGCCCAGCCGCGACTGTGGTTGCGCTCTCAAATGCGGGAACTTTGCCGCCATCCATCGTGCGCATGCTGGCAGCGATATTGTCGGCGTCATCGACTCCTTCATTAGTCACTTCAACGACGATTCTGAGAGCATCTCTGTCGTAGTCGTCGATGTCATCCTCGATACAGTGAATGCGTACCATGAGGCTACCGCTCTGCACACGCATCTCATCGCTCACGCTGACACCTCGCGCAAGCCACCCTACCCCCTATACTTGAAGCGCACTCCGACAGGTTCGTCCA
>DAVI01000002.1:2360-8970 GCA_002505495.1 Euryarchaeota archaeon UBA59 | reverse complement strand
CCGAGTGGAGCGAAAGAAGGCTGGCAGCGTTGAGGTCTCAACGAAGATGCTGTCTGCTGGCTGGAGGAAGCGAGTCTGCCCTCGCCACTATGGAGGCTACTGCCAAGTCGATGGAACTCTGATGGGTGTGTCGACTTCTGATTCGCAGCAAGTCCCTGATTCCAAAATAGAGAGGCCCGATTATCGGAATCGCATATGCGAGCTTCCGGAAAGCCCGCCTGTCCCAGTCGCCGCGCTGCAATGGCTTGCCATCTTCACGCACTACGGCGAGGCCGAACCAACTGTGACCGAGAGAGCGAGACATTCGAAGCCCGGTGTGTTTGTGATAGAGGAAATTTCCAGCAAGGATTAGGAACCAGTCGACGATGAACAGGACAGTACCCTTCCCTCCCGAGCGCAGTAGTTCGAGGTCGTAGGCCCTGAGGATGTTTCCGCCCGCACCCCCGAGGAGAGAGGTGACTATCAGCAGGATTCCCATCACGAACATGGTGTCCAACATGTACGCCCCGGCGCGGCTGAAGGCACTCGCCAAGACTGTTCCTTCGGGTACCGGCCAGTGACCTGACTCGGCTCGCACCAGCTGCTTTGCCATGGTGCCTCCCGCTGCCGGGTTCAGGGAAATCGGTGAATCGTGGTCAGCCATATTAGCCCCTCTCAATTGCCCTGCAGGACATGCCACGCCTCAAGTTTCTGCTCGCGCGCCCAGTCGAGCCACGCCTCCCAATCGCCGTCATGTCTGAGAGTGTTTGGTGAGCCGATGACGATGAGGCCTCGCTTGGCTCGGGTGATGGCTACGTTGAGCCGGCGGTGGTCTCTGAGGAAGCCCACCTCTCCAGTCTCGTTGGCTCGCACGGTTGAGAGAACGATGACCTCCTTTTCGCGGCCTTGGTAACCGTCAACGCTTCTCACCTCAAGGCCGCGGAATTTTGCAGATTCGTCATCGTCATCGAGCCCGCCCGCCTCCTGCAACATGTCTGAGATGAGGCGGACCTGTCCGTTGTATGGGGATACGACTCCTATGTCACGCGCTCGAAGATCGCCTGCTGCCAACAGGTCCTGAACCACTTTGACCACCCAGCCCGCCTCTGCCACATTGAGACGGGAGGCGCCATCCTCAGCGAGTTCCTCGGCACCGTCGACAGGAATGAAGGCGACGGGACGGTCCCAGTCCGGCCAGAGGAAACCGGTGGGTGGCGGTCGCTCGGCAGCAGTGACACCGTTCTCCAGCCGGTTGTCGTAGTAGCGAGCAGAGGGGAATTCGGCGATTGTCGGATGCATCCGATATTGAATGGTCAGAAGATGGGGCTCGATGTCGAGGTCGACGAGACGCTCGAACAGACTGCGGTCTAGCCCATCCTCCTCGGCCCGCTTTGAGATTACGGTCGGCGGCAACTGACGATGGTCACCGACCAGGACCAACCGCCGGCTCGCTCGCATGATGGGCACCCAAGTCGACGGTTCGGTTGCCTGGGTCGATTCGTCGATGAGCAGATTCGGGAAGCGCCGCTTGTCGAGCATTTTGTGGCCAACGCCGATGCAGGTAGCGCAGACCACCTCAGCGGTGTCGATGATATCCTCAATCATCTCATTCTCAAGGGCCCGGATGTCCTTCCACCCATTCTTCAGGTCGCGGTGTCCGAGCCCCCTCTCCTTTCCCTTCAGCGAGGGAAGTCTCCGTTGCAGGTCCTCTTGCAGGCCGAGCAGTTCGCGCACGTCCTCCTGTAGTGGATGTTCCTCCATGCGGGCTCGGACAGTCGATTCTCTCAGGTTCGAGCGCACTTTCACAGGTTGACCGATGCGCACCGCTCTGACACCCAACGCCAACAATCCCTCCAAGAGATTGTCGACAGCCACATTGCTGTCAGCGCAGGCTAGGATTGGACCTGTTCCCTCTTCGGCCCACGCCTTGAGGATGCGAACCGCGGTGTGAGTCTTTCCGGTTCCCGGTGGACCTTGGACCAAGGTGAGCCGCTGAATCAGAGTCGCTTCGACGGCGGCTATCTGACTCTCATTGAGTTCCTCATCGATTTTCACCGGCCGCCGCTTGACGCCGCGGATGTCGGGCGGCGTTGAAGCAGCCATCATCATGTCGCGCGGCTTGCCGAGTAGAAGGTCTGAAAGAGAGGTGTTAGGGTCCTCACGAAGCAGTTCCCGCAGTGCATCCTGCATTCTGTCGTGAGCCACTCGATTGGCTCCTCGGTCAATCCTCCAAGTCCCACTCCGAATGCGCTCCGGAGTGTCGGATACCACCACCCGGAGATGCCGCCGCCCACGGTTGAGTACGATGCCTTCAGTCACCGCATCATGGCTGGGGTTGTTTCGACAGATGGTGACTATGTCGCCCTGACTGAATCGATGGCGAGGAAAGTCCCGACCCTTTTGGGGATAGAACTTCAGAACCCTGTCGCCAAACATCCAGCCGTCGTTGCGTCCCTCAGCATCGAACAGGGCTAGCCCATGCGCTTCCAACTTCTTCTTCGACCAGGATTTGAGCCGCTCCTCAACCTGCTCCATCTCATCCTCGAGTTCCCAAGTTGTGAGCCTGCTGTACCTCGCATGGTGGTCTTGGGCGCGGGTGAAACGAGTCGTCTCCTCCTCACCTTCGCGACCTCGGCCATCGGTCTCCTCAGCCGGGCCTACGCGGTGGACCTGTCCCCGCTTTCCACCTCGCCCCGAGCCGCCCGCCGAACCCCGCTCCCGTTTCGCCACGAGCAACCCGCGCCGCTTCGCAAGCATCACCCTTGCGGATTGTGCTGCCCTCGTCAATACGGCAATTGTCCGGAGTGTGCGCGGGGGATGGATTGGATTGAGCAGGAGAAGTCTGACTGGCGTGAGCGAGGAAAGTCACCAGTCCTACAGGGACTGCATACGGGGAAAGGTGAGTATTATACAGGATTCGCGCGCGCATTATCCCTAGTGAGTGCTGATGTTCAATAGATGGCGGAAGGAGAAAGAAGTCTCCGGCATCGAGTGTCCACTCTGCAACCAAGTCTCTCCTGAGGGTACCGAGGAGTGTTCTCGTTGCTATTACCAACTGGCCAAGGGAACGCTGGAGAAAGAGGATTCCATCGAGCCGAAAGTAAGTTCTGATCTGTTTGAAGAACTGATGTCTGAGGATGACGATGATGACGATGATGACCTCGTCGATTGGTCTCGCCACGCCTTTGAAATCGATGATGTGACGATTGAAGTCGACCAGTACGAAGAGGAATCAGATGTTGTTGCCATCTCCACTGCACCTTCGTTTGCATCTTTTGGCGATTCTGCGCCCAATGTTGGCGATAGGGATGCCGAGAATCTCGACGAAGGCGAATACGAATTGTCGATTTCCGACGCGCCGAAGGATGTCGAGAGGTTCGTGGTTCCAGAACATAAGAGAGAGGAGGAGCTTGCCGAAGTTCCAGTTCACAAGGTCGACCTCGTGGTGCCCCTACTTCCGAAGGGCCAAGAGCCGAACGGAGACGATGAAGGGCCACTCGCCGACCCCTCTGAGATTCCAGACGACGGCTCAACTGTCGAATCCACTGACGATGTTCCTGAGCCGGCCGCCGAGCCGAGTCCCGAGCCCGAGCCGAGTCCCGAGCTCGAGATTGAGCCTGAGCCCACTGTGACGGTGACAGCGACTCCGCTGACCACCGACCCCCCACCTTCGGCCACACCTGCACTTCCCCCAACCCCTGGAAATGTGACCCCATCCGCTGCCAGTGAAGCACCCAAGTTGCCGAGCATCCCAATTCCGACACCCAACGCCGCCCAGAATGGTGCATTGGAGTCCAATCCCTTTCTGGCGGCCCCAACCGCGGCGCCGACTTCGACTTCCAAAGCACCGGCGCTGCCTGCTCAGCCTCAGGTCCGCCCACCTCAGGGTGCGTTTGAGGCTGACCTCGACCTCGATGTCAACAAAGCAGCCGTTGCTCCTGAAACCGCTCCGAGCCGCTCCGACGAGATGTGGCCTTGGAGCCAGCAGCAGCCGCATGACGATCTCACCGTCCGGCGAGAGTTGCGGCAGGTGATGGAAATGGTGAAGGCGGGTGACCTCGGTAATGCGGAGAGGGCGCTTGACGCTCTTGGACCACACCTTGGTGACCGGAAGGACATCCTCTTCCATGTCGGAGTCGTTCTCAAGAAACTGGGTCGTGAGGAGGCGCTTCGCCGAATGTTGGAGAATGCTCGCAGACTCTACCCAGAGGACCAGCATGTCGCCACCGCATTGACCAGCCTCGGCATGTGAACTCAGGAGTTTCACCAAAGCGTGAGGCTTTCATGCAGCGCCGCTACGGAGTCGCTGATGCGCGCCATCCCGACACTCGTGGTCAACGATGATTTGGTGCTCCGGCCGGCGGGGCCGATTCACCTCGAGCCCCTCATCGATGCCTTTCAGGAGAGTTGGCCGGATGTCGTCCAAGCGCTGCCCTGGTACGAAATGGATTTGGAGATGGAATCGCAACTGCGTGACTATCTAGCAGATGTGGAGCGGATGGGTCGAACCGGAATGGCCTACCACTGGGTCATCATCAGCCGAGCCGACGAATCGTTTCTCGGGCTCGTCGCCTTCGACAGAACGACTCGTACTCAGCGAGGTGAGTGGAACCTTGGATACTGGGTCGTCAAAGATGCGACTCGCAGAGGTATTGCCAACCGCACCTCCGACCGAGCTTTGGAGTGGATTTCAACCACTCAGGGGGCGCCGACAGCGGTGGAAATCACCGTCGACCCGAAAAACGAGGCGGGAGTCGCTACCTGTGAATCCCTAGTTCGCAGGTGGGGAGGGCGTAGAGCGGAGGAGGGCGACGGTCTAGTCCAAGTCGGCGGCCACCTCACGGAGCATGTCACATTCATTCTTCCACGCCTCCCTTTAGTGAGAAGCGGTGAATCATCGCACGGTACCGTATGGCTCTCCCTCGACACCGACGACATCTGCCACCTCCCAAGCGAAAGTGGTCATCCGACCCGTTCCAAGCGTCCAGAGCACGACGACACCTATCGAATGAGCGAGAAGTTGGCATCTGCATGGAAGGCCTTCCTCCGTTGGCGAGATGGCGCTGGAAAGGGGATTCCAGTCACACTGTTCGTCGTCGCAGAGCAACTCGACGACCCTCGGTTCGCCGACCATCTTCGCCAACTCTTGGACTCTGACTCGGCGGTGACCATCGCCTCACACGGAAATCGACATCGTTGCTGGTCGGCTTGGCCAGCTGATCCTTTCGGACTTCAGGCGGACCTGTCCCTCTCTCTCCGCCGCCTCGCTGAGTTTGCGGGCGACTCCTTTCGGCCGTGGTTCCGGGCACCGGGGGGATATGCGGCACCTTGGATGGCGGCTCCGCTCGCGGCTGCCGGAGTCAGCCTTGACTCATCTGTCAATCCGAGTTGGCTGACGCGCAGGAAGGCGGGACCGAATCGGGATTGGATGTCGGTATCTCATGCCGTTCGCAGCGAGGGGCTGGTCGAGCGTCAATGGTTGACCGCACACAGCCTTCCTGTAACCGGTCCAGCACTCCGAATTCCGCTGTTGTCCATCCTTGCACGCCACTCTTGGAAGAGAGCGACCAAAGGGATGAGTTGCGCTTCAGAAATGACTCTCATGAGCCCCGAGCAACGGGTGGATTCGCTCTACTGGCATCTACTCGACCACGCAAGAAGGGGGGCAAGTTGGTCGCCACCTCTGCACCCCACGCTGGAAAGTGGGGTTGTGACCAACGGAAGCGATTTCACATAGGAGCGCCGACGGTCATTCAGCCGGTGAAATAGGAACCGATATAATGGCCGGACCAACGGGGCTCCGAAGGGACCTCAATGGATTGGGGTCGGAATGGTGCATGCGAGCGTCGGGTCGGTGAGTAGGAATGAGTGGATTCGATTACGTCATCAGCATAGGGGGGGCGGCCGGACAAGGCATCGCCACTCCCGGAAACATCCTCGCACGCCTGTTTGCTCGCCGTGGCGTCCACATGTACGCCTACAACGCCTACCAATCCATCATCCGTGGTGGCCACTCCTTCCTCACCGTCCGTTGCAGTGACCGTGAGATTCGCACCCACGGGGACATCATCGACCTGATAATCTGCCTCAATCAGGATACCATGGACAGACACCTCGAGCACCTCGGTCCTGGAACCTCTGTCATCTTCAACAGCGACACCATCGAGCCCGGAGAGGCTGCTGAAGGGGTCCAACTCTGCGCCATGCCGGTCGGCGAGTTGGCCGGCAAGGGAGCCAACAAGCTGATGCAGAACACGGTGGCGATTTCTGTCGCCTGCCAACTCATCGGAATCGAGTTCTCCGCCCTTGAAGACGTACTCGACTTCCAGTTCTCTGCCAAAGGCGAGGAACTGGTGGCGGAGAATGTGCGCGTGGCAAAGGCGGCGTACGAACACTCGGCGGCCAACTTCACGCCTGCAGAGCAGCAGGCGCCACAGCCGAGTGAGCCCCTCGCCGTTTGGGCGGGCAACCAGGCCTTCGCCATGGCGGCGGCCGGTGCCGGAGTCAAGTTCTACTGCGCCTATCCGATGAGCCCCTCTACCGGCATCCTGCACTGGATGGCGGCCAACGCCCGCGAACTGGGCATCATGGTGCGCCAGGTCGAGGACGAGATCAGCGTCATCTGCATGAC
>DAVI01000002.1:1690-2181 GCA_002505495.1 Euryarchaeota archaeon UBA59 | reverse complement strand
CAGGGCGACTTCCCGAAACTCATCATCGCCCCTAGCAGTCCTCTCGACGCCTTCCAAACGATTCCCGAGGTGTTCAACCTCGCCGACAAGTATCAGTTGCCGGCAATCATCCTCTCCGACCTGCTGATATCCGACGAGACTTCGACCATCGACCCGAAGTTGCTCGACATGCAGCCGCTCATCGACCGAGGGCAACTCATCACCGAGGCTGGCGATGAGGCAGGTAACTACGAGCGCTACAAGTTCACTGACAGCGGCATATCACCCCGTGCCCTCCCCGGAATCCCTGGCTACGAGCATGTCGTGTCCACCGACGAGCACATGCCAGACGGAGTGCTAATCAGCGACGAGTTCACCCACCCGCACAAGCGTCGGGCGATGTTGGAGAAGAGACAGAGCAAGATGGATGGCCTACTGGCGGACCTGCCGCCTCCGACCATCGTCGGCGCTGCCGACGCCGAGGTGACTCTGGTCGCTTGGGGCTCAACCGC
>DAVI01000002.1:0-1536 GCA_002505495.1 Euryarchaeota archaeon UBA59 | reverse complement strand
CACATCCGCAAGTACGACGGCGAGCCATTCAAGCCACATCACATCGTGGCAGCGGTACAGGAGCAGCTCGAAGGTGGCGAGACCTTGTCGGTGCCGTATGAGAAAATCATTGTTTGAGGAGGTGAATGGATGTCGGATACGAATGCATCATTGACTTTGAAACCGAAGGACTTCAAGGGCAAGGTGGACCCTGATTGGTGCCCCGGCTGCGGCGATTTCGGTGTGCTCAGCGGACTACAGCGAGCGGTGGCTGAACTAGGTCTGCAGCCTCATAGGATTCTCACCATCAGCGGAATCGGATGCTCGTCCAACTTCCCTGGCTTCTTCAACTCGTATGGGATGCATACCCTGCACGGGCGTTCACTCCCCCACGCCTCTGGGGCGAAGTTGGCGAACCACGAGATGACGGTCATCGTCACCGGAGGAGATGGAGATGGCTACGGCATCGGCGGTAACCACTTCACCCACACGGCACGGCGCAACCTCGACATTCTGTACCTCGTGATGGACAACCAGATCTACGGGCTCACCACCGGCCAGATATCCCCGACCAGCGAGGTTGGCATGAAGACCAAGAGCACTCCTCACGGCAGCGTCGAGCTGCCGATCAACCCGATTGCCAGCGCCATCACCAACGGCGCCACTTGGGTGGCGCGCGGCTACACTGGAAACATCAAACAGTTGGTCTCGTTGATTAAGGCGGGAATCGAGCACAAGGGCTTCGCCCTGCTCGATGTGTTCAGTCCCTGCGTGACCTTCAACAAGGTCAACACCTACCAGTTCTTCAGGCCGCGAATACAGCCCCTAGAGGACCTCGACCATGACGCGAGCGACTGGAAGGCGGGCATTGAGAAGGCGATGGTGTGGGGGGATGTCATCCACACCGGGCTGTTCTTCGAGACCCACTCCCGGCTGACGCTCGAGGAGCAGGAGCCGGTACTCGACGAGGGCGGGCCACTCGCCTACCGTGAACTCAGTCTCAGCGGTGAGCAGACCGAGCGCATCGTCTCCCGGATGATGTGAGCGGCAGCGCACCTCACGACCATCTTGCCAAGCAGTTCGCTATTGGAAAAGCGAGCGAGAATATCTTCTTGGAGAGGCGGAAAAATCGTCCTTTTTGACCGACTTCGGGAACTGGTCGGCGTTGACTGGACCATTTCAGAGCCCGCATCGAGTGAACCTCACGCACGCGAGTACGCGAACGGGTGACTGAATGCCGGTGGTGAGAGTGAGAATGGGGCTGTTTCGCTATTGAAAGTGGATACTCTACCAATGCCTCCCCCCACTTCTGTTAATATGGATGCTCTTTTCAGCCGAAGGTATGGGAATGCGAAGCCTGACCCCTTTGATATTGACAGCACTGATGGTAATGATGAGCTGGGGTGCTCTGCTTGACGCCGTGCAAGAGGATACGAACGAGCCAACTGTGATAGCATTGGAAACAGTGGATGTGGTGTATGAAGCGAGTGACCCAGGACATATGGTCTTCAGCCAATACATCACCTCTGACAACTGTGGTTTTTGCATGAGTTACGG
>DAVI01000083.1:22996-24156 GCA_002505495.1 Euryarchaeota archaeon UBA59 | reverse complement strand
GTGGATGGTGTCGAAATTCGAAGGGGATGAATTTTCGTGGCCTGTCTGGATGTTGAGGGCTGAGAAGAAGCCTGAACCGGTGAAGATGACCATGAATGAAAAGTTGGGCATGATACTCGGAATCTTCCGGTTCAAGAGCAAGTGGGCGCTGCTATGTCTCTTGGGAGTCCTCCTCGTGGCAATCCCACGCGGGGCGGTTGTGTTGACCGCGCTCCGTTATCTCGAGGTGGTCGGATTCGATGTCGACTTCACCGGACTGTTGGAGGCGTGGGCTGTCATTGCCGTTCTGATTCTCTACGCAGTGATCGGCAAAGTCTGTGACGACCGAGGACCCCAAACTGTCCTTCTCTGGTCGGCGGCTGCGTACGGCACGCTCTGGTCCATCTTCTCGATTGGGCTGCCCCCGATGCTTGCGGTGCTCATCTTCGTGGTGCCGATCTACCCGATGTTGCTCGTCTCAAACGACGCCCTGATGGCGAAGTTCACCACCGAGGAAGAACGAAATCGAGGGATTGGAATGGCGAGCATGGTGGCATTCATCGGACAGTCCATCGGTATCCTTGCCGGTTTCTTCGTGCTAGGATATCTCATCACCGGAGGCCAGACGGACATCGTCGCATACGAGATGTTCTACCGAGCCAACGTGCCTCTCTGGATTCTTGCCATCATCTTCACCTACCTGCTCGCGAAGCGTATCGATGCCAGCGAGAAGCCGCTCGAGGCTGAACTCTCCGAGTGAGTCCCTCACTGGCTGGGCACACCGTGGCCTATGACCGGAGAATTCCGTTCATTCAATCGTCGCTCTTCCTTTCAGCGATTGCCAACGAAGTCAGGCGGCCGTTGAGAACCGACTTCCAGCGATGCAGTTCGTATAGGTGTCGCGTGCTCTTATGAACGACTGTTACAAGGTCGCGGCCATCGACCTCAAACGACTGTGGAGGAAGTCCCATTCCGAGGCCCGCCGCCTTCTGAACCGCCTCCTTAGCAACCCAGGCGTCGGTCGTACGCTCGGAGGCGAGCGTCTCGTCCAAGTCGTAGAGAGAGTCCAACTCCTGTCGCTCCTTGCCCGAGGTCATCAGCCAAAGGAGGTTTCTCGGCCGCGCCATCACCGGCTCAAGGTCGAGACCGATGTCCGCCCCCTCCGGACCGAGGACGACAGC
>DAVI01000083.1:22619-22763 GCA_002505495.1 Euryarchaeota archaeon UBA59 | reverse complement strand
CAGTAGGAGGTGTTCGACGAGCCAGCGAGCGGAAGCGTGCTCCTCCGCCCGCTTCGCCATTGCGAACTTTGACGCCTCAAGGGGATTGACGAATCGAAGGTTGCTGACATCTGGGACCGAGTCGCGCGGGTCGGTGAGACGGAC
>DAVI01000083.1:21111-22440 GCA_002505495.1 Euryarchaeota archaeon UBA59 | reverse complement strand
CGCCATCCCCTTCAGTCGGAGTCCGTTCAAGGCGATTACCGGTCTTCCAGAACCATCTACGACGATACAGTCGTGAACGGTGATTCCGCCCTCCTCGGAGCCCTGCCTCACAGAGCGCATCCGAAGAGTGTCCTCCATACTCGGTAGGTGAATCAGTTCGACCTGTTCAATCCCGATGGGAAGAGATTCGAGACGGTCGATTTCCATCGCCACCATGCCAGCATTTTGGAAGCACGCTTCAATCAACATCGGCATCGCCTCAAGCTCGACTGGCTCATCATCGAACTGCTCAGGATTCGGCAGTTGATGCCTCATTAAAGCAATTCCATCCGCACCGAGCGAGTCATCCATCCGGCACCCACGAGATATCCCGCCGTGCGATTGAAATCGGGGGCCATGGAAGAATCGCTTGTAGATGAACGAGGGTTGGTACGACAGACCACCGCTGTACGGCGCACCGATTGGCGGGAGCCGACGCAGCCCGCGGTCAGCGCCCTGCTTGAGAAGCCGAACAGTCCCCTGATGGTGAAGACGAGGTTCGCCGAACACATCACCTGCCTTGTTGACTAAATCGGACTCTAGCGAGCACCTCACCCAAATGCTGGCCTCGTCCTGCCGCTCAAACTCGGCTCGCACCCGAACCTTCTGCTCATCTCGCATCAACTTGACAGGAAGGCCGAACTCGACCGCCTCGAACCCTATGACCGTGCAGGGTGGCCAGAGCAGCTGTGCCGCCTCGGCGAACATCTCCATCGCCATTACACCGGGATGATAGGGGACCTCCTCGATTGCGTGGTCCTCAAGGAATGGAAACCTGCCGATGTCGAGAGTACACTCGAAACTCAACTCTTCGTAAGGCTCGTGACTGGTGATTCGATCTACGAACGGGAAGCGGTTGGGCTCCTCGATCAACAGGGCGACATCTGCAGCCAGCCGCTGTGGTGGATCTCGCGACGACTCCTCCTCATCCAGCACTCCGAGCGCTCCGGCGAGCACAACTCGACGCTTGCCTCCACGCATCACCTCGTCCACGAACAGTTCAACTCCGCGGTCGACGGGTACGGTTTCGATTCCCGCCTGTTCAAACACAGCCTCAATCGAGCCCCGCGTCGCCATTCCGACATCGCGCCAGCCCGTCCAGGCAAGAGCGACCGCCCTCTGGCGGCCGGGCGTGTGGGCGATTCTCGTCATCTCTGCATCGAGAATCGAGTTTGCTGCAGCATAATCCACCTGACCCGCATTTCCGAAGCGACCGGCAATGGAGGTGAAGGCGCAACAGAATCGAAGTTCGGAGCCGTGATCATTCGCCGCGTTGACCATCGCCTGCCA
>DAVI01000083.1:19088-20994 GCA_002505495.1 Euryarchaeota archaeon UBA59 | reverse complement strand
CCGGTTATTGGCCCACGCTTCTTTTTCAGCTTCTTCAAAACCTTGCGAATCTGCTTTCCGCGGGTGACATCGCACATGTGGTAGGAAGCGGTGTTCCCTGTCGAATTGATGATTGCAACCGTCTGATGGACATCGATTGAGCGCCGCATGACCGACCAAGCCTCTTCCCACTCTACGATGGTGACCTTGCCAGAATCGCTCTTCCTCTGCATCTCGACGCGGAGCGCCATCTTGCTCTCCTCCAATTCCGCCTCGCTCGCTCCGGCCAGCTTGACCAAGGAGTCATCCAACCGGGTCCTTCCGAGAAGGGCGAAATGGGCACCAACATCGCGGTTGGCGATGGCCAGTCCGACGATGCACGATGCGGTCACACCTGAGCCACCTCCGGAGACGAGATAGACGTCGTCAGAGGCGAGAGGTGTTCGCTCCCCCTCAAGAGATTCATCGTATATGCAGAGAGTCCAACGTCTGCCATCGGAGTCTAGTCCGACCTCCTTTGGCACCGGCTGTTCAATCTCGGAGAGAATCGCATCTGCGAGAAGTTCTGGCTCTGCGAGCAACTCGGGAGCCACATCGAGGGCCCGGATGCGGAGATGGGGTTGTTCTCGGCCGTACGACTTGACAATGCCGTGGGCGCCTGCGCCGAGCGGGTTGAATCGGTGGCCACCCGTGCCATGCCTGCCGTCGAGGGCAGACACTGAACATACCAGACCTCCGTCCCGCGCCGCCAACTTGGAATCAACTGCGCGCAAGACTCCGAAGAGTCCGTGGCAGACCATCTGGGTCTGCTGTTGGCTGGTTACCTCGGCCCAAGCCATTCCGGCGAGTGTGCATGGTGCGATGTGGATGATGCCCGAAATATCGAACTCAGCAAGCCGTTCTTCCAGTTGTGAGAGATGGTCCTCGTTACCCGGATCCATCCGGATGATGTCCACACCGTCCTTGTTTTCGACCTTCACCTTGGTGACCACGCTCGGGTCGAGCATCAGCCGGACCGCCTCGATTCCCGCTTCCTCGAGCCGACTGCAAAGCGCCTCGGCAACTCCCCAAGAGTCGTCTGTCACGATGATGTGCGAACCGGCCAAGTTCAGCGGTTGTCTCGGACCTCTCTCAGCCTCCTCGACCTCTACTTGCCAGCGGCGCACAGTCGAGGCCTCGGGTTCAGCGGAGAGGGTGGATTCCGGTTCAGGGTCGGCAGGAGGGGGAGATTCCGGCGCCCCAGCCTCGGAGGTCGACTCGGGTGTCGGCGCAGGCGTCGGAGAGGTGTCTGGACTGGACGAGGAGTTGCCCATCGAGTTGACGTAGGAAATCATGTGATTCAGGGTCGGATAGTCACGAAGTTGGAAGGATTCGTCCATCGGAAGCCCGAAGGTCTCTCGGCAGTCGGCCATTATCTCCGCCTGTTTGACGGTGTCAATACCCAATTCACCCTCAAGATCCTGGTCGAGCTCAAGGAAATCCTCCGGATAGCCCGTGTGCCGCACGACGATGGCGATGACGCCTGCCTCCACCTCGGGGGTCACCTCTCCGCTGGCCTCAACCTCGGGGGCCTCCTGCCTCGCGGGCGCGGGCTCGGGCGTTTGAACGGAGGGAGTGACGGGGGTTGCAGCCTCGCCATCGCTCATCGTTTGGATGTAGGAAATCATGTGGTTGAGAGTCGGGTGCTCCCTCAGTTGGAATGACTCATCGACTGGCAGACTGAAGGCCTCTCTCAAGTCAGCCATGATCTCTGCCTGCTTCACCGTGTCAATTCCCAATTCACCCTCCAAGTCCTGGTCGATTTCGATGAAGTCTGTCGGGTAGCCGGTATGCTTGGCGACCGTCTCGATAACCGTCGCCGCCAAATCCCCGTCGCTTACCTCGAGCGCCGGTGTGGCTGTGGTTACCGCGGGCTCGGGAGTCGGAG
>DAVI01000083.1:18623-18974 GCA_002505495.1 Euryarchaeota archaeon UBA59 | reverse complement strand
GGGAGTCGGAGCGGGTGTGGGAGCCGACTTCACCTCCAACTTGGGTGCAGTTGCCGGCCTTGAGGTCGGTTCTGCAACTTCCCACTGGTCACCGACAACACCGCCAATCAGCGAATCGTCGGGCGCTATGTATGCGACCAACTTTCGCTCGAGCAGGCGGATTTCCGTACTGTTTCCAACTTGAGCATCGGTCCAGGTCTCCACTCGGTCGCGGTGGATTCTGTCGAGGTCCGTAGCAATTCTGCGGAACATGGTCAGAGCCATCTGGCTGCCGAATCCAGCGGCGTGGCGCAAGACGTAGTCGAACTCGTATTCACCACCCTCAGAGAGGCGGAGGTTGCCCAGTTCGGG
>DAVI01000083.1:8091-18500 GCA_002505495.1 Euryarchaeota archaeon UBA59 | reverse complement strand
GCATCCTCGATGCCGACTCCCATCGGGTGACCGGTGAATCCCTTCGTGTTGGTGATGATGATTCGGTCAGCTGAATCACCGAACGCCTTGCGAAGAGCCTGGATCTCAGCCGATGCCGAACCGCCTCTGGCCGGTGTGTAGGGCTCGTGTGACATGAAGGTCATTCGCCCCGCTAGGTCGTGTCGGTCCAGACCCCACTCGTCCTCCATCCTGCCGACGAACTCGTCTAGTGAGGCCGCGACGTGCTCGACGTCGAGGCGGGTCGGGTGGAAGGCGGAGTTTCCGATGTGTGCGCCGAGCAGTTCTGCGTAGGGAATCACGCCACGCTCTGAGGCGTGTGACGCTCGCTCGATGACGAAGGCGGCGCCACCCATTCCGAGCAACATGCCGTTGCGCCGCGCATCGAACGGAAGTGCGACCTCCTCGACCACGTTGCCCATCGAGTGGGCCCCTGCAGCAGCGAACCCGGCTCCGATCCACTCCATCAGGTCGTCACCTGTGGAGTCGTCGCCGGAAATCACGATGACTCGGTCACAGCGACCGGTTGAAATCCAATCTTCAGCGATTGCGAAGGCGGCGGGAGTCGATGCGCAGGCGTTGTTGATGGCGGCGTTTGGCCCGCGCGCCCCAATCCACTGAGCGAACTGGGCGTGACCCATCGTCAGAACTTGGAGCAGGAATTTCCTATCGAATGTGCCATCCTCATCCGCCCCGTTGTTGACCGCATGACGCATCGCCATTCCAATGCCGGGAAACACCGAACTGAAGACGACTCCAGTTCGGTCCCGAATCGTATCGGGGAGATGCCAGGCGCGTATCAGGCGCTTGCCCTTTCTGCTCGTCTGTTCGACCGCAACGAGGGGAAGGCCAGCATCTTTGAGGGCCTCAAGTCCGGCGGCGAAGGAGAGGGTTGTGGCGGAGTCCATGGCGGCGACGATCTTGGGGTCGATGCCGTACTGTTCTGCAAGGTCGAAGTAACCGCCGACCCCGGCCAACTGAGGTATCAACTCAAAGGAGTCACAGGGGACAAACTCGGCGCCTCCATCCGGCTTCTTGACGATTCGAACCAGATTCTTGTCCAACAGTCGCTGCTTCACCTCTTCGGGCAACTCAGAGATGAAATTCTCTCCATTGAGGATTCTCTCCAACGCATCGGGAGCGAAGACCTCGTCCATACCAGGCAGTCCGAGGCTGATTCCTGTGACCACATAGGGGTCAGACCGGCGGGCGGCCATCGGGTCTGAATTGGACGTGGGCGCCAAAACCGAACCCGCTCGCCTAACCTGGACGGTGAATCCTGCTGGGGGTGCGGAAATCCACTCCACCAATGCCGGTAATGTCCCTAGTGCCGTGGCATCCGGTGGGCCGTTCACCGAAGCCTCGCTCGAAATCCGCTCCAACAATGTGGTGAGCGAATCTCCGGTTATTCCTAGCGAAGCCAGTTCCAACTCGCCCGTCACCAGCCGTGCAGGGTAGCCACAGACTTCGGAGATGCACTTCGCGAGGTAGCCCTCGACATCTACGACCTCATCGACAATTTGCTGTGTGGTCGCCGCTTGGCTGGCGGCCGACAATGGCGCGGCGACGCCGCCTGACGGCAGAGGACGGGCGCGAACCCTCAACTCCTCCCAGTCCGAACTAGAGACCGCCGGCTCGGCGGGAAGCTCGCCGCCTCCGCTACCTTGCCAAACCTCCAACGGTCCGGCGCGGAAGCCTTCGGTGAGAGCGGCGGAATCGTACGCTGGAATCTCAGGAACTCGTCCTGCGAGGGCGCAGACCGCAAGGGCGCCGTGGAACGAAGCGACCCCACCCTGCTTCGGATGATTCGTGTTGGTGACCACCTTGGGAGAATCAGCGAGAATCTGGTCGGCGAATATGGCGAGGGCTCGCTTCGGGCCGACCTCGACGAAGAGACGCCCTCCCGCATCATACATCGTCTTCATCTGCTCAGTCCACTCGACCGCCGACGACATCTGTGGCGCAAGTTGAGCAAGAATCGCATCGTGAGTTGTCTGCCCCGAATCGAGTGAGGTCGGGTAGAATTGGCCGTCATAGTTGGCGGTAATCGGTATCTTGGGTAGGGAGAGTTCAAGGTTCTCAAGGAAGCGGCGAAGTGGCTCGTTTGCCGGCGCGACAATCCGGGAGTGGAATGCGTGACTGGTCTGCAATATGACACATTGGATGCCGAGTTCCGCAAAGCGGCGAATCGCCTCCTGCATCGGTTCGGTCTCGCCTGCAATGACCGTCATCGTGGGGGAATTCTTGTTAGCCGCAATCACATATCCGTCGAGGGACTCGATGACTCCCAAAACCGCCTCGAAAGGCGCCGTGACGCTCGCCATCAAACCTTGGTCGGGGACGTCGACGCTACCCATCTCAGTACCTCGGGCCGCCGCTGCGCGCAGCGCGTCGTGGAATTTCAGAATCCCAGAAACGCTCAATGCGGCGTACTCACCGAGACTGTGCCCAGCGACCATGTCGGCGTGGATTCCGTGCTCGGATAGCAATCGATGAATCGCCAAATCTGCCGTCAACATCGCCGGCTGAGTGAATTCTGTTCGCTTCAGTTTCTCTTCTGCACCCTGCCTCTCCTCATCGCTCAGGTTCTCCCGGAGGACGAAGTCGGACAGTTTCTCCCCATCGAGAATCTCGACCATCGTGCGGTCAGCCTCACGCCAAGTGTCACCGATTACGTCATACCTCTTCGATAGGTCGTAGGTCATGCCGACATACTGGCTACCCTGGCCGGGGAACATCTGCACTAGTGCTGCAGTTGATGGCAGTGGCCGCTCGTCGGTGATGAACACCATCTGCTTGGAGAGGAAGTCCCAGCGACTGCGGTCGCCGAGATTGGAGAGCAGTAGGTCGAGGCGCTTCTCAAGTTGGGACCATGATGTGGCGACTACTGCGCATCTGACCCCAATTGGGGAATAGTCACTGGAGAGGGCGTTCAAAGCGGCAGAAAGGCGCCTCCCCTCCGGGTTGTCATCGAAGGTCGGTCCTGCCGGTGCGAACAGGGCTGCCTTGGATAGGGCGATCTCGCCCTCAAGCGCCTCCAAGTCGTTCGCATTGAGTAACAGAACCCCGCCTTCGACCGCCTTCAACTCCGCCCAGGTCAGGGAGGGTTCTGCCGACGGGTCGAGAACGCTCGCGCAACTTGGCGGCGAGCCGTCTCCGCCGGTCACCTTGGCCTGCCACTGCTTGGCGAGTGCGAGATGAAACTCGGGGTCGTACTGCTCGATTGCGCAGTGGAAGTTGGTGCCTCCGAATCCGAAGGCGGATATCCCCGCTCGTCTGGGAAGGCCGGACGGCGGTGCCGGCCACTCGACAGCCGAAGTCGGCACGAAGAAGGGGATATCGTCCCACTCGACAGAGGTATTCGGCTGTTCAAATCCCGCCGAAGGGGGGATAGTGCGGTGGTGCAGTGCGAGACTCGCCTTCAGCAGACCTGCCATTCCCGCAGCCGCCTTCAGGTGGCCAATCTGACTCTTGATGGAGCCGACCGCAACCCTGTCACCAGCACCGGCAGCGGAGAACACCCCACTGAGCGTCTCCAACTCGGTAGCATCACCAACCTTCGTGCTGGTCCCGTGTGCCTCAATCAATTCGACGCTCCCTGCACCGTATCCGGCCTGCTGCATGGCGCGCATGACCGCCTGCTTCTGACCCCGAGTGCTCGGTGCGGTGATGCCCTTGCCGCGACCGTCGCTCGAGGCGCCGATTCCACGGATTACCGAGTAAATCGAGTCGCCGTCAGCGATGGCGTCTCCGAGCCTCTTGAGAATCACACAGCCGGCACCCTCGCCCATCACGAAGCCGTTCGCCCTCGCATCGAAGGGTCGGGAGTGAGTCGGTGAAAGCGCCCCGATGGCGCTGAACTTGGCGTAGGTCGCCGGGTCCATTGTCCGGTCGCTGGCACCTGCGAGCATGACATCGACCTGTCGGGTCTGCAACAGACGGCAGGCGGAGACGAGCGCCGCGAAAGTGCTGGCACACGCCGCATCAGCGGTGAAGTTCGGACCCTGCAGGTCGAGTAGATTTGCAACCCGCCCGGCGACGACGTTCGCCAGCTCGCCGGGCATCGTGTCCTCATCGACACGAGGTGTCCCTTCGACGATCATCTCCTTGAAAGATTCAACCCGGTCAGCGGGGAGTCCTGCCTCAACCGCCTTACGAGCTAACTGGTCAGCAAAGATTCGGTGGTTGGAATATTCCCTCTGCTCGCCTCCGAGAGCATTCGCGAAGACCACACCTGTTCTGGTGTTGGGTAGTTTAGCCCGAGCATCCTCTCCAAGATAGCCGGCGTGCTCAAGAGCCGCAGCAGCCACTTCGACGGCCCACAGTTGGCTGTCGTCGATTTGGCTCAGCGTACCCGGCGGCTGCTTCCAGCGCCTCCAATCAAACTCGAAGCCCTCCACAAAGGCGCCAATCCGCGAGTAGGTCTTGCCTTCGGGAGCCGAGCCCGGCTCGCCGGGGACGTAGAAGTCACCAGACTCCCAACGCTCAGCAGGCACGTCCTTGAATGAGACGTGCGCCGAAAGCACGTTCTGCCAAAATGAGTCGAGGTCTGGAGCGTCGGGCAACAATGCCGACATTCCGACTATCGCAATCGGCTCGAAAGGCCCCTGCGGAGCCTCATCCAGTTCCTCGCCCATCGCTTCCCACCTCAATCAGAAATGCTCTCGGGCACCATGATGCTGGAATATCCAGCATCGACATGAATCACTTGGCCGGTAACGCCTGCTGACAATGGTGATGCCAGCCAGGCGGCGCAACCAGCAACATCGCCTTGAGTGACATTACGGCGCAGCGGCGAGTTCCTCTCAACATGACTGAGAATGTCGTCAAAGCCGGGAATACCCGAGGCGGCGAGGGTTCGTATGGGGCCGGAGGAGATGGCGTTGATGCGGTGTCCGTCCGGGCCGAGGTGGTTGGCCAGTTCGCGAGTCCAAGCCTCGAGAGCAGCCTTGGCGATACTCATGATACCGTAGTTCGGAACCCATCGGGTCGAGGCGGCGTAGGTCAGCGTGATGGTCGACGAGCCGTCAGCAAGATGGGGCAGTGCGTGTCTCATCAGCCTCTGGAGCGAGTGCGCGCTGACGGTCATCGCGGTGTTGATCGGGTCGTTGTCAACAAACAGCACGGGTCGGTCGAAGCACTCCTGGGGAGCGAAACCGATGGCGTGGATGACGATGTCCGCCTTCGTACCGGGAGATTCTGCCTGCCACTCAGTGAAGAATTCGGCCGTCAATTCATCAGATGCGACATCGATCGGGTAGAACGCCTCAATCGCCGGCAACTTCTCCTTCAGCTGGAAAACACGGCTCATGAATCGCTTCTGAAAGCCCAGTATCAACTTGCAGCCGGAGGCCGCCAACTGCTCGCAGATAGCCCACGCGATGCTCTCCTCGCTCGCCACACCAAAGACGAGTGCAGTTTTCCCTTCAAGTTCCAACATGAAACCACCTGTGCCCCCTAACAGCGCGCGCCCCGCTCGGCTGGCTTCAAGACCTTTCCCCACAGGACATCAAGAAAACGGTCTCCGCGTCCCCTAAAGGGGACTGCGGAGATAATTCTGCGACAATTGTAATCTACTGTCCGAGGGCTAATTCTGAGAGCATTTTCAGCATTTGTGAGGCTTGACAAACCAACCAAAAACCCGCGCATCACTCACCGTATAGCAGGTTAGGCAGTTCGCGGTGAACCGTCTCGAGAACGGATTCGACGTCAATCCCTAACCCGAGAAGCGCAGGGACCAACGCCTGGGTTCTCTTTGGCACTGTCTTGGGACCAAGGACCGCCCCCGGTCGCTTCATGTCGTCCATGTAGTCGGTCTCCATCAGGAAGCCCCCCTCATTACCCCAGAGGGATTGCGCGATATCTCGGATCGAACCTTTGCCGACTATCACGGAAGGGGTCAGACCGTGCGTGAAATCGCTGCTGACGTCAGCCTGCGCGTGGTGGTGAATCGCCATCTCCCGAGGCAGACGGGCGCGGTCACAGATTAGGGAGATTTCACTGTAGGTCTGCTCACCATTCGCATCGAGGTGGAGTTGTGCCGGGACTTCCGCCTGTGCACACATCGAGAGCATCTCCTCCAACAGTGCATCCGCCTGCGCCATCATCTCATCGCCGACCTCCCAGTGTGGCCGTCCAATCTCCCCCACTCCAACCGCTTCGCCCTCGGCGCAGTGGTCCAGAGCGAGTTGAACTGCGCCGAGGTGCAAGTCGTTCGCCGCCTCCAATCCGAGTGGTCCTATCTGATGCGCCCAAGCTGCGGGATGTGGTCCGAGAACCACGCGCACCGAGAGGTCGGTTTGCTTACGCACGGCAGCGGCCATCTCCAGGGTGTTGGAATAAGCGGCTTTGATTCCGGCTTCGTCGGTCGGCAGGTTGTCGAAGTCAGGCTTGTGAACCAGAATCAGGTCGGTTCCGCCAGCCCGTTGGAAGTCGAGTGCGGCGTCGAGGTACCTGCCCTCCTTGTCGAGGTGGAAGTGGTTGTCCAGAATGGGGCCGGTCCAACGGCCATCAGTGAGACTCAAGAGCACACCTCAGTCGTCGTCGTTGCCGTCGTCATCATCATCCGCATCATCATCGTCTTCGACATCGAGTGGCTCTTCGGGCTCTGATTCTTCCGCCGGGGGTTCGGATTCCTCCTCCGCCTCCTCCTCGACTTCGGCACCCTTCGGAATTAGGACATCGACGAACAGTTTCTCGGATTCGAAGCGGGCCCCCCAATGGCTAGCAGCCATCTTGACGAGATTCAGTGAACGGGCACCGAGGGCAACTCCCCTGCCGTTTGAGAAGAAGAGGAGGTCCATGCCGTGATTTTCGTCACTTATTCTGAGACATTCGAGGCGGTCGTCGGGTTCCGCCTCGGGGTAGAATTCTGAGACCCGGTCTATCCGAAGAGGTTGGCCGTAGTCGAACGATGCGACCATCGGACCTTTTTCTGCGGTGAGGCCTTCGTCGGCTCTACCCAATCTCAACAGCATCTCGCGTGCTGCCGCTCTAGAAATCTCGTTGCGAGTGGTCCCATGAACAACGAGCCGCCCCTCTTCGTCGACTAGCAGAGTGGCCCTCGGACTCTTGAGGGCGAGAATGATGATCTTGCCGTTACGCTTACCGCCGAGTTGCTCCACAACTTCATCGTGGCCGAACGGTTCTGGTGCAGTATAGCGAACCAACTGGTTCTCCACGCGGACTTCAACAGCACCTCTCCTCGCCATCAACTCAACTCCGCACCGGCGGGTGCATTCGGTTCTACGTCAGGGTTGGTCTTGAGCGTTGCGAGTATGTCATCGAGCCAATCTTGGATGACCGGCACTATGAGCACCGGCTCGCCATCGGATTCCCTCAGGTGCGCTAGCGCCCCTCTGAGGCGAGAACATAGCCTGCGGTTCCTCCGCTCCCGCAACTCCTCTGTGGACAGCGACTCACAGCGTCGCCACCACGCCGCCGCAACTCCCGCACAGATTGCTAGGTCGACTGGTTCCTTCGTGCCCTTCGGCTCACTGATTGACTGTTGCACCCCCTTCAACTCCTTTGCATACCTTCCGCGAGCGAACAGCATGCCCGCCATCCGAGGCAGCCGTGAAGCCTCGTCAGCACAATCCTCGAGATATTTGAGCCACTCTTCATCATCGACGCCCGGCTCGACGAAGTAGGCTGGGATTTTCCCCTTTTCAGCGACATTGGCGAGTCTGTGTGGCTCCGGGTCGGGAAACCTCGGAGCTTGAATTCCGTCGACCAGTTTCATCCGAATCAGCATCCGCGAAAGGTCGCCGCCACCCTCGATGGCAAGCGCCGTTGCCGAACCCTTGCTGGACTTTTCCATCCGCTCCTCATCAGACCAGGATTCTAACTCCTCCTCGTGGAGTAGGAAGGCGACGCCGTCCCAATCATCGCGCGGCCGCAACTCCCTCGGGAGGACGGCGGCTGGGATGTAGGGGAAGAGTCGGAGGACCCCTCCATCAGGGTCGGCCCAATCCTTCACAGTCCAATTCCAAGTCATCTCGCCACCTCACTGGAGGACGGAATCATCCTTGGCAAGGTCCCGTGTTATGTTCTTCTGGTGGCTCTCAAGAGTCCCCCCGCCAATTTCGAGCAACTTGGCGTCACGCCACAGCCTCTCGACGACATATTCACCGACATAGCCGTAGCCGCCCATCACCTGCATGGCGCGGTCGGCGATGTTCTTCGCCATCGTGGTGGCGACCAATTTGATTCCATCAGAGTCGAGCCGTTGCCCGCTTGAGCTGACATCCATCTTGCGGGCAACATCGTACAGGTAGGCGTGCATCGCACGCCACTCGGCAAACGATTCGCCGATGTGACGCTGAATCTGCCCAAATTCCCGAATCTGTCTGCCGAAGGCCTCTCGCTCGGTAGCATAGCGATTCATCTCGACCACGCAGCGATGAGCAATCCCGACGCTTTGGGCCGCCAGCGTAAGCCGCTCAAGTTCGAGATTTCGCATCATGTGAATGATTGACTCACCGGGGTTTCCGACCAGTGCGTCAGCAGGAACCCTGCAGTCGTCGTAGACCAGTTCGGCGGTGTTTGAGGCGCGCATCCCCGTCTTGTCAAGGATCTTCTGTCCGACTGAGAACCCAGGGTGGTCCTTCTCAACGATGAAGGTGGATATCTCCGCTCTACCCTTCTGGTCGACACCGGTCTTGGCGTATGTCCAGACGACGTCACACGGCGTACCCTCGTCGTCGATGCAACCGTTGGTAATCCACATTTTACGCCCATTGATGAGCCAACTCCCATCCTCCTGCCGGTCAGCGGTCGTACTCATTCCGAGAACATCCGTTCCGATGTCAGGCTCCGACATCGCCATTGCTCCGACCCACTCGCCTGAGCAGACCTTCGGAAGGATTCGTGCCTTCTGTTCCTCAGAGCCGTTGCGTGACAGATTGTTCACGAAGAGCATGCTGTGTGCCAGATAGGCGAGACAGAAACCGGGGTCCGAATATGAGATTTCCTCGTTCACCAAAGCGGCCGCGAGTGCGTCCATTCCGGCCCCGCCGTGCTCCACTGGTGCGGTGATTCCCAACAGCCCCATTTCGCCCATCTGACGAAACAGTCCGAGGTTGAACTTCTCATTCCGGTCGTGCTCCAAGGCCTGAGGTTCCACCTCTGATGCAACCCAGCCTCTCACCATCTCGCGGAGCATCGAGTGCTCCTCGGTCGGGTTGGCCGAGTCTAGGGTCTTCCAGTCGGACACACGAGTACCTCCGGGTGACAGCCCTTGAGAGTGGCGGTGCTCACTTGTTCCCCTGCACCCAATCCTGCAATTGTGCAATTGTCCAGCCTTGGTCGAAGTAGCCCTGAATCGTCGCTTCATCCCAATGCGGGAAGAGGCGCTTGGCGCGGTCCATCTGGGACTCGCCACCGCCGGGTGGCCCACCGCCTCCGTATCCTGGAGGGGTGCTTCCAGCGGTTGCGTATTCTCCGGCATCGGCAGCGGCCGCCCGCGGCTGCACATGGGTGCGTGGCAAAGGTTCGACAGCCTCGCCGGCAGGCAGGAAGTCTTCATCCTCGATGAAGAACTGATCCTCATCTTCCTCTTCTCGGCCTTTTCCGAGAAGCATGAGTGCAGCAACTGCCACAGCGATGACGACGATGATGCCGATGCCGATTGAGGCATACAAAATCAGATTGCTCTCGCCTTTTTCACCGGTTCCAACCGCTCGGATGTGGAACGGCTCGGTTTCACCGAGAAGGTTGCCATCTGCATCGTGAATCTTGATCTGCACGCCGGTCACTGCCTCGGGGAAGGCTTGAATCGGAACTCGGCAGATGTCCTTCATGTTTGGAGTCCATATCTTTTCACAGGTGTGGTTCACAACATCAGCCTGCCGACCATCGATGATGGTGAACAGTTGCAATACGGGGGTTCCTGACTCGGTGCCGGTATTCGTCACCGTGATAATCAACTCAAAGGCCTTGGTCGCCTCGGGTTGGGATGGTGAAATCACAACTGAGTCGACTCGGTACTCCGCCTCCTGATACTTCAGCGCGTATTCGCCGCCCTGCACCGCCGAGCCGAACTGGCCAGCGAGTGAGACCCCATTCCCAGCGGAGTCCTTTCCGGTCACCCAGAAGATCAGGTCAACCCCCTCAAGGTCGGAAGGGAGCTCATGGTCGGGCCAGAGGTCGAGACAGCTGCCTGATGCCCGGTTTGGAGATGCGCTGACGTCAACATCGAGAACCGAGGTCTGCCAAGGGTCTGGATAGGTTGACTTGTACTCGCTCCAGTTCATACTGTTCTTGAAGAACATCCAGTTGATTTCAATCGAGTCTGACTCTAACTTCTGACGCTCCTCAACAGCGAAGTTCAGATTTACGCAGTGAATTGATGATGAGGGTAGAATCGCTGTGAATTCTTCTCCGGTTGAGCC
>DAVI01000083.1:2147-7935 GCA_002505495.1 Euryarchaeota archaeon UBA59 | reverse complement strand
TCACAGCCAGTCACGCAGAGTGTCCAGACATAGCGGTACTCGTTGGTCGAGAGTGCTGCTGGAATTATGAGGTCGAATGTTCCGTTGTCAAATTCATACTCAAAGGTCTCCTCGGAAGCTGCAACATAGCCGCTTCCCGGCCTGTCGGACTCTCCGCCGGGATAGAGTGGGGTACGAACCAAAACGAGGGTCATGGTGATTTCCGGCTTGACATCTATGCCCGCCTGAAGGGCATCCTTGAATCGGTACTCACCCTGAAGTCTGAGCAGGTCGCCAGGACGTACGAAGCCACCTTCTTGGGTCCCCACGGAGTTGGTGATGTATCCGGAGGTGTCGGCGATGTCGAGCGTCTGTCTGTCGAACTTCACCCCGCTTGAATAGGCCCAGTTCTGCTTGTACCGGCTGCTCGAAAGCCGAGCTTCGTCGTTATCAGGATCCAAGTCCTTCATGTATATCTCAGGATTGACAACCCCCTGAACAGTCGTCAGACTCCAATGCAGTCTAATCGGCAGGTCGAGAAGGAACTCGACTTCGAAGGGGTCGATGAGGGCGTTGCCATTCAATCGAGTGAGCCGCGGTCCGACGCCATCCGATTCCAGTTGCAAGATGTCAACCCATGTGCTGTCGGTCCAAGCGGTTCCGTTGCGCGGGCCGTAGAAAATCACCATGTCACCAGCGATGATTGGATTGAGATCAATCTTGATGTACTGGACGTCTCGCCAGCCGTTCTCGTCCTTACCATCCACAAGTAGATGGTAGATATTTCCAGCATACATCGACTTGTTGAATTCAGTCAATGGATTCCCGAAGGCGTCGTTGATGTGGAATGTGTAGATTCCCGGAGCTCTCGACTCCTTGCCGATGTAGGTGATGAGGTCATTGATGAATCCTGGTGCCCCACCACCCACTGGGTTCCCCGACTGATCCGTGCCGGTGATGAACAGGCTCGTGCGAGGGGCTGGGTCACCACTTGGGATGGTGATGCCCTGTTGGCGGTCGTCTATGCAGTCGCTGGTCGGTGGGCAGTCGATGTTTGCGATGAAGTAGGTGGTGTTTCCATTCACATCGGTGCTGTCTGGCATCATCGGGATGGCGCGATACTCAGATGGTTCAGGGATGCGGTTGTTGTTTGCATCGTGTTGCGCCTCGACCCAATAGTTGAGTGTCAGACTGTCCGGCGTTGTCGGAATGTCTCTGACGATGACTCTGAATTTCTGGTTCGCCTTCGGCGGAATCCAAGTGTCATCCTGTAGGTCGCGCCAACTCTGGATGTCATCAACACTGATGTTGACCAGATAGGGTGAGTACGAATCGATGAACAGCGTCATCACGATAGCACAATCTGAGTCGGGATTGAGGTGGCTGGGCGGACAGACCGTATCGCCACCGGTGTATTCCGCGAAGCGTAGCCGATATGTGTCATTACCCGCGGCAAGTTCATCGATGCCAGGTTGCCAAGAGAAATTTCCTCCAACTGGACCGGGGATCCTGTCAATTTCATTCCAATCAGATAGATTAGATGCGTTCTGCTGCTCGAAGACGAGCGAGTAGGATGCAGGGTCCGGGGCTACTTGAAGGTCTTCAAGATGAACTGTGCCCTCCAGCCTAATCACCTGATTGCTGTCCATGTGGGAGAGGTCGTTCTGCTCCTGTCCAGCCTGGTTGTACACCGTCAAGGCGGTGATGCCCGCATCGTTTTCGATTGCATTGCCAACGGCTGGGTTCAGCAACACGGCTGCTGGTAGCCCCTCAGCGCCAGTGTCGGTGATAAGCGTCGCAAAGACCCGCGCCGAGGCGGAATCCTGCCACGCTGAGTTAACTCTGAACCTCCAGGTGATTTCCAAGTCGCCGCTTCCTCCGACAGCAGAATTCGACTGAGCCGCCATCAACGAGACGAGCCCATCTCCGCCGACTGCCGGCCAGAACGAATCGTTGGAACTAGTCCATCGAATCTCATCGACACCACTCTCCGACTCAAACTGGAGGCTCGCTCCGGAGATTGTAGCTCCGGTCGGAGCGTCGACCGAGTGGCTCGATACGACCTCGTAGACCTCACCGTCCGCATAGAGCCCGGTCCATTCTCCGGTTGTGATCATCGATGAATGGTAACCGCTTTCCGTGGTCACACTCAGCGCATCCAGAGTAAGTGCCCCTCCAGTATCGGAAGTCACCTTCACAGGTACCGCAACCTGCCCACCCATGGGTGTTCCCAAAGCGATGCCTTGGTTGAGTTCGCGGGCGAAATCGTTGCCGTCAGAAAGGGTCGTGGACCAGGTGTAGATGATGTCGAGATCCCTCATTAGGAGGCTGGTTCCCGCCTGCGCGGTCGGGTTTTCAATTCTGAACCTGAATAGGACAAACTCATTCCCATGTGCATCGGTATGACTTGCTGGGACATTGGGGTCGTCGAGCAGTTGCTGGACTTCGTCCTTTAGCATACTGATGGAGTTATTCCATGTCTCAGGAGTCAGGCGGGTATTGCCCTCGGTATAGCCGAGCGCTATTGTGGAGGGGCCAGCAATGAGTGATATCGATGCATTGCCGACCGTGCTGTAGTCAAACGAAGCCTCCGCGTGAGAGACTTGAGCACCCTTCGGGAGGAGGAAGGTAGCACCTTCTCCGACGCCGTTGATGTTCATTGATATCTGCATCGAATCTGCGCCATAGTTGATGCCGTCAGACATATGTGTGCGGAATGACTGCTGCCTTCCAAACCCGCCAAATGCCGGCTCAGCAAAGCCCCACTCCACATCCCCGTCAGCAGCCACATCGAGGCTGATGTTGGACAGCGAATGGCCAAATTTGACATCGAGCCAAATACCGTACACCGTACAAGGACCTGAGTAACTGAGACCTACTCCAATTCCAAGAGAAGGCGCCGTGAGGGTCGCCCACTGATTATTCACAGGTGAGAGAGAACCGCTGCCCTCGCTGGTACCGCCGACTGTCATAGTTCGAGACGCTGGGCCACATGAATCGTGAATCATCGGCTTGATGGCGACTACAGGCATGCTGAACCTGTTTTTCTGAATATAAGGAGTCCATGAGAAATCATGCATCGACGGTTGATAGATGAGCATGCCCCCTTGAGCATCGGAGGTCCAAGAACCTTCATCGAATGTGCCACCCATGGGCGAGAAGAGTCCTGCAGACGAGTTGAGGCCGGTGCCTATTCTGGTGCCAACCGAAAAGCCGTACACCACCGGGCTAGTTAGTCTGGATGGACCTGTGTTGTAGTTGAAGCGCAAGTCGATGAGGCCATAGGTTGCAGCATCAATCCCCCACAGTTCAATTACATCCCCCGTTAGTCCTGACATGGTGTTTCCATCATCGTCGATGACTAGTTGGCCGTTTGATGCATCAAGGATATCCACTGTGAATGCGTTTGTACCAGCACTCGCTACCTCGACATCCAATACTCCGAAGCCGTCTGGGAATCCCGGGTTCGGTGGTTTGACCGGAGTGAACGATTTCATCACTACGGTGCCTGCTTGCGGTAGTGGGTCACCGACGCGCAGAGCGTCGATGTACCAGCCGGGCATTGAGCCATTCACTGGGGTCCCCGTCATTGGATTCTTTTCGAGGACAAAGAGCAATTCAAGATACTTTCCTTCGTGGGAAGACACATCCAATCCAAGAGTGGCCCACCCATTCAGATTGTTGGTGTGGGTGCTCTGTCCGGATAGGACCCATGCGTTGTCAGGAACCGTGTATGCTCCCTTCCCGTTGCATTGCTGCTGAACCTTGTTGACATTCGGGCCATTAATTACCATCTTCTGGAACATGCCATTGCTCCCGGGGGTGAAGCCGGTTACCGAGTTGATGTTGAATGGCACATATGTCCAAGGAGACCACGCATTCAAGTCGGATGAATTCCGAGCTGCGACATATGCACAATCATCGTAGTAGTAGTTGTTCGCGCCGGCGGCGGCACGGTGGTAGAGGCTGTGATAAGATGCGAAGGAGACTGTCCCCTTGCCTGGGTAAACCCATATGGGACTGGTCTCCAGCGTGTACTCAAAACTGTTCAATGCAGGGTCGTCATCGGTGTAGTCCATATCGAAGAAATTGCTTCCCCAGCAGTAGTCACCGCTGTAGCAGCCACTCGCTATGACCGGTGAAAGACCCTGTGTCCTCCTCTCCCAGTTGTTGTTGTTCGGTCCGACGGGCGATCCGGGCACCATCCCTTGGTTCCCTATCTCGAAGTCCGCATTGAAGCCCTTGCTCGTCAGAGCGAGACCCGGGGAGGTGGAGGTGAAGGAGCAGTCGATTGGATTCGTAGCGTGGCAGTTTGCATCAGAGTAGGTCGTGAGTCCGCTGTTGTAGCGCGCATCCCAAATCCCACCAGCACCGGCTGGCATCACCGATTGGTCGTAGGTTGTGTAGTCGGCGTGGAACGCCATGGTGGTTGAGATGTTCATCTGAGCAGCGGTGATAGTCTCCCCTTCCGGCAACGAAATTGCACCGCTCATCAAATCCTCATAGTTCGACGGATTTCGCAGGTCGACATCGACGCTCGTAGAGGAATCGGCGAAGGTTGAAACATTCGCTGCGGCAGCTGTTGTGGAGAACAACATCAAGCCTATCATCAGGTAGCAAAGCGCGCTCTTTTTTCGGTCATTCATGGTCATCACTCAATGAACCGCTATGCGGTTCAGCAGTTCGACCCAAGAATCGCATTTAATTCCAATGGGACGATGTATGAGTAACTATCAACCATCAATCGACACGATTCGGCACTTTTCACTGCATTCAGAGACCATCTTTTCCAAGCCACCGAGAGCCTCCTCATTGCGCTCCAGTCGCCCCAAATCAGCGACCGTGGTAGGCCGTTTAGGACCAAGCGCATCACACAACTCTGGCCCTTCGCTGATGGTGAAGGTTCCTAGCAGTCTCGCCTCGTCGATAATCTCCTGTTTGTCGAGTCCGAGCAGCGGGCGGAGAATTGGGCGGTCGGAGGCCCGTTCGACCGCGCCGAGATTCCCAAGAGTCTGGCTGGAAACCTGACCGAGGTTTTCACCTGTCAGCAGGTGGCTCGCTCCAACCTCGTCAGCGAGTTTGCAGGCAAGGCCGTTGAAGAGCCGCTTCATATGTACGAAATAGTCCCGATGAGATGCCGGCCCGGTGAACATAGAGAGAGCCTCACCGACAGGCACCACTCGCAACTCGGCGTCGATTCTCCCGCCACCGTCACCAAGGGGTCCACCCTCCCTCCTCAAATGCTTCAGAGAGCTCACTGTCTTCTCCTCCGCCTCCGGTCCTGTGATGGGCTCCTGACTACAGTGTAGACAGACCACGGACCAACCATCAGTTACGATGCGAGCGACCGCGACGGGGGAATCGATTCCACCCGAAACGAGAGCAATTGCGAGTCGTCCGTTCACCTCAGCCATGGGACTGGGAGCAGGGGGTTGCGGATGAGCACTTCTCTCCGAATCATTCGGCAGTTTGGCAAGTTCTGACGAGGGTTGATGAGGGAGGGGGTGCGGAGCGACAGCGAGGAAGCGGATATGGAGCCATACTCGACCGAACCCGTGGTGCTGTTGAACGAGGTGTTTCCGGGTGACACCAACTCGAAGGACACCCTGTTCGGTGGCCGTCTGATGTCAATCATGGACACGGCAGCTGGGATGGCCGCTAGCAAGTACGCGCACAGCGTCTTTCTGACCGTCTCAGTCGACGCTCTCAAGTTCCGCCGACCGGCCTATCAGGGAGACATCATCCGAACCACCTCCAAGGTGGTCTGGACCTCGCCCCGAACCGCTGGAGTTCATGTGGTCTCATGCAG
>DAVI01000083.1:1740-2050 GCA_002505495.1 Euryarchaeota archaeon UBA59 | reverse complement strand
CCCAACAGGAATACCCCAGTTCACTCCTCAGACGGACGAAGAAAATGAACTGTGGGCTGAAGCCGACAGGGCTCGCAATGCAATGAGGGAAAGCAACTGAATAATCGCTTCCGCTGACAGAGGTTAGGTTCAATGCGGAGAGGCCGCCCGGCCGGGCCATGGCGGTGCTCAATGTGGCCTTCGTCGGCAGTCAGGAGACGGCCCGTTCTCTAGCCAAGTTGAACGACACTCGGGACCTCGAGTCATATGTTCACAAGGTCATCGATGGTGACGAGACGAAGGTGCTCTCACTGCTCCGACCGCTGCGCCA
>DAVI01000083.1:295-1628 GCA_002505495.1 Euryarchaeota archaeon UBA59 | reverse complement strand
TTGACGCTGCGCTCGGCGAGGTCTTGGTCGCATTCGGCTCTGCAGGCATCGAACACGGTCACCTCATCATCGCCCCCGAGGAGGGCGGCTGGGTTGACCCGGCGCAGGTGCGGGTCATCCAGGAGCAGGCCGGTTTGGGTGGTTGGACACTGCACGAGCAACCCCCGAGCGAACACGAGTTGAGAGACTCACTCTTCGAACTTCTCGACACTCTGCCAAGCGCCGTCGATGAGCCCCTTGTGATTCCAGTCGACCAACACTTCAATGTCAAGGGAGTCGGCATGGTTGCCATCGGATACGTCCAATCTGGCCGAGTCGACAAACATCAGGATCTGCTGGCAATACCCACCTCCGACAAGGGGGTCGTTCGCTCACTTCAGGTGATGGATGATGATGTCGACACAGCATTCGCCGGTGACCGGGTCGGAGTCGCCTTCCGAAATTTGAGGGAGGGCGCCCTTGGTGGTGGCACGCTGCTTGTCTCACCAGACACTGACGGAGCCGGTTGTGCCGATACGCTAATCCGCCACGAAGCGAGCAGAATCACTCTTCACAACGCCCCATTCCAAAATCGCTCTCTCGAGGTAGGAGACATCCTGCACGGCTCGGTCGACCTGCAATTCGTGGTCGGCAGAATCGAAGCGATAGCAGACAACATTCTAGATGTCCGCTGGGACCATCCACTTTGGATTCGCAGAGAGGGTGGAGCGACCCTCATTCTCGTTCAACTCGACTCGCCAATGCGGATTCTCGGAAACGCAACCGAGTGCAATCCGCTCTGAGAGTGGCACAGCGATTCCTTGGATTCGACGTTCTGTTCACCCCCCAGGGAATCGGGGGAAATGGAAAGGGTGGGGAGAACGGCTCGCGCGCCCGTAAGGATTGGGCAACTTATAGAAGCAGACCGCTGGCCTTGCGAGTCGGGATGTACGCTCAGGCCAACACCTGAACGAAGGACAGAGTAGATGGGGGGCGATGTTTGGAATCTGAAATCTTCCCTTCCCTGAGAGTTGCTGGAATCGACGGCCAAGTCGATGCACTTCTGAGCGAAAAATCGCTTCTGCTCGAGCGTTCAGACGGCAAGGGCATGCGAATCGAACTCGACGCGATTGTTCGGCTTCGCCACCACCATGTCGCAATCACCCCACCGCTCCTGACACTCTTCGGTGTTCTCGCCGTCGTGGCAAGTTTCCGAGTTCTTGACGGAAGGCCCCAGGTCTACGCCTTCATCCTCGGAGCCGCTGCCATCCTCTTCTGGGCACTCGGCCGAAGACCAGCGCTCTGCATCGACACCCGTCAAGGTGACAGGCACATCCTCTACGGTCGTGACCAC
>DAVI01000083.1:0-155 GCA_002505495.1 Euryarchaeota archaeon UBA59 | reverse complement strand
CAAAACGAACTACAGTCGGTCGAGGATGCCGAAGCTCAGTTGGTCGGAGGAGTGAGCGGCACCTCGCTGGAGGAAGCGCTTGCGAACCTTCGGGGCCAGCGAAAGCGAGCCTACGGCGAGGATGAACCTATCTTCGATGCTGAGTTGTTCAGCGA
>DAVI01000063.1:3942-4649 GCA_002505495.1 Euryarchaeota archaeon UBA59 | reverse complement strand
GGCGCGGAGAAGCCGTTTGAGCGGGTCGTGAGATTGGAGAACCAGACCTGTTTTGAGTCGTAGACGCGGAGGCCGGAGAGGCCGTTGTTTGCCAAGAGGAGGTCGTCGACATAGGGGAATAGTTCACTGACTGAGAGCCCCTGTCCGCCGTTGTCGTGGCTGTGCCAGTTTGAGCCGCTGATAGAGCCCTTTGAGACGAAGATTCCTGGGCCGGGTGACTCTGATACCTCCAAGTTCTGAAGAGACGCACCGCCGTTGTTGCTACTCCTGCTGAACACCCCCGCCATGTCGTTGGTGCCTCCCAAGAGTTTGCCCGAGCGAGTCACAGTCGCATTTACGATTGTAGTCGAAGGGTCGGTCATGTAGAGTTTGATTCCGTTTACCGCATTGTCGTGGATGTCTGCATTCTCAATCCACGCACCACTGGTGTTTAGGAAGATGGAGGCGAAGGCGATGCCGGGCGAAGAGGAGTTCGGGCCACCGGTTCCATAGACATCGATGTCGTGGAAGCGGGCCATCATGTAGGTTGAGAAGTTGAAGCGGTCCACCTTGGTGAGCATGATTCCTGTGTATTGGCTGTCGCCGATTGTGGCGCGGCGGAATACCGGGCGGGTGACGATGTCGTCTGTTCGGTGGAGGACATAGATTCCGTTGTCGCACGTGGAGATGTTCAAGTCCTCGATGAGGGGACGAGAATCCTCGATGAA
>DAVI01000063.1:1168-3834 GCA_002505495.1 Euryarchaeota archaeon UBA59 | reverse complement strand
AGCAGACCACCACTGTTACCCCAATAGGAGATGGCGCGGGTGATCTGGTTGTCGAAGGTGACATCGTCTACGAAGGGTGCCGAGCCGGCACCGACTGAGAGGCCGATTCCGTAGCGCCAGTTGGTCATGCTGCCGTGGACGTCCTGTCCACCATCTTGGAAGGTGGACCTTCGGATGACTGGGCTTGCCGAGTCGAACATGTCGATTCCCACGAGGTCGACATTGTCGAAGTAAGCATCCTCGATGACCGGATCGCTATCCTTGATTGTGAGGCCGAATTGGGCATCCTCGAAGGTGATGTTTCGCATCGATGAGCCTCGATTGCGGCTGCTGGCGTTGAATTGGAAGCCGTCGTGCCAGGTGAAGCCGGACTGCACCTGCACGGTGATTGGGTCGAGTTGAGTCCCTTGCGCGACGACCTTGCCCTCGATGTAGACCCTCACGCCGGGGCCCATGCGGATTGTCGTGCCGGCCAGAATGCGAAGTTCATCGCCGGCGGCGACGGTGTAGTCGCCATTCACATCGATGGTTGCGGACCAGATTGTCAGCGCCCGCGAGCCGGCATCAGCAGAATCCGAACTGGGAGGAAGGGCGTCTGGCTGCGCAACCTCCGTAGGAGGTACGAGCCAGAGGACCGAGCTGAAAAGCATCAGCAAGACAAGGCCGTATGCACTGCCTCCGCTTGCTCCCATGGGCGAGCCACCCTCGCCCACCCCTGTTTGATGATTCCCCAACACGCTTCGCGTGTGATTCGGCAAGTCTCGGCGGTCACTCCACTTCGATGACAACGAGTGGAATCCCCTGGTTTCTCGCCATTTCGATGATGACCCTCGTCCACTTGCTGGTCGGTGAGGGGAATGCCAGTATGTGAGTGGCAGACTCCAAGATTTGGTGGGTCAATGAGGTCGCCGCCTCGCCCCTTCCCATATCCTCAAGACCGTCCCGCGGAGCGATCCAAGACTCAGAAAAGACCGCGATTGGAACATTGTTGTTGTCAGCCCACCTCTCAGCGAGGTAATCTACACCACTCGCACCACCTACGATCACAAGGTCGGGATGCGCCTCCAACTCAGCCCAATCATCGATTGCCTCCTCGACGACCGAGAAGTCGTAAAAGCGGCTTGAGCCGACGATTGCAAGATTCACAACCCGCCCATCCTTGTTCAAATCCTTGCCGCCGAGACGGCCAAGAACCTCGCCGCCACCACCCTTCACCATGACCGTACATATTCGTAGCATGAAATAAACCCATTCCCCGATGTACGGGGAGATGTCACCGGAAACCGGAGTTTGCGCGTGTGGTGAGTAAACAGAACAGGTTATCATGGGGACTCAGCCCGGCCCATCCGTGGACACAGCCTTCATCCTCCTCAAGACGGAACCCTCACGAGAGAGAGAGGTTTACCTAGCCCTCTCAGATATTGATTCAGTGGTTGAAACCCACGCCCTCTACGGCGAGTATGACCTGCTAGTGCGGGTGCAATGCGAGAACTCGAAGGCGTTGACCACTCTACTGATGCAGACGATGCGCCAGATTTCTGGTGTTCGTGAGACTGAGACGCTGATTGCGGTAGATTACTGAGGTGACTTTGATGGCTGTGGGATTCGTTATGATTGTGACTGCTGCTGGGTTCGAAAGAAGCGTTCGTGACGCCCTCGACTCGATTGAACTAGTGACCGGGCGCTGGGGCGTCTTCGGCGAGTTTGACATCATCACCAAGATTGAGGCGGATGATGACGCCACTCTGACCCGCTGTATCATCGAAGATGTACGGGCCATCGAGGGAGTCGTTGACACTCGGACTCTCATCGGTGCCGAGATCTGAAGCCGCTCCTCATGCGGCAGTGACTCTGTGTAGAGTGCCTTGGGCATACTCGGCGTAGTAGAGGTCGCCGTCTGGGTGGAATCGAAGAGGGAGCGGTGTCGAGAGTCCATCCAAAACGAGGCTCACCTCGCCACTCCAGTTCTGGGGATTCTCGGGGTCGGGTGAGAGGTCGACACGGACGATTTCCTTGCCGACTGGGATGACGGTGTTCCACGAGCCGAATATCGAGACATAAACGGTTCTGTTTCCACCCGGTAGAGTTGAGTTTGGGGGCCGCCAATCTATGCCGTTGGCGGAGGAGTGGGGGGTGAACTCTGCAATCGGGCCCACAGTGCCGTCGGGAACCGGGTGCTGCGGGTCGTCGTCGGGCCAGCCGTAGTCTGCACCCTCCACGAGCAGATTGAGCTCCTCGGGGGGATGGTCTCCCTCCCAATCTCGCCCGTTGTCGGTGAACAGATATCCCACGCCGGGCACCCAAACGCCGTCGTACGAGTTCCTCACACCAGACGCGATCACCTCTGTCGAGCCGTTCCAAGGATCGACACGCATCAGTGCCGCGTTGCGTTCGTCCTGCTCATCACAGATGTTGCAAGTCGAGCCGCTGTGCCAAATCAGACCGCCTTGTCCGTCGGGCATCACCGAATTGGTCTGGTGGTTACCCGAGGGAACTCCACTGACGAGGACCTGTGGTTGGGAGAGATTCCACTCGGATGGAGGAGAGGAGGGGATGTCGTAGGCGCTCAGGCTGCCCTGCTCAGACACGAAGAGGCGGCGGGAGCCGTTGTCGGAGTCTGTCCAATAGAGTACGCCGTGCGGAGCGTTGAGGCCGGTTAGAAGCAC
>DAVI01000063.1:890-1065 GCA_002505495.1 Euryarchaeota archaeon UBA59 | reverse complement strand
TCTCATCCATCCAGTGTAGGCATGAGGGGCTGCCAAGGCCATCTGCGACCTGCTCTACTACATGCCCCTCGATGTCCAACTCGGGCGAGGGCTGGACGAGGTAGGGCCACATCTGTCTAAGTGTCATTCCCCCTATGATGAGAAGGATGACGAGCAGCACGATGCCGACCATCCG
>DAVI01000063.1:0-621 GCA_002505495.1 Euryarchaeota archaeon UBA59 | reverse complement strand
CCCTTTCTTCCGCCGAAGTGGCGCAGCAAGGCTTGGAGTTTCTTGGCACCAAGTCCCTCCACCTCTTCGAGTGGATCCCTGAGCGTTGACTTGGCCCGGCGCTTTCTGTGATAGGTGTTGACGAAGCGATGCGCTTCGTCTCTCGCAAAGACGAGTAGTCTTCCCTGCCTATCGAGAACCAGATTTGGTTGGTCTAACCGGTGAAGTGTCTCCTCCTTCTTGGCCAGTGCAGCAATTGGAATTCGGTCGGCGAGTCCGTGTTCGGTCAGCAGGTCATGAATGGTTGAGAGATGGGTCTCTCCGCCGTCGAGTAGCAGCAGGTCCGGCCACTCCTCTTGCCGTTTGAGCCACCGTTCCACGACCTCCCGCATCATTCGCAGGTCATCGAATACCTCCTGTTTCACCTTGTAGGTCCGATACGCCTTCTTGTCTGGCCTACCCCCCCTCATAGTGACGCACGCCCCGACCTTCTCCGCTCCCTGAAGTTGCGCCATGTCGAAACAGACCAAGTGGTCCACCCTCTCAACTCCCAGAAGTTCAGCACAGTCATCCGCGGCTCGCTGCTCGAGATTGCCCGCCGCGCGCTTGTCGAGCGCTCGCTGCGCCTGCATCTCGGCGTTT
>DAVI01000080.1:7758-13510 GCA_002505495.1 Euryarchaeota archaeon UBA59 | reverse complement strand
TTCGCGGATTGCTCATGGAAGGTTCTGCTGTTATCGAGAATTATCGCCTTGCCCGCTCGGGTGACAACCATTGAGGAAACAGCGCTGGAAAATGAAGTCTCCACCCAAGCCTCGTCAGGATTCAGTGCTGAGTTCGGCCGTTCCATGTGAGTGCTGCCACCTTGGCCGCGAATCAAGAGGTGAAATCGCCCTTGGTCATCGAGGTCGAGGTCGAGGGCCGTGACCGACTTTCCGATTGTGCTGCGCTCCGTGTTGCGCTTCTCCAACTGGATGACTGCCCCGGCATCGTTTCCTGCCATGTCCTTGTCCGTCGAAGTCACCAAGATCTCAAACTCTCCGTCACCGTCAACATCCCCGCCGCCCGAAACAGTTCTTCCCAAGTGTTGCCCAGGAACTCCCTCGATTAGAATCGGGTTGAGAGCGGGCCGCAGCAACTCGCTGGAATCAGCATAGAACAACTCGACCTTTCCAGCTGAAGTCCCAAGTCCAATGGACGAAATCGCAATCTCTTCTCTGCCGTCGTCATTGAGGTCACCTATGGTGCCAATGGCACTACCGAGCAACTGTCCGGTTTGGGTGCCAACCAATTCGAGGTCAGGGTCGTCTGAGTAGCCAGAGGCCGAGCCTAGGAAGATGTGGACCTTGCCGAGCGCACTTGGGTCATGATTTGGCTCCCCGAAAGCGAAGTCGCTGAAGTTATCGCCGTTGATGTCACCCAGACCGGCAACTGAGTAGCCGAGGAAGGTGTATGTGGTTTGATGGAACCACTGGTTGTCAACCGCCATAATCCCGTTAGCAGCGCCGTGGTAGACTTGCACCCGCCCATAACCAGAGAGACCCGACATGTCACCCGACGCGCCGAGCGCTATGTCGTCGAATCCATCTCCATTCGAGTCGCCGATAGCCGCCAGAGACCACCCTTGGATGACATTTGACCAGTAGCCCCTGGTATTCCAAATCGGGGATTGGTCAAGGCCGCTCGCGCTGCCGAGATAGAGGTAGACGCGGCCCTCGTAACCGCTATGCTCGAAGGCTGTGGCTGTAACCATGACATCGTCGAACCCGTCGCCGTTGACATCGCCAGCAGAGGATACTCGACCGCCGAACTCATCGCCGTTCGCACTAGCTCCAGTCGCCCCTGTGTCACTCCAGTTCGGGGATAGGACGTTGCGTGTTCCGCCGTGATACACATAGGCGATTCCAGTGGTGTATCCGAGGTGGTCCTTCCCGCCGGTTGTACCTACTATCAGGTCCTCGCAGCCATCCCCATCGACATCGCCCGCGTTCGCCACGCTTGAGCCGAACCGCTCACCGGCCGCAAAACCGGTCAGGTTGTATGGCGTAATGGCAAGCCCACTTGAGCTGCCCCAATAGATGTGCACTGCGCCGGTGGAAGAGTTGGCTCCGGCTTCTGACACTATGAGGTCATCAAAGCCGTCACAATCGAAGTCGAGAGTGTTGAACGCCTGCTCTGCGTAGTTGGTCGTCGACGAGCCAGAGGCGATTGTGGTTGAGCCAGGGTGAAGACGGCCGCCCTCTTGGCCCTTGAGGTCACGAACGATATTGATGGTGGAGGGACCAGCCGCGTAGGTGTACTGGATGTTTCCACTCGCCGGGTCCTTTGCGAAGGCGAGGGCGGGTCCGAGCGTAGGGCCGGAGTCAATGGTTGTGATTTCCCAGTCGCCTGTACTGTTTCGGACGGCGTGAATGAGTTGGTTCGAGTCGAGGTTTCGATAGAACAGATTCAGATCGCCGTTCGACTCCAAATAGGCGTCGTATTCGGTGGCGACCCTGATTCCCGTCATCAGCGGGGTGTGAGTCCACCAAGTAGTGAAGGTGCTCAGCCAGAGTTGGGCGGTCGTGTCAACCCAGAGAATGTTGTGGTTGCCGTCGGAGTCCAGAAGCAGTGAGATTCCGCCGGCGACCGAATGCTGGTCTTCGACGGTTCGGATGTTCCAAGTCCGACCAGATGAGGTCTCCTCTGCAAGTTCGTAGCCGACTCGAAGGTTGTCGTTCGCATCTGTGTAGGCCAAATGCAATTTTTCCCGCTCGTCAATCGCAATCGAGCAGTGCTTGCCCAAGTTCTGCCCACCCGGCTCAATCTGTGTGACGCTGGTTCCGCCGCCGAACTCCAGACGGGCCACCCAAACGCCTCCAGCGCTCTCGTGCAGACAACCTCTCGCTCTACCCCTGTCGTCCCGAGCCAGAGCGATCTGGTCGAAGTTGACGGTCGTGTTGAGGACCGTTGCGTCCCAACGGTCGAGGCCTCTTGTCGGCTCGACCAACCAATCGGATGCATTGAGGATGAGGGTCTCGCCGGCCAACTGCTCGCCGTGGCCGCCGCTGAAGGGGGCGGTCTCCGAGGCTGCGGGAATTTCAATCAGTTCGACGACGGTCGGCGCATTCGAGGCGAATGGAGTCAGGGGCGCTGCTATCATCAGCAGAAACAACACCATCGCAAGATACGACGCGCGGCACGCGCTCCGCTCGGCCCCCATGGGGCCGAGGGAATCCCGCGTTCTGCTAAAGGGTTGCGCGTGGTGGTTTGAGGGGGAATCAGTGGAAATCTCAATGGTGAAAGGCGCCTGCAAGGGACCGTGGAGAAGCCGCGAACACTACTCGTCGCGGCCGGTGAACTGCGCGACGGAGAGTTGCTCAAACGGTTTGTCGGCCCCGAAATTAGGGTCATAGCCGTGGATGGCGGTCTAGCTCACCTGAGAGCGGTCGAACACTCACCGGACTTCGTTTTGGGAGACCTCGATTCTGCCATCGAAGAAGATTTGGGGTGGGCCCGCGCGCAAGGTGCGGAACTCATCCCCTTGAGTGGACAGGAGGATAGTGACCTTGCGAAGGCCTTCACATACTGCAGTGAGAGAGGGTGGAGGCTCATCGATGTCGTCGGAGTGGACGGGGGCAGGTCGGACCACCAGTTCGCGGTCTATGCGGCGCTCGCCGCAGCCGACGGCTCGCTCTCCATCACATTACACCTCGACAACGGCGCCGCCCACCGTCTGGCCAAAGTCGAATCATCAGGGAGGGAGGCTACCTTCAGCCCCGAAGGTGAGTTTTCCCTGTTCGCCCTCAAGCGAGCCAAGGTATCCCTCACAGGAGCCGAATACGAACTTGAAGAGGAGTGGTTGGAACTTGGCACCCGAGGGCTCTCTAACCACTCGACTGAGATGATTAGGGTAGACCTGCACGAGGGTGGGCCGATTCTGCTCTTCCTCAAAGGGTGACTAGCGCCAGATGGCGGACTCTGCCCAAGGTAGTCCGACGGCGATTCCGATGACCTCGAGAATGATGTAATTCCATACGAAATAAACGAGGAAGGTTGCCGTCAAAACTGCGAGTGTGCTGTTCACGATCCGCCTCCGCTCCCGCTTCGCTTGGTCGAGGTCACAGATTCCGCGGCTGCGAAAGTGGATGACAAGGCCTACCCCGACCACCGCCAGCGCGACCGCGTAGACAATCGGACGAGCGATTCCGTAGTAGAGGTCATTTGAGAGTTGGTCCGCGGCGACTATCGCCGAAGAGCCGGCAAATAGGACCCAGACGACACTGGGAAGGCAACACATGCTGGCAGTCAAAGAACCGAGACCAATCACCTTCCAAAGTGACTTCGTCTCCTCAAGGACACTGTTCGAAAGAGCATCAGCAGAGGCGGAATTATCGGTCTTCGCCACCTCTTCATCAGACAACTCAATCACCTCCACACAGAGCAGAGCGGGATAACATGGTAAGTTCTCAAGCCTCTTCGTAGGGAACCCACTGATCCACCACCGCGTCATACCAGTCGACATTGCCGTCATCATGCTGCCTCCAGTGAACTCCGGTCGGGTCGACATAACTCGGCAACCCGTCCGAATCGGGTTCAATCGCCTCGCCAACAATGCCACTCATGTAATCCTCCTCCTCGCTGCGACGGGTCCACATCACCGCTGCGAAAATCCCGAGCAGGATGGCAATCAGAGCGCCGATGATGAAGACGACTCCTTGGGCAATCCCGTTTGATTCGCCAAAGAACGGCGCCGCCTCATGCTCATCGCGTAGGGACCTGTCGGGCCAAAGCGACTTGGGACCCGATGCGTTCAGCACCTCATCGCTGGCGGACCCGGATGGCGGCAGTCGAACCAAATTGTAGGCGCCGATGGACTCCTGACCTTCACCGGAAGTGACTGTCACCCGCACCTTGGAGAGTCCGACCTGCCATAGCCGGCAGTCAATGCTGGAGAATCCTGGAGAGATGACTTCGTCACCGCGCGGGTCGGTGATATCCCAATCGATGGCCATCAGCGCCATCGTGGTACCCAGTGAAGGCTCAATGGCGACGGCGCACTCGCTCCCAACCTCCCCATGCTGACCTGTCACATTGAGTTTGAAGCCCGGCGGAGGAAGGGTGTGAATCGTGAATTGGTGGTTCGTCTCAGCGGTGAACCCGAGACCGTTTCGGTAGAACATCCTCAAATCGTAGTCTCGGGCGGGCCAACTTGAACAGTCGATGTCCGTAAGGTCGTCAGGTACCAACCACGGTGTTCCTGAGAGCGAGATGATGCCCATGGTTTCGTAGCGCTCGCCGATATCGTCGCTGAAAATCCTCCTGACCGAACAATCGTCACCGAGCATGATAACCGGTGCTGCATTCAATTCGAATTTCAGGAAGGGAGGCACCAACTTCGCCTTCAGGTCGTAATCACCCAATTCCTCTGTGACAAGAAGTATTCCAGATTCACCATCCCACACCTTCAGTCGGACATTGTAGACTCCATCCCCCCAAGCCTCGACATCCTGAGCGCCAAAATGAGGGCTCGTTCTGTTGAAGGTGATGTTTTCCCAGAAAGTAAGGGTCATTCCCCCAGACTCGACATCGAGTTGTACCGAAGCTTCTGCGTAGTGTGAACTGGTGTTCAGCAGGTAGACGACTCGGATGGTGTCGGGGTCGCCGTCGTTGTTGAGGTCTAGTTGGTCGGCCCGGCTGCTGTCCATCTGAATGTGTGATGGATCACCTTGGGCAACCGAAGTTGCGGCTGCGAGGGGGAACAGAAGGAAGAGCATGGCAACGAGGATTGAACTGCGCCGCAGTTTGGAATCACTCATCTTCCTCACCTCCCGAGCGGAGAGTCACTGCCATGGCGAAGGTGAGCAGGAAGATCACCAGTGGGGGGAGGAATGTGAAGAGGGAGCTGGAGGGGTTCTCGGACATCATTGAGAGATGGGCGTTGATGAGACCGTACTCATCACTGTAGCCATCGTCATTGCCATCCGGGCAGCCCTGCCTGTCGATTGTCGAGCTGCCCGCAACATCGGGGCAGTCGTCTCGCAGGCTACCAATCGGATTGTCACCGAAGCCGTCACCATCGGAGTCGGCCCACTGCATCCGGTTGCGCGGGAAGGCATCGGCGGTCCCGTCGGGACTTGCCTCATTTTCATCGTCAGCATCGGAGTAGCCGTCCCTGTCCGTATCTGGGCAACCGAACCGGTCGATGAGCGAGACCCCCAAACTCACCTCTTGGAAAGGACAGGAGTCGGGTTGGTGACCACCCTCGTTGTCACCGAATCCGTCACCGTCAGTGTCGGTCCACTGGCTCGGGTCGTATGGGAATCGGTCGCCGTAGTCGGAGTAGCCGTCGTTGTCTGAGTCTGTGCAGCCGTGCCTGTCAGCATGACTGGTACCGGGAAAATCCTTGCAGCGGTCAGGGGTTATCGCACCATCCGCCTGATTGTCCCCGTAACCGTCACCATCTGTATCCTCCCA
>DAVI01000080.1:6400-7663 GCA_002505495.1 Euryarchaeota archaeon UBA59 | reverse complement strand
CCGTCGCCATCCGTGTCCGGACATCCCCACCGGTCTCTGTACGACTTTCCAAATGTGGCAGGGCAAGTGTCCGGCTGCCAAGCGCCAGACTCGGTATTGTCGCCATAGCCGTCGCCGTCAACATCGTGCCACTGGGTCGGTTCTTGCGGGAAAGCATCACCAAATCCTGCCGGATGAGCGAGCCACTCGCCATCAGCGTCAGAATAACCGTCGCCGTCAGAATCTGGGCATCCATACCTGTCTATGTTGCTCGAGCCGGCCCGCGCCATGCAACTATCCGCTTGGTTGCCGGATTGATTGTCGCCGTAGCCGTCACCATCAAGGTCGGCCCACTGAGTTGCATCTTCGCTGAAATTATCAGCTTGCCAAGCGCCGGCGACGGTGGCAGGAGTATTGTCGCCATAGCCGTCGCCGTCAGTATCAAACCACTGAGTTGGATTGTTGGGGAAGAGGTCAGCATCAACACCATCGGGGTTATCGCCGTAACCATCCGAATCCAGGTCAGCCCATTGGGTCTCCTCGTACGGGAAGGCGTCAGCGCAGTTGGTGCCGTTGTTTTCGCAGGTTTCTGGATCGTATGTCCAGTATCCATCCGGGTTGGACCAAAGGTCACCGTCAGTGTCTGCGCAACCAAATCGGTCGTTAGCTGAAAAGCCCCACTCATCGGGGCAGAAGTCGGGTTGAGTGGCGTTGTCCACCCAGATACCTAAGGTACCATTTTCACGAGTGTAATTCCATGTCGGGTCAGCCCAATTATCTCCATAGAAGTCGCCATCAGTGTCATGCCATTGAGTAGCGTCATCAACGAATGCATCTGCGCCATCTGTCAAGAACCACGGGTCTGTAGAATAGATTGCGGTCGGGTCGGGGTCCGAGTAGCCATCGCGGTCGCTGTCGATGCAGCCGTATCGGTCAGCGTATGAGTGGCCAAAGTAGGCGGGGCAGGCGTCTGGTTCAACGGCCGGAGCAGGGTTGTCGCCAAAGCCATCGATGTCCTCATCGTGCCATTGAGTAGGCTCATCTGGGAAGTCGTCTCCTTGGTCGGACCAGCCATCACCGTCTCTGTCGGGGCAGCCCTCTCTATCCTCGGTGGAAGTACCCTCCTCATCCTCGCAGTCATCGTCATCATCGACGACGCCATCTTGGTCTGTATCCCGATTATCCTTGATGAGAGTGGGAGTTGCATCGTAGTCAAACTGGCTGGTAAGGAAGTTGTCTGGAACTGCCTTGATGCGGAAGTAGTACCAATCTTCTGAGGTTGCG
>DAVI01000080.1:929-6378 GCA_002505495.1 Euryarchaeota archaeon UBA59 | reverse complement strand
TCTGGTCATCTGAAAAACTGGTGGCGGCGAGTTCGTTACCGGCCGAATCATAGAGGCCCATTGTACCATCGTGGCCATCCCACCAATCTGCACAGCAGGTGTCTACCGAGATTTGGAAAACATCGCCGTAGTAAGCGTATATTTTCCACCAATCTGTTGTGTCACCATCTTTGTCGACATCGCCACTTGCGGTGACACCATCAGTCATCGTGGCGGCGGTCGCCAAGGTGTCGTCAGCCGCTGCGGTTGGAAGAGTAGTCGAGACAAGACAGAAGATGACCGCTAACAAAGCGGCGCGAGAGATTGCATGATACCTTGCGCCCATCGCCTGCTAAGGCAGGCGCTTAGATGATAACGACTTTGCCGCCATGGAGAAGGTGTCCTAAGGACACCTGAAGGAAGAGGAAACTCTCATTTTGAATAGAATTCGGAGTATTTCAAAGCATTTAGGTCGTAAGTGTACGACTCTAGCACCCGCTGCCTTCCGGCAGAAGCCATCTCCGCCTTCTTTTCTGGGTCTGCGAGTATGGCGTTAACCGACTCAGCTAGTGAGGAGGGATTGCCCAACTCAAACAGACCGCCCACAGTGTCATCGACCATTTCGGGAAGTGGGCCATCATCGACTGTCACGCAAGGGACTCCTGAGGCCATCGACTCGAGTGGGATGAGGCCCTGCCCCTCGTAGTAGGATGGATAGACCGAAAGGTCAGCCGAGCGGAACAATTGGGCGAGGTCGGCGAAGGGCATTCCAGACTCGATGGTGACATGGTTGGAGATGAACAGTTTCTTCGCCTGTTTCTCAAGCGTCTTTCGCATGTGGCCCCGACCAACTATCACGAGATGAACACCCGGGTTTGCAGCTACGATTTCCGGCATCGCCCGCAACAGCGTCGAGAATCCCTTGCGCGCCACCAAACGGCCGACTGCAAGCAGGAGAGGTGTCTTGGTTCCTGGTTCACCTGAGAGAGCGGCCTCGTCGGGAGAACCATACTTTCGGCGCATCGATTCGTGGGCGAGTTGCGCCTCCTCCCGGTCCCGATTGATCGGATAAAACATCTCCACATCAACGCCCCACCGAACCACTTCACAATTCCAGTTTGCCGGAGGCTCGTAACGCTCCTCAAAGTCCCGCTTCGTCGCCTCAGAATTAGCCACGCTGACCGTGCTGCCTCGAAGCGCCGCTCGCTCATATTTCGCGTAGTGTCTGCCAGTGAGGAGAATCGCCAAATCGTTCGGATTCTTCCAGACCGCCGCTTCGCCATACTTGGCAGCCAAAACCATCCCATCCCTCTCGCCGAGCCAACTGCCGTGCAGAGTTGTCGTGATGTTGCCAATCTCCGCCCGAACCACCGCGTATTGTTTCGCATCCCACGAAATCATCGGGGCGTGAATGTGGACGGCATCGACCGGGTCAGTCTGGTGAAGCGTGAGCAGATCCTTGAGAGCGTGTTTCCCGTAGGAGCGGGTGAAGGCCATCGGAATCTTGGCCCAACTGACAGAACGGACGGTTACCCCCTCCTGTTGTGGGATGGCCTCTGCGTTGCCACCCGAAGAACGGGTGATTACGGTCACTCGGTGTCCAATCTTGACGAGAGCAGCGGAGAGATGGAAGACGGTCGAGCCCATGCCGCCCCAACGGGGCGGATATTCTCCCGACAACATGGCGATGTGCATCAGTGCTGTCCTCCAATGAATGCATTGCGAGCCATTGAATCGAGTCCTTTCAGCGTATCTCGCCTACCTTCGCCTCGCAGCCCCCCGTTTTCAAGCGATTCCCACCCGGTCCAACCGATGGAGCCTTTCAAGAGAGGTGGCAGGGTCGCAGCCGCCGGGGATGGAATGACAGAGGTTCTGCCGGTTCATGTGACGGTCGTGATACCGACTCGCAACGAGGAGGCTGCCATCGTCGACACGATTCGCAGCGTCCGAAACGACGGCTGGTGTGAAAAGCTGGATTTCCTCATCATAGACGGAAACTCGAGTGACCGAACCCGGGAACTCGCTGAACAAGAGGGGGCAACGGTCTACCTCGAGCCGCGCAAGGGCTACGGGCGCGCCTACCGCACCGGCTTCGCAATGGCACCCGGTGAAATCATCGTAACCATGGACGCCGACTGCACCTACCCCGGTGAGGAAGTTCCCGGTCTGGTTAGGAAGCTCGTGGAGGAGGATTTGGAGTTCATCACCTGTGACCGCCTCCGAAAGGCCGAGGAAGGGAGCATGTCTGGCATGCACGGCTTTGGAAACTGGGCCCTCTCCTTCACTGCCCGGATGCTGTTCTGGTATGGCATTCATGACTCTCAGTCTGGAATGTGGGTGTTCCGCAAGCGGATTATGGACAATCCGAAGATGCAGCCAACCAACGATGGGATGCCGCTCTCCGAGGAGATGAAAATCAATGCTCGGCGCTGTTTCGGGAAGAAGAAGGCGATTGAGATTTCCGTCCCATACCGACCCCGCGTCGGTGATGCTGAGATCAACACCTGGTCTGATGGCCGAAAGAATCTGTTCTTCCTCTATCTGAAGCGATTCGGGCTCAATCGGACTCGTACTCCTTGGGGTCCTGAAGAATAGACGCCCGCTAGAGGGCGCTGAATCTGGATTTGAGGGCGGTGTGCATCGGCACACCTGTTGTAGGCAGCGTTACCTCGGGTTTAATCTACACCTAGAATCAAAATGCCGCCGGGTAGGGTCTTGACATCGAAAATTGAGCGCGGTCATGCGGCGGAATCGTATACGGCTCGCATCGGGGGCGCAGGTGGTTTTTGGGGTGACAGAGTGCTCGAACCAGTCGAGTTGCTCAAGCATGAGAAACTCGACTACATCATGTTCGACTACCTCGCCGAATTGACTCTTTCTATCATGGCGAAACAACGGGCCCGAAATTCAGAAACCGGATGGGCGACCGACCTCGTCGACTGGCTCTCCCAAGGTGGACTGACGGAACTACAGGCTCAGGGGGTGAAGTTGGTCACCAACGCCGGAGGAGCGAATCCGGAGTCGTGCGCCCGCGCTGTGCTAGAAATCGCCCGCAACAATGGCTGGAACAACTGCAAGATTGCTGTGGTCACCGGCGATGACCTGTTGGCTCGACTCGATTTCCTCTTCGCCGATGGTCATCATCTGTCGCACATGGAAACCGAAGAATTACTATCGGAAACTGAGGCAACCATCATCGCCTCGAACGCCTACCTTGGAGCCGGCCCCATCGGTGCAGCTTTGGAGGCGGGGGCGGATTTGGTAATCACCGGGCGTGTCGCCGACGCGAGTATGCTGGTCGGCTGTATGCTACACAAATCTGGATGGGCGGCAAATGCCGTTGAGTTAGGTCTCTCACGGACTGAAAAAATTGCTGACTGGGCACCCGAAGGGGTGACCTCTCCTCTCGACATACTCGCACAATGGACCGTGGCCGGTCATCTCATCGAGTGCGGCAGCCAAGTCTGCGGGGGGAACTCGTCGGATTGGCAGACAATTCCCGACCTCGATGACCTCGCTCTTCCAGTGGCGGAAGTCGGCGCTGATGGCTCAGTTGTCATCACCCGCGCCTTGCGAGGCGGAGGCAGAGTTGACAGGCGAATAGTCGCCGAGCAACTCATCTACGAAATCGGTGACCCAGCGGCCTACATCACGCCCGATGTCGTCGTCGATTTACGCCAAGTCACCCTCAGTGATGAGAGTCATGAACGGGTGACTGTCATGGGCGCACGCGGTCTCAGCCAACCCAAAGACCTGAAGATCAGCGGAGCGGTTGAGGCGGGTTGGTTCGCAGCCTCCTCGCTCTTGGTGAGTGGACCTGACTCGCGCGCCCGAGCCACTCTCTGTGACGAGACTCTGCGAGGTCGACTGGATTGTTGTGAAGATTTGGAAATCCACTCCGAACTTGTTGGCACCGGGATAACATTGCCACCGGGAATCGCAATTCAAATGGTGAATCGTGAAGACCCGCCCGAAGTGCTGATCCGTTGGGCAGCGACGAGTCATGACCGAGAGGAGGTCATCCGGTTTGGGAGGGAAGTCGCGCCTTTGGTGCTCACCGGCCCAGGTGGCGTCTGTGGTTATGGTGCAAGAGCGCGACCCCGCCGTCAACTGAGACATTGGCCATCCCTGCTGCCACGCGAGCTGGTGGAACCCCAAGTCAAGGTCGAGATTCTGACTGTCGCAGACCTCCTCCGCTCGACCGACAGGCTGGAGTTCATTCGAAGCAGGACCCGGCGCTTCGTAGCCAGGTTGCAGGTGGAGTTGGAGGAACGGGAGTGGACCCGCCCGATTGCTCGAAGAATCTACGGAAGTGATGGTGAGAACACCAAGAAGCGTGAAGAGGAGGTGGCGGGATGACTTCGTGTGCATGGGTTCCGCTTTCTGAATTGGCTCATGGAAGGTCGGGAGACAAAGGTGACTGCATCAACATAGGCCTCGTCGCCCACCAAAGGGAGTGGCTGGAACTCCTCTCGGCAGCGGTCACACCTGATCTCCTTCGTGAGTGGTTCGGTGACATGCTGAGGGGTGAGGTCCGAGTCTGGGAACTACCGGGAATCGGAGCCATCAACTGCTTGCTCGAGGGCGCACTTGGAGGGGGTGGCACGACCTCTCTGATGCTCGATGCACAGGGTAAGGCGTGGGGTCAATCTGTGCTCCGCCTGCGCGTTCCTGTCGACATTTCACGTGCACGGGCTCTTGGACTCTCACTCAATGCCGCAAGTGTAGACCGTTTCGGGGAAGTTCCCCTCGATTGAAATCTCTCATCTCAAGATTAATCGAGGTCGGGGGCGCCTTCGATTTCATCGGTGTCAAGGTCGGCGGCATCTTCGATTTCTGGAGCGTCCTGGATTTCTTCTGCTTCGGGCTCTTCCTCGAATGGCAGTTCTTGGTCCTCGTCGGGGGTCGGAACATCGTCGAACAGTGACTCGTCATCGCCGGTGAATCCTGACGCACCCCACGACTCGATCATCGCCAAGTCGGCGTCGAGGCGGCGGCGGCGGACAACCACCATTGCGACGCCGCCGGCAATGAGAGCGAGAACGATGAGAACCAATGCGCCCACGACATTGCCTGCGATTACATCGAAGAATGAGGCCTGTTGCGAGGCTCCATCGACTGGAATCGTGACGCTCAGTCGATTCGATAGACGGGGTTCATCTGCCGGCCCATCCCTGCAGATTACCTCCAAATTCATCCAACCCTCTCTGCCCGGCTCGACGGTCACCGAGCCGGCCCAGATGCCGTCCCCGGCCAAACTGTCCTGTCCGGTTCCGTTGTCGTTGAGTTTGAACTCCTTCTCGATTCCACCCTGCGCTGCCCAAGCAACGCATTCCCATGTGGTCTTGTCTGCATCGTCAACAAAGGCTCTCGCAATCACACTCGCCGGCTGCCCGGCGGTCAAACGGGCCGGCTCGTGCATCAAGTCGGTGATGATTGGCCACGATGACCGAACTGTGATGTTGACATA
>DAVI01000080.1:452-790 GCA_002505495.1 Euryarchaeota archaeon UBA59 | reverse complement strand
ATGTCTTCGTCAGCATCCCACGACTCGTTCCCAATGAGCTGGACATTTGACCCCGGTTCGAATGACTCTCCCTCCGACAGACCGTCGATTATTGCCACAGGAGGCGACGCGAGTACGGTGATGGAGCGGCTCTCTGAGCGACTCATGTTGTCATCATCGGTCAGCGTGAAGGTGAGGGTGTGCTCACCAGCCGGGACATATCGAGAGTACCAGAAGGCGGGGCTCACGCGGTCGAGGATCGGCTCGCTGAGCAGGTCGGAGGTCACGGTGAAGATGAAATTGTCACCGTCCGGGTCCCACGACTGCTGAGGGTCGAACAGAATCACCTCGTCGCTGAC
>DAVI01000080.1:0-131 GCA_002505495.1 Euryarchaeota archaeon UBA59 | reverse complement strand
GCACCACCAGCCAGACGACATCTCAGGGAACGCCTCAGAGCAAGGGGCGTCCCAATCCCCCGAACCGTATGCGGAGAAATCGATTATTTCCCCGGAATTGCCTGTCATGCCGTTGGCGGGAAGCATGATTT
>DAVI01000039.1:11098-14663 GCA_002505495.1 Euryarchaeota archaeon UBA59 | reverse complement strand
GACCCGCGTACCCGTGGTGGTCGTAGGGCACACGGTCCTAAGGTCGAGAAGGACTGGTCGCAGAAGGTCAACAGCAAGGTTCGCACTCTGGCGCGCGATGCAGCAATCGCCGCCTCCAGCGATGGTGAGCGAGTCGCAGCACGAGGCCACAAGTTCGAGGATGGAGTCAACTTCCCCATTGTCATCGGAAACTACGTCGAAGAGCGCGATGGCTCGAAGGAGAAGTACGACGTCGAGTTGATTCCGGCTGCTTCATCCACTCGCAAGTTCATCGCCATGATGCAAGGCATCGGCGTCGGCGCCGACCTAGAACGCGCCAAGAACGGCCGCAACATCAGGGCAGGCAAGGGCAAGATGCGCGGCCGTCGCCGCCGAACTCCCAAATCAATTCTACTCGTAGTCGGCCAGCGTGATGGCCTCGCAAAGGCAGCACGCAATGTGCCTGGCGTAGATGTCGTCGTCGCCAAGGACCTCTGTGCAGAAGACCTCGCCCCTGGTGGCGACTCTGGTCGTCTGACCGTCTGGACAAGGAACGCCGTCGAGGCAATGGAGTGAGTCAAATGGATCCATACAAGGTAATCGTCATGCCGTGGATTACGGAGAAGTCACTCGAGGCTCGCCGACGCGCCAACCCAGAGGAAGGTCACTTCCAAAACAACAACCGTATCGAGTTCATCGTCAGTGAGAAGGCGACGAAGGCCGATGTCAAGGAGGCAGTTGAGCGCCTCTTCGATGTCAAGGTGGCCAAGGTGAATGTTCGCATTTCAAAGCACGGCAAGCACGCCAGTGTGAAACTCGCCCCCGGCTACGACGCCGATGAGGCGGCCCAGAAGTTGGGAGCGTTCTGAACAGAGGTGATGAGATGGGTAAGAGAATTCGTGCACAGCGCCGGGGTTCCAGCCCCAAGAACCGCGTCTCAAGCCACCGTTTCCCCGGTGCCTCCCGAATCCCCCGCATCGAAGGGGAGATTGGCACGGTCATCGAGATTGTCCACAGTCCAGTACACACCGCCCCTCTCGTCAAGATTCGCTTTGAGAATGGCGATGAGACCTTCCTCGTAGCAACCGAAGGTGTGTCAATCGGACAGGAAATCTCGTTCGGCCGCCAGGCCAGCCTGAAACCTGGGAATGTCACTGAGTTGGCAAGAATCCCAGAAGGTACTCCGATCAACAATGTCGAACTCCGCCCCGGAGACGGCGGGCGCATCGCCCGCTCAGGTGGCAACTCAGCAACCCTCGAGACCCGGATGGGCGACAGAGTCCGAATCAGAATGCCATCCGGCCGCCTCAAGGACCTACCAGGCCACTGCCGTGCGGTCATCGGAGTTCTCTCTGGCCACGGCAGGTCCGAGAAGCCTCTGATGAAGGCTGGTACAGCACACTATAGAGCAAAGGCACGCGGAAAACCATACCCAAAGGTCAGCGGTGTCGCAATGAACCCTGTCGACCACCCTCACGGTGGTGGAAATCACCAGGCCGTCCACGGCCCCAACTCAGTATCACGCGGTGCCCCACCCGGCCAGAAGGTCGGTAACATCGCACCGAGTAGAACCGGCCGCGGCCGAGGCAAGAGAAAGGAGTGAACCTAGATGGCAAGACGCAAGAAATCATTCCGCAAGCCGAAGGCGGCTCGCCGACAGGCGAGAAAGCGCCGAATGGGAGTCGCAGAACGCCGCAAGCGGGAGTTCACCTATCGCGGCTACACGATGGAAGAGATGCTCAACATGCCGCTCTACCCACCAGAGGATGGTTCGGAACAGATGGCGATCATCAGCCTCATGCCAGCCCGTGTCCGCCGTTCACTCTACCGTGGTCTGCCACGCGAGAACGAGCACTTCCTCGCCCGAGTTGAAGAGTCCGGAGAGGGCCAAACCGTCCGCACACACCGTCGAGACATGCCGGTCCTTCCAGTAATGGTGGGCAAGACAATCGGTATACACAACGGCCGTGACTTCGCTGAAGTCCTAATCCAGCCCGAGATGATTGGGCATTACCTCGGCGAGTATGCCATGACTCGTCGCCGACCTGTACACACCGGACCTGGAGTCGGTGCTACCCGGTCGTCCAAGCACGTGGCTCTGAAGTGAGGTGAAGAAGATGAGCAGAGACCGTACCAAACCACAGAAGGGGTATACTCAGTTCCTCGATGGTAGCCGTCTTGCTACCGCTCGTGTCACCGGGGCTCACATTCACCACAAGCACTGTGTTCAGATTGCCAAGCACATCAAGGGGATGTACGCTGGTTCGGCAATCGAGTTCTTGGAGCAGGTCATCGCCAAGAGGAAGGCAGTACCCTATGTCGTTCGGTCCCGCAAGGGGAAGGGCGGCAACACGATGGCAGGACACCGCAAGGGTGCGATGGCAGCAGGACGCTACCCTCGAAACGCATCGCGTGTCTACATCAAGCTCATCGAGAGCGCCATGGACAACGCTCGCCAGCACCACGAAGACCTCGAACCAGAGGACATGCAAATCACCCATATCGCAGCTCACCGCGGCCAAGTCGCTCGCAACATGCGCCCGCGCGCGCAGGGAAGAGCAACGGCATCCAATCATTACCAAGTCAACCTCGAGTTGTTCCTCGAGTCATACGACTCTGAGAGCGACGAGGAAGACATCGAAGACGAGGACGACTTCTGAGGAGGAATCATAGATGGCCAAAGTAAACCAGATTCGTCACTTCGTAGACCGCAATGTCGAGCGTCAGCTCGTGCGCGAGTATCTGCTCAAGGAGACCGAGCGAGCCGGATTCGGCGGCCTCCATTTCGAGCGCGCCTTCGACAATCAGTCAATCTGCACCAAGGTCACACTCCAGGCGGAGAGGGTCGGAATGGTGATTGGTCGCCGTGGAAGGGTGATCAATGAACTACAGCGCAGAATCCGCGACGACTTCAACCTAGAGAACCCGAAGTTGCAGGTCGAGGAAATCGATCGCCCCGCACTCAACGCACAGGTGATGGCCTCAAAGTTGGCTAGCGCCCTCGAGCGTGGCTGGTACTTCCGCCGTGCGGGCCACAGCACCGTCCTCAACATCGTCGAGGCCGGTGCCAAGGGGTGCCTCATCATCCTCTCAGGGAAACTCACAGGTTCCCGCCACCGCACTGAGAAGTTCCTCAAGGGACACATCAAGTTCTGTGGAGAAATCGCTCTAACTCACATGGACATCGGTTTTGCAACCGCCGTCAAAAAACTCGGCACAATCGGCTGCACAGTTGCCATCATGAAACCCGGTGCTAAGTTGCCGCACGAAGTCGAAATCCTCACCCGAGAAGAAGCCGGACTCGCACCCTATATCGAGCCGACTCCTCTTGACGAGCCAGTCGAGGTGAAGGAGTCGACTGAGGAGGAGGCACCAGATGACTCAGTGGTGGAGAAGGAGTTGACCGAGGAGGAGGCAGAAGAAGAGTTGGCCAAGATTGCAAAGCTTGCTGAAGAGCAGGCTGCAGTAGCTGAGGAGCCGACTGAGGAAGCCGTGGCCGAGGAGCCCGCAGCCGGGGAAGCCGTGGTCGAAGAGCCGGCAGCCGAGGAGCCAGCCGAGGAACCCGTGGCCGAAGAGCCAGCAGCCG
>DAVI01000039.1:0-10900 GCA_002505495.1 Euryarchaeota archaeon UBA59 | reverse complement strand
CAGCCGAGGAAGCGACCGAGGAGGCCCCAGCGGCTGAATCAGAATCAGAGTCCAGCGATGAGACGAGCGAAGAGGAGGCCAAATCATGACCTACCTTTCCGCCCGCGAAATCGACAATATGTCCACAGACGTCCGCAAGGAGCGTCTACTCGAATTACAAGAAGAGATGATGCAGTTGAGAGCCGAGCAAGCGCTTGGAGGCTCAGCATCAAATCTTGGTGCATACAAGCAGGTGAAGCGTAGCATCGCCCGTCTGCTGACCAAGATGCACGAGGCGAGAAGGGAGTAGACACGGATGGCGAGTATCTGTAATCTATGTGGCCTACCTGAGGAGTTGTGCATCTGTCAAGAAATTGCAAAGGAGCAGCAAAAGGCAGTCATTTCAGTTGTTAGAAGGAGGTATGGAAAGATGGTGACAATTGTTGAGGGAATCGATGATACCGCAATCGACATCGGCCAACTCGCCAAGATCCTCAAGTCGGCTTGCGCCAGCGGTGGCACGGTCAAGGACCGAACCATCGAACTGCAAGGTGACCACAAGAAGAGGGCCGCTAAGATCCTCGAGCAGAACGGCTACCAGGTGGAGGTGCGCTGAATGGAGACCATGCACATGTCCTGGCTCGCCCGCACGCTCACAGTCGTGGGCTCACCCGACCCCTCTCTTCTCGGACGCAGCGGCGTCGTGGTTGAGGAGAGTCGCAACATGTTGACGATTCAGAACGACGCCGGTCAACAGCGGTTGGCAAAGAACGTCATCCAATTCACAATCGATGGTGGAGAGCCAATCGACGGTTCACAGGTCTGTCAGAGGCCCGAGGACCGAGTCCAGAGAAAGTACAGGAGGAACTGAAATGCGAGACATTGGCGTTGAAGTGGAGTCCCCCGCGGGTGACTGGGATGGCGACGAGAACTGTCCGTTCTACGGTACACTCCGTCTGCGCGGCCAGATCATCGAGGGCACCGTCTCTCGCGTCGGCATGATGAACACCATCGTCGTCGAGCGCCAGCGCATTCGCTACATGGTCAAGTTCGAGCGCTATGAGAAGCGCACCCGTCGCTACTCCGCTCACCTGCCGAGTTGCATCGGTGAAATCAACATCGGCGACCAAGTCCGCATCATGGAGTGCCGACCGCTCTCCAAGACCGTCACCTTCTGTGTGATTGAGCGAGGTGATGCAGAATGAAGGGCCTCGCCGGTCGAGTAACCCGCGGTCTGCCGACTGAGGCGCGATTGAATTGCGTTGACAACAGCGGCGCAAAGATCGTGCAGCTGATTTCAGTGCTGAAGATTGGCGGCGTCGCCCGTCGCTATCCTTCAGCCGGCGTCGGCGACATGATCAACGTCACAGTTCGCCGAGGTACGCCCGAGCGGCGCAGACAGATATTCCGAGCAGTTGTCGTCAGGCAACGCCGCCCATTCCGCCGTGCTGACGGAACTTGGGTCCAATTTGAGGACAACGCCTGTGTGTTAGTATCAAACGAGCGTGGAGAATTGATTGGAACCGACATCAAGGGTCCAATTTCCAGAGAGGCAGCAGAACGCTGGCCAAGAATCGCCGCGACGGCGAAGCAAATTGTGTGAGGTGAAATGAATGTCCACTAGAAAGCCAAACAAGCAGCGCAAGGCAGATGCCTCCGCACCTCTCCATGTGAAGCGCAAGCGGGTACGCGCCCGCTGCATCGACCCAGCCTTCCCCTATCTACGCAATGTCACCGTTCGCGTCGGAGACCGAGTTCAGGTTCACCGTGGCGACTGGGGCAACCCCGGTTCCGACAAGGCAGAGGGCGGCAAGCGACTTGGTGCAGCTCGCGGCAAGTCCGGAGCTGAAGGGCAGGTTATCGGAGTTGACGGCAAGAAGGGCAAGGTCTTCGTCGAGGGTGTCAGCCAACCGAAGGCTGACGGCAAGGAAGAGGGAATCGCAGTTCACGCTTCAAATCTCATCGTTGTCAAGGTGAACGATGGCGACCCTATCCGAATCAAGAAGTTGGAGAGCAGAGAAGGAGGCGATGAGTAATGAGTGCAAGCCACAAGAAGCGACTAGCAATGCCCCGTAGTTGGGCCCTGCCTCGCAAGACCTCCGTCTGGATCACCAAGCCGAGGCCGTGCGGTCACCCAATCGAACTATGCATGCCACTCGCGGTCATCCTCCGAGATGTGCTGGGCATTGCTCAGAACCGCCGTGAGGTGAAGAGAATGCTCCGCACCAAGGCGATCCTCGTCGATGGACGGGTCGAAACTGACCACCTGCGCGGAGTCGGACTGATGGATGTCCTCACAGTAGGCGAAGACCACTTCCGCTGCATCATCGATGCAAACGGCAAGCTTCGCTATCTTCCAATCAACGCCAAGGAAGCAGCATCCAAGATCTGCCGAATCGACGGCAAGACAACAGTTGCCGGAGGCGTCACCCAGTACAACCTACACGATGGCCGCAACATCCTACTCGATGACGCCAACGCCTACAAGACCGGTGACAGCCTCAGAATCAACCTTCCAGAACAAGAGATTGAAGGGCACATCGCCTTCGAGTCTGGCGCAACTGCCTACCTCATTGGTGGCGCTCATGTCGGCACTCTCTCCAAAGTCAACGAGAGAATCGAGAAGAAGTCGACCATGCAGAACGAGGTCTCTTTCGAGGAGTTCGGTACCGTCGAGCGCAACGTGTTTGTCGTCGGTGACGCTCCGCTACCAGGAATCGAGGTGAGTGCATGAGTTCAGTGATGCTTGAACCTCGAATCACCAAGGTGACTGTCAACATCGGTGTTGGCGAAGGTGGTTCTCGACTACAACTCGCAGAGCGAGTGCTTGAACTGCTGACCGGCGGAACTCCAGTCAGAACTATTTCCAAGACGACGAACCGGGACCTGAAGTTGCGGGAGGGTGCGCCAATCGGCTGCAAGGTGACCGTGCGTGACAATGCGGTCGTCGAGAAGTTCCTCAAGGATGCTCTCTGGGTTCGCGAGAATACGCTACCCGCATACAACTTCGATGCCTCTGGAAACCTCTCCTTCGGGATTGCTGACTACACGGACTTCCCCGAAATGAAGTACGACCCGGACATCGGAATCTTCGGGATGGACATCAACATCGTTCTCGAGCGACCCGGTCACAGGGTCAGCCGCCGTCGCCGTCACAACAGGAAGGTAGGCACTAGTCACCGTGTCACCCAAGATGAAGCGAAGGCTTGGTTCAAGGGCAAATTTGGTATTACAATAGTGGAGGAGTGAAGATGGCGAAAGAGGAAGGAGTTCGAATCGGTCGCGAATCTGGCTGCCGCAGGTGCGGTCGCAAGCGAGGAATGGTGCGCCGGCATGGGTTGAGGCTCTGCCGTCAGTGCTTCCGTGACATCGCTCCAGAAATCGGGTTCAAGAAGTATAGTTAGGAGGTGTGAAGAGATGCAATTCGATCCATTGAACGATGCTTTCACGAGCATCTACAACGCAGAAATGGCTGGCCACTACGAGGTCAGCGTCGCTCCCGCAAGCAAGTTGCTCGGACGCATGTTATCCATCATGCAGAGCATGGGTTACATCGGCGAGTTTGAGAAAAATGAGGATGGCCGCGGTGGTGGCTACCGAGTCGAGCTGGTTGGTGCAATCAACCGGTGCGGCGTCATCAAGCCCCGCTATTCAGTGAAGCGCGCCGACTTTGAGAAGTGGGAGTCCCGTTACCTGCCCGCGCAGGACTTTGGGATGCTTCTCGTCACTACAAATCAAGGTGTCATGCACCATTACCAAGCGAAGGAGGCCCGCATTGGTGGGCGCTTGTTGGCGTATGTGTTCTGAGGTGATAAAATGGTGAAACTCGATCAAATCCGACATGTTGTCGCTGTACCTGAGAGCGTCAGCGTCTCATTCGACGACAGTCTCGTCACAATCACCGGCGAAAGTGAGTCGGTCTCCCGTGACTTCAGCCACAACAAGGTCAACCTCTCACAGGTCGATGGCAACATCATCGTACAGTGCGAACTGCCCCGCCGCAAGGAGAAGGCAATCGCTGGCACATGGCGCGCCCACCTGACCAACATGGTGACAGGTGTCACTGACGGCTTCGAGTACCGACTAAAGGCGGTCTACAGTCACTTCCCCATGGCGCTCTCAGTCAACGGAAACATTTTCCAAATCAACAACCTGTTCGGTGAAAAGGTGCCACGCAAGGCCGACCTCAAGTGGACGCCAAGTGATGTTCAGGTGAGAGTTGAGAACAAGGTCGATGTCATCGTCACCGGAGCAGACCGAGAGAAGGTCGGCCAGACAGCTGCAATCATCGAGCGGGCCTGCCGGATTCGCCGTAGAGACCGTAGAGTCTTCCAAGATGGAATTTACATCACCCAGAAGGGCAAGAAATGAGGAGGGAATGAAAGATGGGAGAATACGACGATCTGACCGTTGCTGAACTCAAGGACCTCCTGAGAGAGGCCGGTTTGCCACTTTCTGGCAAGAAGGCAGACCTGGTTGCCCGACTTGACGACGCCGGAGCCGATGCTCCTGTGGCCGAGAAGGAAGTTGCTGAGGTCGCTGATGAGAGCGCTGAAGATTCATCCGACGAGGCAGACGCAGACGACGACTTTGATGACGACGACTTTGACGACGAAGAGGAATGGGACGACGAGGAGATGATTCACATCGCTCGCCAGAAGCCAGAACTCGATGATGCGACCAAAGAGGCGCTCGTGGCACGCAAGGCCCAGTACAAGAAGCAGCCAACATTCCGCCGCCAAGAGTGGTTCCGATACAAGCGACTATCCAAGCCCGGCTGGCGAAAGCCGAAGGGATACCAGTCCTCACAGCGCCTCAACCGCAAGTACCGCTCGCCTATGGTGCGAATTGGCTTTGGAAAGGTCATCGGGGCTCGTGGTCTCCACCCTTCCGGATTCTCCGAGGTAATGGTTCACCGACCAGACGACCTTGAGGTCATCGATCCGAAGACCGAGGCCGCACGAATCGGCAAGACAGTCGGCAAGCGAAAGCGAATCGCCATTCACGAGAAGGCTGACGAATTGGGGATACGAGTCCTCAACCGAAGGAGGAATATTTGATGCAGTTGAGTAATCAGAAGCGCCTCGCAGCTGAGATTCTCTCCGTTCAGTTGGGCGAAGAGGTTGGTCTAAACCGAGTTTGGATCAACGACAACTACCTCGAGCAGGTGAGTGGTGCAGTTCAGAAGAACGACATCCGTGACCTCATTGAGATGGGCTACATCAAGGCCAAGCCAATTCAGGGCACCAGCCGGGTGCGCGCCAACAAGAACGCCAAACAGAAGGCGAAGGGTCGCCGCAAGGGACATGGAAAGCGCTCAGGAACGGCAAACGCTCGTGACCCCCGCAAGAACCGCTGGATGCGTACTCTGCGCGCTCAGCGCCGCGTCCTCAAGACTATGCGTACCGATGGCACCCTCAAGCCGAGCGAATACCGCTACTACTACCGCAAGGCGAAGGGTAATTCCTACCGTAGCATCGCCCACATGAAGGCGAACATGGAAGTCGATGGAATCAAACTCGGAGGTGACGAATGATGGCTTACGGAAAGAGACAGAGAATGCGATACCGCCGACGAGAACATGGTTTGACAGACTACCGTCGGCGACTCAAGCTACTCCGCTCTGGCGAGCCTCGCGCAGTTGTTCGAATCAGCAACACGCAAATCGTCTGTCAACTCGTCGGATACGAGGCAGACGGTGATGTCATCATCGCCTCAGCCAACGGCTCTGGACTCGTCTCCAACTACAAGTGGCCAAAGGGCGCTTCAAGAAAGTCCGTCCCTGCCTGCTACCTCGTCGGACTCGCTTTGGCAAAGCAGGCCAAGTCTGCAGGTCACAGCAGTGCGGTACTCGACATCGGTCTCGCATCATCCTCCAAGGGGAGCCGCGTCTTCGCCGCTCTGAAGGGGATGGTCGACGGAGGACTTGAGATTCCACACGGCGAGAGCGTCCTGCCGGACGACGGCCGAATCAATGGCGCTCACATCGACGCCAAGGTCGAGAAGGCGGTCGAAAAGACCCGTAAGGCAATCGAGGGGGCATGAGAATTATGAGCGACGAGCAGAATCCAGACGAGGTAGTGGACCTCCCCGAGGAGATAGCGCCAGGACTTCGTCTTGCGCACAATCCACAACCAGAGCCCGCAGAAGGAGCACATCGCCGACGCCGTGGCCAACACGACCCGATGGCGGCTCTACGTCAGTGGACTCCACGAACCCGCCTCGGTCGAATGGTTCGCAGCGGTCAGATTCTGTCCATCGAGCAGGCTTTCGAAACCGGTCTTCCGATTCGAGAGGTCGAAATCGTCGATGCTCTTCTACCGGGCCTTGAGGATGAGGTGGTAAACGTCAACATGATTCAGCGGATGACCGACAGTGGTCGCCGTGTCAGATTCAATGTGATGGCTGCGGTGGGCAACGAGGACGGTTACGTCGGGCTGGCAATCTGCAAGGGCAAGGAGGTCGCAGGGACGATTCGCAAGGCGATTGACACTGCCAAGCTGAGCGTCATACCCGTTATGCGCGGCAACGGCTCTTGGGAGTCCGGTGGCGGTGCAGGGACCAGCATTCCATTCAAGGTGAAGGGGCGCGCCGCTTCAACTCGAGTCACCCTCATGCCCGCTCCGGCAGGCAAGGGGCTCGTCATCGGTGAGAAGGGTCGAATCGTACTTCGTCTCGCCGGGATTACAGACATCTACTCACGCACTGATGGTCAGACCCGTACGACGATCAATTTCGCAAAGGCGACTTTCAACGCCTTGAAGATGCTCAACAAGTCAAAGGTGAGCGAGGAGCAGAAGAAGCGCCTCTACATGACATCCGGGAGGATTCACTCATGAGTTGGCTAGTTATCCGAGTTCGCTCAGACCGCACCGTCGAGCACTCCATCCGAGAGACCATGGGCTACCTCAACTTGACCCGTGTCAACCACGCGGTCATCGTTCCAGAGAGGGAAACCTACGCTGGAATGCTTCAGAAGACGAAGGATTACGTCACCTGGGGAGAAGTTGACGCAGAGACTGTGGCAACTCTCATCCGCGAGCGTGGTCAACTGATTGGCGGCGCTCCGGTCACGGACGCTGACGTCAAGGCAGAAACCGACTACAAGAACATCGACGCGTATGCAGCAGCACTCGCTTCCGGCGATGCGACCATGAAGGACATGGCCTCGCTGAAGAAGGTCTTCCGACTACACCCGCCACGAGGCGCAAAAGGGTGGGGTGGCATCAAGCGCCACTTCACTATCGGCGGCGCCCTCGGATTTCGCGGAGATGCGATTCTAGAGCTAGTTCCACGAATGATTTGAGGAGGTTGAGAAGATGGTATCACGTACAAACAAATTCCGAGGCGGAAAGAGCCGCTACCACGGCCGCGGCAAGAAGGCGGGCCGAGGCGCTGGAAAGCGTGGCGGCCGAGGAAACGCCGGCCTCAACAAGCACAAAGTCATGACTCGCATCAAGTACATGCCAGGTCACTGGGGGATGCACGGCTTCAACCGACACCCTTCACTCCGAAAAGTGCATGTCACTGCGAATGTCAGCCAACTTACTGACCTCGCCGAAGGGGCTGACAACATCGATCTCGAAAAGTTCGGCATCGACAAGTTGCTCGGTTCAGGCCAACTCACCACCGCAATCACGGTAACAGTGGAGCACGCGAGTGCCAGGGCAGTCGAGAAAGTCGAGGCTGCAGGTGGTTCAGTGACCCTTTCCGAGGGTGACGACGACGAGTGGGAAGAGGAGTGAGCCCGCCTAACGGTAACAAGCCTGAATAGGATGATGACGGGGGCTGGAAGATATGGTACGCAAGCCATCAGCATTTGGCATCGCAGCAATATCTCTCATCTATTTCGGCTCCCTCTTTTACTGGCAGTGGGACGCCCTGACCGGTACAGACCGCGATGCGATGGTCTTCGCCGCACAACTGATTGCAGTTGCAGTCGGATATGTCGCCTATGTGATGTGGTGTGTTCAGCGAGACCTTCCAGAGGCAATCAAGTCAATCAAGTTCTTCGGCGCTACCGCCAAGTTCCTCGGCTGGCTGGCCATCATGGGTGGCTTCTTCTACTGGTGCTTGCAAGACGATAGCCTCGTCGGATACCTATTTGTCGGCGTCGGCCTGATGGGTCTGGGTACAGCGCTCATACTTGCCTGTCTCGCCTATACCGGTGAGGAGAGCAGCCGCCTGTTCGGACTGAAGCGACTTGTCGATGTCTATCCAACCATCACCAAGCCGGACGGCCACGTTCGATTCGGACAGAAGATGTGGACCACAACTCTAGTGCTAATCATCTACTTCGCGATGACCAATGTCATGATTTGGGGACTCGCAGAATCTACGATGGACATTTTCTCCTCATTCCGCGCCATCATGGCGGGTGCTTCAGGTTCAATCATGCACTTGGGGATCGGGCCAATCGTCACTGCTTCAATCATCATGCAGTTGTTCGCCGGTGCAAAAATCATCAAGTTGGATCTGCAGGACTCTGACGATAAGCAGCTCTACCAAGGTATCCAGAAGATTCTGGTTCTGCTGATGATTCCGATCGAGTCAATCCCCCAGGTGTACGGCTTCCTCGACCCTCACGAGGACATGATTGCGCTATACGGACTCGGCTGGGCAAACTCGCTCATCGTCCTGCAACTGTTCATGGGTTCTTACCTCGTTTTCCTTCTCGACGAACTTGTCAGCAAGTGGGGAATCGGCTCCGGAATTTCGCTCTTTATCGCAGCAGGAGTCGCACAGTCAACCTTCGTGGGCACGCTGTCTCCACTCGCTTCTGGGCCCGGTTCCTACGGCCTCCAGAATCCTCCGGCCGGCACCCTGCCGATGATTTTCTACTGGCTCAGAACCGCCACCTATTCCGACCTCGTCTCGAGGAACGGTTTCGAGTCAATATTACTGGGCGACCAGTTTCACGCCAATCCTGTGATTGCGCTGGTTTCGAGCATCGTCGTGTTCCTCATCGTAGCGTTCGCTGAGTCAAGCAAACTGGAGTTACCTCTGACACATGGGAAGGTCCGCGGACATCGTGGTAAATACCCAATCAGGTTGGTCTATGCGAGCAACATTCCAGTCATCTTGATGGCAGCACTGCTCGCCAATCTGAACATGTTCACCCTGCTCTTCTGGAGCCACCCAATCATCTCCACGGTTCCGATACTCGGAGCCAACGGCATGTGGAGTATCGCCCCTTGGTTAGGGTCGTATGAGGTCGGTTCGACCACCGCTTCGGACGGTTTCGCCTGGTATGCATCGATGGTGACGGGAGCCCAATCATGGTTGCTGCCGATTCTTGACCAGACAGGCGACGGTTTCGGCCATAGTTTGTGGCAAATCATACTGCATATGTTCACTTATGTCTTCTTTATGACCGTAGGTTCGATGGTTTTCGCCAAGTTTTGGATTGAAACCACCAACATGTCCGCCAAGGATGTTGCCAAACAAATCGAACGAACAGGTATGCAGATTCCCGGATTCCGTAAGAATCCTGTCGTTTTGGAGCGGATTCTGGAGAGATATATTCCACCTGTTACCTTATTTTCCGGTGCTTTCGTCGGTTTGCTCGCAGCGGGAGCTGACTTGCTCGGGACTGTAGGTAACGCGACAGGAACTGGATTGCTGCTTGCCGTAGGCATCATTCTCAGAACATACGAGCAGATCCAGAAGGAGCAAGCGATGGAAATGCACCCGATTTTACGCGAATTCTTTGGCGCCGAGTGAGCACCTCAGCGTTCTCAATCGCTGACGAGGCGATTCTCATTTTCGCACCCAAGGAGAGGTTGAAAAACAGCCAATTATTTTCCTATTTTCGGTCGTTTTGCCGCCCGAAATTCAGGTCAATACACTCCTCCATTTGGCGCCTTGAAAGGAGAGCTACCCGGCGCGAGGTTGGCTTCTGAGAGCGCGCGTGCAGAGCCCTCTTCAGTTGCCTCTAAATGTGGTACTGCGAGCCTGTGCTGTGGGTGGGGTAATGGCGCCCCGTTAGTCACGTTGATATACCGGTGGTAGGTCGGCGGAATGCTGCATCAATGCACGGCGTTGGTACCTGAGTCCAGAGATGGGCGATGAAGGCTGCCATCCGCATACGATGGAGCCGAGGTAATGCGGCCGCGAGCTTTGCTTGTGGCTGAGAGGTGAAAATAACGACACAATACAATTGTGTGTAAGTGAGACATAGGTGCAAAAAACCTTGTCAAATTCCATAAAGAACCAGTCAGCGATGACCAAGTAACTCCTAGGGATTGCAAAGATTGACAGTCGACTTCGGTCGGCAAGAAATCCGGTTGATCCTGCCGGAGGCGACCGCTACTGGAGTCCGATTAAGCCATGCGAGTCGAGAGTCTTCAAGGACTCGGCGTACCGCTCAGTAACACGTGGATAACCTGCCCTATTCTGGGGAATAACCTCGCGAAAGTGAGAATAATACCCCATGGACCACCATGCCTGGAACGGTTGGTGGTTGAAAGCTCCGGCGGAGTAGGATGGGTCTGCGGCGTATCAGGTTGTAGGGGGTGTAATGTACCTCCTAGCCATTGACGCGTACGGGTTGTGAGAGCAATCGCCCGGAGATGGATTCTGAGACACGAATCCAGACCCCACGGGGTGCAGCAGGCGCGAAAACTTGACAATGCGAGCAATCGTGATCAGGGGACTCCAATTGGATCAATTAATTTTGAGCTCTGAACCGACTCTAAATAGGTCGGGTAATAGGGGCGGGAAATATCGGTGCCAGCCGCCGCGGTAATACCGAAGCCCCAAGTGGTCGTCGTTATTATTGGGCCTAAAACGTCCGTAGCCGGTTTGGTACATTCGTGGGTAAATCAGACAGCTTAACTGTCTGAATTCTGCGAGGACGGCCAAACTTGAGACCGGGAGAGGTGTGGGGTACCTGCGGGGTAGGGGTAAAATCCTGTCATCC
>DAVI01000047.1 GCA_002505495.1 Euryarchaeota archaeon UBA59 | reverse complement strand
GACGGCCAATCGGTGATGAACGACCAATTCCCAAATAAGGATACTCAGTGGAATGACACTGACGGTGATGGAAAGGGTGACAATTGGGCCGACAGCTCTTGGAATGTCTCAAGACTCTCTCACTGGCCCGGAATTTGGATTGCTGGAGCCTACGCACCCGACCCCCGACCTCTCGACTGGGACGACGATGGCTTTGAGGATCAGGGGGAATTCAGCAGCATGCAGCCTTGGGACGATTGTCCCTATAACGCGGGTGACTCCTATCGCAATTTAATCGGCTGTCCAGACAACGATGGTGACGGCTGGGCTGACATCGAAGACTCAGTACCTAACAACCCGAGCCAAAGGGATGATGCTGATTTTGATGGCTTTGGCGACAACATCAATGGAACAGAACCAGACGCCTGCCCCGACAGGTTTGGAACCAGCACAATCGACCGATTCGGCTGTCCTGACAATGATGGTGACGGAGTCTCGAACGAAAACGACGACTGTCCAACCGTGGCGGGTATTCCATCCAATGGGTGTCCCGACAGAGACGGTGATGGCTTTGTTGATGAAGCGGAAGAGAGCAATGAGCCGGTGGATGACTGCCCTGACGACTACGGGACCTCCTTTGAGGACAAGTATGGTTGTCCAGACGAAGATGGTGATGGATGGTCTGACGACGGCGACCCGTTCCCCAACGATTCGACCCAATGGTCCGATCAGGATGAGGATGGGTTTGGGGACAATTCGGATGGAAACAACGCCGATGATTGCCCGGCGCGTTGGGGAAACTCGACACAAGGCTCACTACTCGGATGTGAAGACTGGGATGGTGACGGATACTCCGACACAATCGACCCCTTCCCTCAACACGGCTTACTCTGGTCAGACATGGACGGCGACGGATTCGCTGACCAGCCAGGGGCCAACATCTCCGACGACTGCCCAAGTGAAGCGGGAAATTCGACTCTCTTCAAGAGGGGATGCCCGGACATGGATGGAGACACAATCCCTGACTTCCTCGATTGGGACATAGATGGTGATGGCTACTCAAACAGTGACGAAGTGAGGTCGAACCCTCAGAGCAACCCCTACGATCCATTGGACACGCCAGTAGATTCTGACATGGATGGGCGGGCTGATGATGTTGCGGCGGGTGAAGTCGCCAACAGTGCAGTCCTTTCAGACAAGTATGGTCAACTGATTTCAGCGGTGGTTCTGATTCTCGTGGTATTCTCGATAGCTATGGTCGGCGTTATGCTGACATCAAACAGTAGCCGCCGCAAGTTGTTTGAGAACATGGAGGCAGAACTGATGGAATCGGAGGGCTTCGCTGGCCTCGCCAAGTTGGAGGAGGAACTCGAAGAGGCGCTACGTGGCGGCACGTTAGCCGGTTCGCAGGGAATGCTACTCAGACATAAGATCGAAGAGCGTCGCGAAGACCTCGAAGAGGAGATGCGCATAAGCCAACAGGCTGAATGGTGGGCTCAGATGGGTCAGCAGCAACAGCAGTGGGGCGGCTCTTATCCAACTGGAGAGCAGGCGCAGTGGTATGCCGGTCAGTACGACCAACAGGCGTACGACCAGCAGCAGGGGCACAATCAACAGGGCTAGGACGACCAGCAGCAGTAGGCGCCCTATGGCCAATCCACACTACTGTCCACTCGGTGGCCGGTGTAGCGGATGGATTGAAAGCGAAGAGAGGCGACCCGTGGCTTGAGGGATTTGATGTCGGCGAAGGTCATCAACGACGCGATTCACGGAATGTTCCGAATCGATGGGGTTCGCCGTGAACTTCTGGCAACTCCCGAATTCAACAAGTTGAGCCACATCAAACAACTCGGATTGGCCCACCTCGTCTTCCCTGGGGCACACCACACCCGGTTTGAGCACTCGCTCGGAGTATCCCATCTGGGAGGTCTGATGGCAGATTCGGTAGGCTTGGATGACCATGAGAAGGAGGTCGTCCAAGTGGCAGGAATGCTCCACGATGTTGGACACGGTCCCTACTCACACACCCTCGAGCACATCCTTCACGAGAGGGGGGGTGCCGACCACATGCACATCACCGAGGGGATCATCACTGGAGACTACGAAATTCTTCGGGAGGGGGAGGAGAGTCTCTTCAGCGATCGACAACGGATTCCTGACATTCTGGAGAAGAATGGAATCGACCCACAGGAGGTCGCTTGCCTGATTCACGGCGCCGACGCCGGCGGCTCGGAAAGAAATCTGTATCATTGGAGCGAGGGCTCGAGCACCTTCGAGTCCGAGGACCACACCCTTGCGAATCTAGTCCACGGACCTGTTGATTGCGACCAACTCGACTACTTGTTGAGAGATGCCCACTTCACCGGTGTTCGGCATGGCGTGGTCGACCACCTTCGGCTCATCGAATGTCTCACGCGTGTTGGTGGTGAAGTGGCGGTGAAGGAGGGCGGCATCACAGCCTTGGAAGGGATGCTGATGGCTCGCGGTATGATGTATAGCGCGGTCTATTTCCATCGTGTGACGAGGGTCACGGAGATGATGCTCTCACGCGCCGTTGAGAGAAGCGCCGACAAGTTGCCAGATGCTGTGGAGATGCAGCGGATGGTGGACGCTGAGATTTGGCAAGCGCTGGACGAAGCGGGTGGAATCGGCCAGGAAATGCTCCGGCGACTCAAATATCGGCAACTGCTCAAGGTCTGCGTCACCCGAACTCGGGATGAGCTCAGCATCGAACAGGTGTCAAGGCTGGTGGAATTGGCAACCGACTCAGAGATTAGGCGAGGAATAGAGGATGAGATCGCCGGCCGCAGCCATGCCCCTGAGGGTTTTGTTGCAATCGATGTTCCTAGCGTCAAGTTGCTTCTATCTGAACCGAGAATGACTCAGGTCGATGTGAAGATAGTCGGCAAGGATGGTCGCATACGCTGGTTGAAGGAACATACGCCAATCGCCGAAGCGCTTCGCACCAGACAGGTTTCCCAAGCGGCGATGTTTGTGATGACTCTGCCGAGCCATGCCGAAGCGGTCGCAGAAGTCGCCGAGCGAGTCATTTTCTCCTGATGGAGAGGTTGTTTGGCCTTTGCGTGCATCATTTAACCGGTTTTTCTGCAGCCCATGAAATAAGCAAGGATGAAAAGGGGCATGAGGGTCGCCCGGCCACGAAAGGGCGGCAAGTCCCTTTCATTCTTACAATAGGTGAAAAAAATGCACCCACATCTGCAAGAAGTCTACGAGAAGGTACTACAGAGAGACCCCGACCAGCCAGAGTTCCATCAGGCTGTGTTGGAGGTTCTTGAGAGTCTCACTCCGGTCGTCGAAGCGCGGCCCGAATTGATTGAGGCTAACATCTTTCACCGAATCGTCGAGCCTGAGCGGTTGATTCAGTTCCGCGTTCCGTGGATCGATGACGAGGGTGCAATACAGGTCAACCGTGGCTTCCGAATCCAGTTCAACGGCGCCATTGGGCCGTACAAGGGTGGTCTCCGCTTCCACCCCACGGTCAACCTCTCGATTCTCAAGTTCCTCGCCTTCGAGCAGGTCTTCAAGAACAGCCTGACCGGGCTTCCATTGGGAGGCGGTAAGGGTGGTTCGGACTTCGACCCGAAGGGCAAGTCTGACAACGAGGTGATGCGCTTCTGTCAAGCGTTCATGACTGAACTCCAGAAGCATATCGGTGCCAACACCGATGTACCTGCGGGTGACATAGGTGTCGGTGGGCGGGAGATTGGTTATTTGTTCGGCCAGTACCGCAAGTTGGCCAACGAGTTCACAGGTGTTCTCACCGGAAAGGGGCTCGAATACGGTGGTAGCCTAGTTCGACCCGAAGCGACAGGCTACGGGTTGGCCTACTTCGTGCGCGAGATGTTGGCGGCGAATGGCGACACATTCGAGGGCAAGACCGTCGCAGTCAGCGGCTCGGGAAATGTCGCTCAGTACGCTTGTGAGAAGGTTCAGCAACTCGGTGGAAAGGTTGTCTCACTTTCTGACAGCAGCGGCTTCATCTACGACTCGGACGGCATCGATGCTGATGAGCTATCATGGATTATGGACTTGAAGAATGTTAAGCGAGGTCGAATCAAGGATTACGCGAAGCACCGCGGCTACGACTACACACCGCGCGACAAGGAACTCGAGTACAATCCGATTTGGCAGATACCAGTCGACATCGCACTTCCATGCGCGACTCAGAACGAGATCAACGGACAGGACGCTCAGCATCTGGTTGACAACGGCGTCAAGTATGTTGCAGAGGGGGCAAACATGCCATGCACACCAGAGGCGGTAGATGTCTTCCACGGCAACGACATCGCCTTCGCTCCCGGAAAGGCCTCCAATGCCGGTGGCGTAGCAACCTCCGGTCTCGAGATGAGCCAAAACAGCCTCCGAATGTCGTGGGTGCGCGCTGAGGTGGACGCAAAACTGGATGCCATCATGGTCGGAATCCACGAGAAGGCGTACAACACCGCCAAGAAGTACGGCAAGCCCGGGGACTATGTGTTCGGCGCCAACATCGCCGGCTTCGAGAAGATTGCTGACGCGATGATGAAGCAAGGCTCCTGGGGCTGAGTCAGACTGCGGTAGGAGCGACATGGTCGTCTCCCTTGTTGGAGTCGTCCGTGACCCTGTTCCAAACTCCAGACATCAGTTCATCGTGGTGTTTCTTGCAGTAGTGGAATCGCCTGTAGGCTTCCCTGAATGAGTAGGCCTTCTTGCCAGTGGCCACCAGATAGCCCTCGGGCGAGAGCCGACTGACGATGTCACCCTCAGCCTCGCAACCGGGGTAGTCACAGCGTGGACCTGTGACCGCAGGTGCAGATGATTCCTCGCTCAAGACATTCCCCTCCATTCACCGATTACCGTTCATGCCCTATTGCGCTTGCGCCGAGCCCTCTCCAGTTTCGGCTGGCTGAATCACGACGAGTGGGATGTTCGCCTCAATGTTGGCTCCCTCCGAGCAGTTGATTTCCGTGACCGTCCCGCTGACCGGTGCAGTGATCTCGTTCTGCATCTTCATCGCCTCCAAAATGAGTACGATATCGCCTTCGCTCACCGTCTGACCGAGCTCGACCTCAATGGTCATCACCTTACCGGGGATGTTGCTTGAAATGACGCCAGACTTTCCTGCTTTCACGCCGCCCTTCCTACGCTTCGGAGGCGGGGTAGCACCCTCTCCCTCCACTTGAACCTCGAAAGTTTGACCTTCGACGGTCGCCTTCCACACCGCGCCTTGGCGCTCAAGGTCGACCACGAAGGTCTCGCCGTCGATGGTAACTCTGCGCTTTTCACCCAAAAGTCGCTCACCTCCAACTAGCCCGCTGTTGAGTGCTGTGTGCAAGGCCGGGCAGCCCCATTGCCGACAAGCGGTGGTCCTGCGCCCATGAGGTGCCGAGACGGCGGCCGACTTGGAGGGTTGTGGCGGGCGCATGATCACTCATCGGGAGGACCGCCATAATAGCCGCCATTCGTAGGATTGCGAGTCTGTCGTCGGTTGGGTCGATGAGGGGCGGAGTGGGTGTGTTCGGCTCAGGCTCAGCCGGCTCCGAGGTTTCGAATTCCTCGATATCCTCCAGAGGCCCACGGGCGTTCTGCAGGATGCGGCTCATGGCGCTCGAATAGGACTCGTCATCTTCCATCTGCTCAACTCAAAGTGGGATGTTTCCATGCTTTCTCGCCGGCCTCGTCTCTTGCTTGTCGAGCAGCATGCTTAGCGCCTTGCAGAGTTTGGCGCGGGTTTCGCGCGGCTCGACGACATCATCGAGGTAGCCGAGGGCTGCCGCTTTGTACGGATTTGCAAATAGTTCACCATATTCCTCCACGAGTCTCTCCCTCTCCTGTTCGCTGTTGGTGGCGTTTTCAAGTCGCCGACGATGGATGATTTGGACCGCTCCATCTGCTCCCATTACGGCTAGTTGGGCGGTCGGCCAGGCGATGTTGTAGTCACCGCGAATGTGCTTGCTGCACATCACATCGTATGCGCCGCCATACGCCTTGCGCATGACGACTGTCATCTTCGGGACGGTTGATTCTGAAAACGCGTAGAGCAACTTCGCCCCATGTCGGATGATTCCGCCCCACTCTTGATTTGCGCCCGGCAAAAAGCCTGGAACATCGACCAGAGTCAGAAGTGGAATGTTGAAGGCGTCACAGAAGCGCACGAATCGAGCCGCCTTCACGGAGGCGTCGATATCGAGGCAACCGGCGAGATGGTTCGGCTGGTTGCCCACGACACCGATTGGATGCCCATCCAACCGTGCAAAGCCGACGACGATGTTCTGGGCATACTCCGCCTGCACCTCCAGAAAATCCCCGTCGTCGACCAGTTGTCCGATGACATCGACCACATCGTAGGGCTTCAGAGGGTCATCGGGAACAATCGTCTGCAGTGGCTCGCAATCTCGGTCGGCTGGGTCGGAGGTAGCTTTGCGAGGGCTTTTTTCGAGGTTGTTCTGGGGTAGGAAGGAGACCAAGTTTCGAACGATGGCGAGCGCATCCTCATCGTCTTCTGCGGTGAAGTGAGTCACCCCCGAGAGGCTTGCGTGGGTCGAAGCGCCACCTAGTTCTTCGAATGAGACATCCTCGTTTGTGACCGTCTTGATGACCTCCGGGCCGGTGATGAACATGTGCGCTGTTTGGTCGACCATGATTACGAAATCGGTGATTGCCGGGCTGTAGACCGCGCCGCCCGCACACGGCCCCATGATGACGCTGATCTGCGGAATGACCCCGCTCGCCCTGACATTTCTGAAGAAGATTTCAGCATATGAGCCAAGGCTTGCCACGCCCTCCTGAATCCTCGCCCCGCCGCTGTCGTTCAAACCGATGACCGGGGAGCCGGTCTTCATCGCCATGTCGAGAACCTTGCAGATTTTCAGGCCGTGCATCTCCCCAAGACTACCTCCGTATACGGTGAAATCCTGTGCGAAGCAGTAGACAGTCTGACCGCCGATGGTTCCGTGACCTGTGACCACGCCATCTCCGGGTACCACATTCTGGTCCATCCCGAAGTCGCGGCAGCGATGTTCAACCAGTGAATCAATCTCTTGAAATGAGCCTTCGTCCAACATCGCGTCCAACCGCTCTCGGGCGGTCATCTTCCCCTTGGCGTGCTGGGCGTCCACTCTCTGTGGGCCTCCACCTGCCGCTGCCTGCGCCTTGCGGCGGCGCAGGTCCCCGAGGCGCTCATCAGTCGTTTCCATTCAACTCAAGGATTAGGGTGACTCTCTCCGCCCATAGTCTTGGCGTCGAGCCGTAGAGAGGCCAATTGGCGCTGACAGAGGCAATCGTCGCATTGTCTCTCTTGATATCGCTCTTGTTGAGGGCCTCAATGGCCCCGCGGAGGGATTCGTTGAATTGAAAGGTGGGCGCACGGTCGAGGTGGAGTGAGGATGGCCATGCGAATCGTGATTGCGAAGCCCGGTCTCGATGGCCACGACCGCGGTGCGAAGGTCGTGGCACGGGCTCTGCGCGATGCCGGCCATGAGGTGATTTACACCGGACTTCGGAGGACTCCCGAGCAAATCGTGCGAACGGTGCTCGACGAAGACGCCGATCTTCTCGGCCTTTCCAGTCTATCCGGAGCGCACGCATTCCTGTTTCCGAGAATCTGTGAACTACTGAAGGAGGCGGGCGCTGACGAGGTGGTAGTCTTTGGCGGCGGCATCATTCCAGTGGATGACCGGGAACAGTTGTATGACTCGGGAATGAGGGCGATTTTCGGCCCTGGTACCACGATGGCGGAGATGGGTGAGTTCTGTACTGCAGTCGAAGCTCGCCGGAGCGCAGGCGAGCCGTCTGGCGTCGGAGAGGGCGGCGACTGGAAGTGGAGCGGGGAGTGAGCCCGTGAGCGACCTGCTTGAAGCTGCCCGCGCTGGCGACCGTCGCGCCCTGTCAAAACTGCTGAGCGCGGTTGAGAATGGGGTCGAATCCCGGGAATCCCTAGGAATCCCTCACAATTCGGGCGGTGGCAAGATCATCGGCATAACCGGTGCTCCCGGAGTCGGCAAGAGTTGCCTCGTAGACCGCCTTCTCAGAACGTTTTCCGCCGCTGACATGAGAATCGCAGTCCTTGCGGTTGACCCCTCCTCTCCGCTAACAGGAGGTGCCTTGCTCGGCGACCGCGTCCGAATGCAGACAGCCGACGATGACCCGAATGTCTTCGTTCGCTCACTCGCCACTCGAAACCAACCGGGTGGACTCCCTGTTCGCCTCGGTCTGATGGCCGAAGTGCTGGTCGCCAGCGGATTCGATCTGGTGCTCGTCGAGACGGTCGGCTCAGGCCAGTCCGAGGTGAGAATCGTCTCAGTCGCAGACCGAGTGCTGCTCGTCGAAGGACCAGGCCGCGGCGATTCGATACAGGCGGAGAAGGCGGGAGTTCTCGAACTCGCAGATGCCATCGTAGTCAACAAATCTGACTTGGAGGGGGCAGAGCGAGTCGCTTCTGACCTCCGCTCCGCCCTCGATATCACTGGCAACCCGCCACCGGTACTACTCGCTTCAGCCAGAAACGATGTCGGCATCGAAGATTTAGCCGACCTACTTTTGAGCCTCCCATCACGCAGCGGTGCCTCAATGGCCCGCTGGAGAGAGCGTCTGCTCACGGCGTGGGACGCCGCCCTACTCGAGCGAGGCGACCTCGACGAGGTTCTCTCAGGACTGGAAGCCGGAGAATTCGACGCAGACCAGTGGGTCGCTGAAAAACTGGAGGAGTGACCATGGCAGATGGCCTGTTACTCAGTGAGGAGACCTACGAGGCGGACCATGTCAAGCACAGCGTGGGTGGGTTAGGAGGCCACATCTTTCGCAGGGTCGTCCACATCGCTTTGGCGATAGTCCCCTGGATCTACTACTGGCACGGTGAGAGCATCGCCGGAATCATCAACATGACGCCAACCGAATTGATTGGAGCCATACTTGGTACCATCGTTTTCGCCGAATTGGTCCGGCTGAAATTGGGTTTCACAATAGTTGGCCAAAGGGCGTACGAAGCGGAGCAGTTGAGCGCACTCTTCTGGGGTGCAGTATCGGTTTGCACGGCACTTCTGGTGGCGCCCGAACTCGGCCTGATGGGGGCTGCACTTGGAGCCCCACTCATCTGGGGGCTAGCATTCGGTGACCCTGCCATGGGCGAGGCGAGACGGGCCGGATTGGAGCCGAGGATGGTTTTCGGTACCGGTTTGCTCGTGGTGGGCGCCGCTTGGCTGCTTTCGTGGTATTTCCTTGCAACCCCGCTGCTGTTCGTCATCATCATGGCGCCGCTGCAAGTCGCTTCCGAATGGCCCCGCCTCCGTTGGATTGACGACAACGGCACAATGGTTCTCTTCCCACTGATTGTGGTCATTGCCCTAAATTCAATCCTTTGAGTATAGGCATTTGAGATGGAGTCGGCTCTACACCTTTTCGTTAACTTTACAATCCGCATGCGAGTCGAACCGTTTGATGAGTGACGAAGTGCTTCAGGACGACGCCCCGCCGCAGAGTCTCTACATGCTGGTGTATTCAATCTGCCTCGTCGCAACCTTCGTGATTGGCTACGTATATTGGTAGTGAGTTCCTCACCTTGGCAAAGCCTCTATTGCAGTTGAACCGCCGGGGCGAAGCGAATGTGTGGCATATCAGCGCTACTAGGCTCCGACGACCCCGGTCTCGCTAGAAAAATGGCAAAGTCTCTCTCACATCGCGGACCAGATGGAATTCGCTCTTGGAATGATGAGCACTGCTCGCTCGGCCACGCTCGTCTCTCGATCGTCGACTTGCTGGGCTCAGACCAACCGATTGGCTCCGAACACGGATGCTGGCTCGTTCAGAATGGCGAAATCTACAACTTCGCAGGTTTGAGAACGGAATTCTCCGGATACGAATGGCGCACCAAAGGAGATGCGGAAACCATTCTCGCTGCACACCACCACTCCGTCAGACCTCCTACGAGCGGACCCACGCAAATAGGGAAATCAAATGTGAAGGGGTGGATTCGAAGGACTGCGGGTGCGGATGATTCGGGAAATCCAGCCGTGAAGCACATCGGCTGGGCCTCTCAACTCGATGGAATATGGGGCTTCGCACTTTGGGATTCTCGCCACCAGGAGTTGGTTCTCTGTCGAGACCCTCTAGGCGTCAAACCGTTGCTGCGAACCATCACTGCTGACGGCACTCTGCTGGTCGCAAGTGAGGCGAAGGCGTTCAGCCACCACGAAGCCTACACCCCGCGAATGGACGAGAATGCGATGCTGGCGCGACTTGCCTTCGAGTACCCACTCGACGAGACAACCCTGTTTGAGGGGGTTGTTCAGGTCGCTCCGGGAACCGTCGAGACATGGAGTTTGGATGGCGAGGGGAGGGCCACCTTGACCGGGGTGGCGAGCTATTCTCGAGAAGCCGTCGTACCGAGCGCGGCTTGGAATCCCGACCTAGAGGCAGCTGGGCTGTTGGACTCTCTCTGCGAGAGCGTCGAAGACCGATTGATGTCGGATGTCCCGCTTGGAATCATTCTGAGCGGTGGCCTTGACTCCAGTCTTGTTGCCGGTCTGGCTCACCGCGCCGCTAAACAGGCGGGAAAGCCGGTCCCTGAGTGTTGGACTATCGCTGAAAGCGAGGATAATCCCGACTTCGTGGCGGCAGAGCAGGTTGCCGCGAGCCTCGATCTGGGTCATCACACCTCGACGCTTGAGGAGGACTCCTTCTGGAGAGCGCTCCCCTCCTTGGGCTGGCATGGCGAAGACCTCGACATCTCGGTCCTCTTCTTCCAGCCGCTGTTTGAGCGGATGGCGCGGGATGTCACGGTCGGACTTTGTGGACAGGGCGCCGATGAGTTGCACGGTGGCTACCCCCGTTACCGCGACCTCGCCGGGCATCGCGAGCTCATCTCGGATCGTCTGAGAGCGAGCCGTCACCCATTTGCGGAGGCTCTCATCAAAGACATCAGCGCAGCAGCCCCGCGCGGAGCGGGTCAGCCGTGGAGGGCGAATTCGCACGACCCCAGCAGGCGATTCGCAGACCTCACCTCAACGCTCCAGTTCGAACTCGATCACGGCCAACTCACCAACTTCCAACTGCGGCTGGTGGACAGGCACAGCATGGCGCACGGATTGGAGGTCAGGGTGCCATTTCTTGGGACCGCTCATCGAAGAGCCTCGCACACGCTACCCCTCGATTGGAGAGTCAGAGGAAGTCAGGAGAAACTCGCACTGCGCGCCGCCGCAGCACTCACTGACCTGCCGGAATCCATCGTCAAACGGCCAAAACTACCTGCAGGAACTGCCACCACACCTATTCTTCTCGCTAGTCTTCTCGACGAATTGCGCCCACACGCGGCAGACTGGGCCGCTCGTCACCCGGCACTTGAGAGAATTCTCAAAACACAGCCGGATATGGCAATAGGACTCCGGTTGTTTGAATCGTTGCACATCGTCGACGGCGGTGTGGGAAGGGAGAACAGGGACCTTTGGACTCTGCTAGAGGATGTCGAGTGAGGTGAGTCAGTGACAGGATATTCAGGACCCCCGATTCTTGCCGAACTGACTCCGCACCTCGAGTCGAAGCGAGAGGAATTGAGCAGTTGGTTCTCAGAGGAGCGAGCCCGTCTGCCGATGCCATTCTACGCCTCTGTAGACATCCGCGACGCGGGATGGAAAGTTGCTGCAGTTGATGCGAACGCCTACCCTGCTGGCTTCAACAATGTCTCTGAAAATCAGCGGATTCATCTCTCAGAACACCTCCTATCATGGATTTCAGCCGAGCATCCGAATGTAGAGTGGTTGCACATCTGGCCGGAATCACACACCCGAAACAAGGGGTATGTCGAGAATCTGCTTGTGCTAAGACAAATGCTCGCCAGTGGTGGCTTCAGAGTCACGGTGGGCTCGCCCAAACTCTCCGGTCTTCC
>DAVI01000088.1:11967-13123 GCA_002505495.1 Euryarchaeota archaeon UBA59 | reverse complement strand
TTCATTCGCATGATGATGACGACCAATGAGGAGAGTACTTGATTCCTCACCGTACCCACGGTCTCAAAGAACTAGATGCGCCTGCGAAGCTTCTCCATCAGTCCGTCCGCCACTCCGAGTTTTTCGAGTGTGGTCTCGACATCCCCAGTTCCGTGGGCTGCGTTTGCTTCGCCTATCGCCGCCTCACAAGCATTCCTCTCAGCGTCATCGACTTTGATCCCCATTGCTTCAAGCTTGTTTCTCAGCCCTCGCCACTCCCCCTGAAGGAAGTCGAGCAGTTCTCCAGCCTCACCACTCGCGGCCGAAGTGGCGTCGAGTTCGGCCGTCAACTGCTCGAGCAGCATCGCCGCATGGGACCACTGCTTGCGCTTGCGCGCCTTGTCAATCGCCTCCAACTTTGCATCCCATTCTGCTTCATCAGCCCGCCCCGCCCACCGAGCGAGCAACTTCTTGCGCTGGCGCCACGCCTTTTGGACCTCGACCATGGACTCGGATTCTCGGGTGACCTCTCGGAGCACGGAGTCTGCCATTCCCCTGGCCAGTGAGAAATCCCCGGATGCTAACGCTTCGTCCGCCTGCGCCAATCTGACTGCGAAATCCGCATCGTCGATTCCCTTCGCCGCCTCCACGGCCCGCTTAGCCTCATCGAGGGTTTCCTCTGCCCCTTCCCCGGTCTGGCTCAGATTGCCCACATGCTCCGGAACTGACGCTGCAAGTCCCGCCGCCTCTGCCGGTTCCTCCCTCTCAAGAGCTTCCTCGGCATCCTTGACCGCACTGAACAGGGATTCGTATTGCGCCCCCTCACAGCCGGCGAGTGACCGTTTTGCATCCCCAATGGACGCCTCAGCCTTGGCCCAGAAATCGATGATGTCCATTGCGTGCCCCTTCGCCTTTCGGTAGAGCATCTCAGCCTCCCGCAAACTCCCTAGTTGGGCTTCCCTGTCTCCTTGGGCGAGACACCTTGCGGGGCGCTTCGCGGTGGGTGCGACATCGTCCGCCTGCTCGACGGCCTCTGCCGCATCCGCTCGGATCTCCTGTATGTCGCTCGAGAGTGCGAGTGTTCGCTCAAGGTCGTCTTCGGATGCAGAGAGCAGAGCCATTCCCTCCTTCGGGTCCTTGTAGCCGACCTCCGTGGCCGTCAGGAGAAGTGAGGCCG
>DAVI01000088.1:10013-11869 GCA_002505495.1 Euryarchaeota archaeon UBA59 | reverse complement strand
CTGCCGAAAAGGTCGAATAGCGACTTGACAAGAGCGGCGCCGCAAACCGCCCAGCCGAGCATGAACTGGCTTCCAGCGGCTGGTGAGGAGAGCAGAAGCGAGGCGCCTGTGGCAACCCCCAGAAGTTGGACTATTCCGCGGTAGCGAACCGCTTGCAGGCTTCCAGTAAGCGTCTTGTTGCCAAACTCGAAACAGGCCACGCTGACGACTAGGAAGAGCGCGTGGCCGGCAAGAACCGAGTAGTCTTGAGAGGTGTCGGCAATGCCGGCGCCCATCACTAGAAGCGGGGGCCAGGAGAGCGCCGCGCCAGCCCCGAGCCGTGACCTGTGCTTTGGCCCGAAGTCGACGAAGTCCTGCATCGCCAATGCGAGGACCATGAGGACGATCCCCGGTCCGAGCCTAGGCAGTAGTTCGACCCGCCCGTCAATCGCCGGCCAAGCGTACCAAGTGGCGGTTCCGACCAACACAAGTGCGGAGAGAATCCCCAACATCTCCAGCCGTTGCCGCTGTTCCCCAAGCGCCTTCTCAAGACGCTCCTCAACCTCTGCGACCTCGGCCATCGCCTACCTACGGCCGCCTTCGCATCAATAAGTCACCGCCGCACCGACCGCCATCGACCGGCCGCAACAGAGAACAATCTGCAATTATCATTGTAGGTGATTACTCGCCCCAACGCGAAAGAAGTTCGAACTTGGTCCTCTTTCTTGGATTTGATGTCACCCACAATTCCATCGTTGGTGGTTGAACCGAGGATAATTCAGCAAAACGACCATCTTCACTGTATGTTGGTTTATGTTGCTGGGGCCAGACAAGTAGAATGCCATACCTCAATTTCTTAGTCAACAGATTATTGTTAGTAGGGCCTGAATGAAGGTAATTGAACAACTGTAATTGATGGGCTTTTGATGCTGCATGTTTAACTTCAAGTACGATATTCTCTTCGAATTTGTTGGGACCACCTGGTAAAATAAAATAATCTGCTCTAACATCATTGAGTGGGAAATCGTTGTAGTGCAAGGCAATCGAAGTTTCTGATTGATAACGGAATTTCTGTTTTCTTAGTTCTGAAGAAAAGGCATCCTGGTAATGTCTCTCCACACTTCCGCTGTATTCATGGTAAAGTGCATTATTCACCTCTTCAGCCAAGTGGTAAATCCGATTGCAAGTGGTTAACAATTTCGTCCCGATATTTTTCGAACATGAACTACAATGGTATTGATTGGCTCTGGTCACAATACTTTCACAAGTAGGAGAACTGCATTCAGCCATGACTTCCTGATGAAGGGCTCTCGTATCAGTTTGCCGTTCAGTCACAGGTTGTGCGCCAGATGTTGAACTGAGATGTCGGCTCAGAATGGGGTCTTTGGACCACTCTCGGACTTCCCGCGAAGAAGCCACCAGACAGCCCCCCCGATGATTCCCATGAAGAAGAGCAAGTTGACGGTATCGGAATACTTCGTCTTCGGAGAGACCCCCGCATCGACAACGACTTCGCCTCCAACCCCATTCTCCGCATCAGTCCAGGTCACCACGACTTGGATGGGGCCACCCTCGTAGGAGGTCACCGTGAGAGGGTAGGAGGTATTCGAGTCCGCTTGTGAGGTGGCCGAGCCCGAAGTCCAGTTCTGGCTGCACTGGTCGAGGTAGCAGAACGTCATCACCGCCGGGGTCGCCCCAGAGTTGCGAACCATCACCTTCAGAAGTCCCTCCTCTCCGATGATTGCCTCGCCTTCAACCTCGACTGAAAGCACCGTGATGTTCGCCGGCACAAGCGGGTGCACGACCGGATTTGTCACCAACTCTCTGGTGTTTCCCTTCGAATCCCATGCAAAGATCTTCAGTTCATGTTCGCCGAC
>DAVI01000088.1:8229-9646 GCA_002505495.1 Euryarchaeota archaeon UBA59 | reverse complement strand
TTCCCGCTGCTCGTGGCGCTCGTCAACACCCATGTGCATCCAGTTCACATCGTCACCCTGATTGAATTGGTCGACGAACAAAGGCTCGTTGTATTCCCAACCCTCTGTCTTGTTTGAGCGCCAGATGACCTGTATCGGAGCGCCCGAATCGTCGGTCGCATTCGTCTCCACCGAGAAATATGAACCGGCTCGCAATGAGAAGTCGCTCTCGTTGTTGAGGTCGTGGGACCAGGGTGGCTGGCCATCCAAGGAGTGGTCTTCGACTGCCGAGATGGTCGCCGAAGGTGGCTCCCCGTCGACATAGAATTCTCCCTCCCAAGTTGAGTTGGCACCCGCCCAATCGGTGCAGATGAGGGTCATGTTCATCACCTCGCCGTGAGAAAAACCGGTGTTACTTGGCACAAATGCGTGGGTCAGACCGAATCCTGAGTTCAGAATTGTCCCATTCTGACGGGCTTCCCAAAAGTGGGTGAGGGAGCCGATTCCCGAGTCGGTACAGGTGCTCTCCAAGGTGACCTCGCCATCGAGTGGAATCGACAGACCGGTGTGGTTGTAGAGGCCGCCGGAGGCGATCGGTGGCTGGTTGCTGCCGATGGTGACTGTCCACATTCCCGTCGTGGGTGACTGTGAACGGTTGAGGGTGAATGATGCCGGTGTGCCACCCAGCAGTTCGATTTGAGGGCTGTAGCGAACTTCCCATCCGGCTGGCAGGTTGACTGTGATCGGGATTGCCTCGATGGCATCACCGCGCACTGGGAACGAAAACATGCGAGTCGTCCCGAAGCCGACCTCTCCGGTGAGGTCGGCGCTCTCACTCCAGCCCTGTTCATTCAGCCCCGGTGTGTTGGGCAGTTGCGAGAATGACTGTCCGAAGAGGTCGACTGAACCGGTGAGTGGAGACTCATCGAAGAGCACCATGTGGTTGCTCTCCGCCCATGGGAGCGAATCTCTGAACATCGCCCACGCCACCTCTTCGGTGGAGTTCAGTATGCCATTCCCGTCACCCAGATAGAGGTCGATTTGGGAGGCCAAGCCACGCGAGCGCTCGGGGAGAAGGGCGCTTCCGAAGTCGGCGGGGAGTTCGTAGGAGCCGGTCCAAGTGAAGTTCACTGAGGAGCCGGTTATGGGGGCCTCGGTCATGTTGAGGGTGACACCGCCGCCCCATGCCGGTTGGCCGCTTGAGCCATTGTCAGAAATTAGTGAGGTCACATTTCCGCTCGAACCGTCGGAGAGGATGAGAGGCTGACCGATGCGGATTCCACTCTCGACGTTGTAGATCCTCCATTCACCCGCGCCCACGCGAGGCAGGTTGTGTGAGAGTTCACTCGACCACTGCACCAATTCCCACCATCCGGAGGGGTGGTGTTCGATTCTGAGCAGACCGCTTTCACTCGCATTCCCGGGCCAGCCGAAGAGT
>DAVI01000088.1:0-8090 GCA_002505495.1 Euryarchaeota archaeon UBA59 | reverse complement strand
AGACTTGCGTTGCCGCCCGAATCGGCGCTGCCCGTGACCGCCTCAATGTGACCGTCGAGCTCGAGGGTGAGTGTGGCGCCCGCATCTGTCGAGACTTGCAGGGTGGCGTCTAGAGGGATGAGTGAGATTGTGGTGTTGGTCACGCCCGATGTCAGACTTATGGTTGAGAATGCAGATGCGTAGGCTGTGTGCGTCGCATGTATTCGCATCGGGCCAGCCGGCAGCTCTTCGATTACCAGACGACTCCCGGCGACAACGGTCGGTCCGGCAACCCGTATGTCGGTCCAACCGTCGAACACTTCGATGGAACTTCCGAGGATTGGTAGCCCTTGGTCATCTGTGATGATGACGTCAAGACTGGCATCCCCCGAAGCGGCGAAGGGTGCCGGACCGTGGCCGAGAATCCCACCCTCTTGGTGAGGGGTCTGGGTGGCGGGAAGAATGGCGGCAAGAGAGGTCAGAATCAACAGGACACTCAGTAGGATTGCAGTACGGCGCATCGTCTCACTGCTCCCTGTCGTCGAAGAGGATGGTCGAGCCTTCCGTGGATACTCGCAGTGGGATGACCTTGTTCGAAAGTGAGTCGGCAATCGCATCCTGCACTCCCGGCGGAGTGTGAACCAGAATGAAGCCGCCGCCGCCAGCACCCAGCAGCTTGCCACCGCTGCAACCCAACTCGATCAGTGAGGCGTACAGTTCGTCAATCTCGGGATTGGCGATGCCGTTCGCCAACGAGCGCTTCAACTCCCAAGCTTTGCCAAGAAGTTGTCCGATTTGAGCGAAATTGTTGTTTTGGAGGGCCTCAGCAACTGAATTTGCCTGACCACGCATCGCTACGAGTTGTCCCATCCGCTCGGCGGTGTTGCTCGCCTGCTGTTCCAATATCGGAGTCGCCTGTCGACTCAGGCCGGTCCAAACCAGACAGAATTCGGAGGGCAGTGACTCAAGGGTCTCTGCGCCCAGTGAGAGGGGGGTCACGGTGACCGTGTCGTCGGCGTTGAAGGCAATCTGGTTTACGCCGCCGAATGCCGCCGCGTACTGGTCCTGCTTGCCGATGGTCTGACCCAAGACCTCTATCTCAATTTCACAGGCCTCCCGAGCCAACCGCTCTGCCGACACATCTTCTCCCGCCAAGGCGTAGAGTGCGTGCAGAAGACCGACGGTAACGGTCGAAGAAGAGCCTAGCCCGGTGCCGCGCGCCGGGATGTCGGCGATGGTCGTCACTTCGACTCCGGAGGTCACTCCGGTCATTCGCATCGCCTCGCGCACCAATTCGTGCTGAAGGTCCTCGAAATCGTCGACGATTTCGGTTTGACTGTATGAAATCCGCACCGAGTCGTCAAACCGCCGATTCACTGTGACATAGATGTAGGCGTCGAGTGTCAGAGAGGTCACCAGTCCCCCATCGGCGTGATTTCTGTAGAACGCGGCAAGGTCTGTCCCACCACCGCAGAAGGAGACCCTGACGGGTGTTCGACTGACTAGCATCAGCGCCGCCACCCTGCTCCTGTTCATCAAGGCATCCGCTCCGCGAAACGGCCGAAAATGACCGCCGTAGGCGGTCGCAATGGCTAAGAGAGAGTCGCGCCGGGAGGTGAGAGGCGAGAGTGATGTCGAGCGACCTCATCACCATGGATGACCTGACCAATGATGAGATTCTGGAACTTCTCGAACAGGCCTCCAGTCTCCTCCCGGTAGCCCGTGGAGAATCCTATCTGCCGCTTCTACAGGGCAAGGTTCTCGGAAACATGTTCTTCGAGCCTTCGACTCGTACCAGAATGTCCTTCGAGACCGCGATGAAGCGGCTCGGTGGAGGCGTGGTAAACCTCGGGGCACTCGCCTCCTCCTCGGTCGCCAAGGGTGAGACTCTCTACGACACGATGCGCATGGTTGACGGCTACTGCGACGTCGCCGCCCTTCGCCACCCGCGCCAAGGCGCCGCCCAATACGCCGCAGACGCCTGCGAAATTCCGATTCTCAACGCTGGCGACGGTGCCGGACAACATCCGACCCAGACCCTGCTCGACCTGTTCACCATCATGCAGGCGCACGGCCGCTTCGACCTCAATGTGGTGATGGTCGGTGATTTGCGCTACGGCAGAACCGTCCACAGCCTCTCACACGCCCTGGCTCGCTTCGGAGCGACCCTGACCTTCGTGGCTCCCCCTGCACTTGGGATGCCTGGGGACATTGTGAAGCACCTGAAGGCGGATGGCGCGGATGTCTCGGAGTCGGAGGACCTGTTTGGAAATCTGGCCGCGGCGGATGTCATCTACATGACCCGAATCCAGAAGGAGCGGTTCCCTGACGAGGATGAGTATCGGAAGGTCGCTGGAATCTACAAGTTGAGCCGGGCAGACCTGAATGACGCCAAGGAATCGATGATCATCATGCACCCACTCCCCCGAGTCGACGAGATCAATCCCGACGTTGACGGCACCCCCCACGCACACTACTTCGAACAGGCGTTCAATGGAGTAGTCACCCGAATGGCCCTTCTTTGCAGGGTCCTCGGTGTGGAGGTGAAGACATGACTGAGATGCGCCGTGTGACCGCAATCTGCAACGGAACCGTGATCGACCACGTGCCGGCCGGTCATGCCCTCAAGGTTCTGCGAATGCTGCGAATCAGCGGCGTCCAATCCAGCCCGGTTTCTCTGGTGATGAACGTCCCCTCCAGCAAGTATGGCGCCAAGGACATCATCAAGGTCGAGGACAGGGAGTTGACCCAAGACGAGTTGGACCGGCTTGGCCTGATTGCCCCGCACGCAAGTGTCGCCATCATCCGAAACTTCTCCGTGGCTGAGAAGAGAGAGGTCGAACTGCAGGACGAGATGGTGAACGTCGCCCGCTGCACTTACTCCAACTGCATCTCCCTGGCCGACCGCGAGCCACTCCCACATCGCCTCAAGGTGGTCGACAGTGAGCCTCTCCAACTCCAGTGTCACTACTGTGGCCGTTCTCAGGACATCGATTCCGTCATTGAGAACCTGCTTTGATGAGTCGGAGTGAAAGCGAGAGGCCTCGTGCACGAACCATGGAAGAGCCGCTCATGCTGAGTCAGCCCGACTTGCTGCTGCTGGACGGCGACTGCGGGATGTGTAACCGCGGCGCCCGGTTTCTAAAACCGAGGCTCGCTGATTCCTCCTCTATGAGATTTGTAGCGATCGAATCGGAGGAAGCGCAGGCGTTGATTTCGGAATTCGCTGAACCGTTGCGGGCGATGGACACTGTCTACCTCGTGCGTGGGGGGAAGGTGTTTGTCCGCTCTGCGGCGATTGTCAGGTTGCTACCCCACATGCGCTGGTGGTGGCGGCCGCTGTTCCCGCTGGTGTGGCTAGTTCCCCTCCCGGTGCGGGATATGACCTATCGGTTCGTGGCAAAACGGCGGCGCCGTTGGTTCAAGCCGCCAGAGACCTGTGCCTTCTGAGGCGGCAACGGTGGCTGAGACGAACTATTCTGCGAGCCACTCGCGCATGATGCACGCCTGGCAGACCGGCTTGCTGGTCACCTCACCGCAGCGCTCGCACTTGTTGGCACCTTTCGCCGCCCATACCTCACTCGGGAAGTCACCGTTCGCATCGATGTGCAGCCGCCGAATCTCGTCCATCGAGTGAACCAGTCCGTGGCGTGAACCGGGCACATCAGCTTCCAACCGGGCGATCATGTCTCGGCTCCTCTGGCGTAGCGCGCCGGGCGCGTGAGGGCAGTCTCCGTGGAAGAACGGCAACCCCTCCCCTTGCGCGTAGGCGTGAATCTCCTGTTCTGGAATCCAGCGCAGTGGCACGATTCTAGGGACGAGTCCATCAATCGGAGCCCAGGTGTGCGGCGCCAATCTGATGGTCCTCTCAACCTCGCCCTTCTGCAGGTTCATCAGCACGGTCTGAGCTACGTCATCCAAGTTGTGGCCGAGCGCCATCCAGTCCGCTCCGAGCCTCTCTGCCAGCGCGTTGAGTCCCTGTCGTCGGAAGACACCGCAGTAGGAGCACGCCTTGAGTCCCTTTGCGTCCCGCTGGGCCGCAGCCATCCGAGGCATCTGCTCGACCACCTCGTCCATGCGTGCGAATCCGAGGTCTGGGTATGAGATGGTCTCGACCTCGATGTCGTGATGTGCCGCGAGTTCAATCGCCTTATCGAGCGACGGCGCTCGATACCCATCAATTCCTTCGTCGACACAACCGGCCACCAACTCGATGTCACGCCGTGGGCCGAGCAATTTCACCATCATGTCGAGCAGGACTGCCGAATCCTTGCCGCCCGAAATACAGAGCAGCAGCCTTCGGGGTGAACCGTCCTCTTTTCGGGCGTCCTTTGGGAGCGAGAGTTGCTGGCGCAGGGCCTTGCTAGTTCGCTTCCGAATAGACTCGCCAAGGTGGAGATGGCAGAGATGGACTCCGCTGTATCTCTGAAAGATGACCGCGGGACTCTTGCAGCGACTACAGGCCTCGACTTCGAGCTTACTCACGATGGGCTCGACAAGCCCATGCGCTTTCAAGTGAGCGAGACTCCATCGTCCAGAAGGAATTCCAATTGAATTTCACATTTGCCAATTGATAGTTTGTACCTGCAATTCAATTCCCAACCGCTTCAGTTTCACCACACTTTTCAGAGCGCCGAACCACCGTTTTAACTCGAATTCTGCAAATTTCCAGTTGGCGATTTGAAAACCCTCCTCAAATCGGCCCCCTAAGGGCCGATGGCGCAAAACCTCTTGAAGGCCCTCGAAACCTGAACCCCATTCGGGGAGAGCGTATGCTGCAGAGACTGCTTGCCACATTCAGCCGAATCGACGGTGTGAGGAGCGCCGTTGTGGTCGACGCTGAGATGATGCCCGTCGCCACATTTCTCGACCCGGCATTGGCTGGGGTGGAGGTCAACTTTGGGCTGTTGGAGGTGTTGCGGGAGGCTGAACGTCTATCTTCAGCCTCCGGCCTCCCAAACTTGGAACAGATTTGGGTGGAGAGCGATCGAGGCAATGTCCTGGTGGCTCCCCTTGAGGATGGGCACGTCATTTTGGTGTCCAGTGCGGATGCGTCCAACATCGGGCGTCTGCGGCACGAAATCAGGGCGCGAGCCCCAGTGATAGAGGACCTATTGAGGTGAATTGGATGTTTGAACTACCAACAGGAGAACCGGTCGACGCAGAGATGGAATTGGGAGTGGCTCGGGAGAGCTTCCCATTTGATTTCGGCTGCGTCACATACTACAAACCGAGGGCGAAGAACCCGGTAGCACATCGTTTGGTCTGCGCCGGTGTAGCCTCTGGTTGGCTCTGTGCCACCGACAAGGGTCGCAAGTACACCGCTGGTGCGGAGGCGGAGGAGGCGCTGAAGAAGTTGGATGATTCCACCGACCTGCGAGTTCGGGGAACCGTCTGGACCCAGGCTCAGTTTGAGCGGGTCGCTCGTGACCTGTTGGAGGCGTTCACCGACCCGGCCACCCTCGGCACACTTCTTCCAATGCCCCGAATCGAGGGCCATGTCCCGACCAAGGACCTCGCACTTCTCGTTGAGATGCTCGCCTCGAGCGAAGTTGCTCACGGCGCTTGCGCAATCGAGGACGGCATGCTGATCCATGCTGAGGGTGAACTGCCCACAGGTGGAGATGAGTTTGCGACAATCGTCCAAGGCCATCTCAGCGCGATGGAGGAGCTTGGAGGCGGGATTGACCAGCCACGCCCACTCGCATCATCCATTGCCTTGGAGAACGGCTCACTGCTGCTCGCCCCGGCTGGAGATGCGGCGATTGCAGTCTGGACCCGTCCCGAGGCTGATCACACCGCGATGTTGGCGAATGCTGCAGCACTTCTCAGAACCGAATCAGCCGGTCTGCTCGATGATGACGCTGCCGAGCCGCTACCCGAAGGGGTCGAAGTCAAGGATTCCCGTGGTGGAATAGACCAGATGATATCTCACCTGCGCATTGCGAAGGATGAATCCGTCACAGGTTATCTCGAATCGGTTCCGATGGAAGGTGAACCGGTCTCAATCACTCTCGTAGGCGGGATTCCTGCCGGCATCCGCGCCAAGGGTGCGGATTCAACCGAAGGTGCGGTCACCCGCGCAACCTCCTCCTCGAACCGTCTCAGGTTGGTCAGGCTCGACCGGACGATGCGCCTTCTGCTGCACGCCAGCACGGTCGACGACTTCACCCTCGCTGGACTATGCGAGACAATCGCCACCTGCCGAACCCGTTCGGACGACCGCAAGAACCTACTACAGGGGCGCCTTGAAACTCTGTTTGGCTTCGAACTCGGTGTCGAGGGGATGCAAAAGGGGCGAACGGTCTGGAAGTTGGTCGAGACCGAGGATGCCGTCGGTGCCCTGCCCGGGACGACTCGCAAGTCACTGATGGGGCCTGTCGTCGCAGAACTGCAGGTCCGAATCCAGCGTCTTCAGGAAGATGTGATGCGCACCTCCCGAGAGAAGTCGAAGGCGGAGGACGAAGTCGTTTCCACCCGTGCCGAGAGGGACGAGGTCAAGAGCGAGGTCGGCGCTTTGCAGGAGATGCTCGAACAGGGGCGAGATGACAGGTTGGACCTCTCAAAGCAACTCGATGACCACACCCTTAGAATTCGTGAGGAACAGGCGAGCGCCGAGGAGCAGGCTGCCCGCTCCGAGCGGCTCGCCCGCCGCGTCTCAGAACTTGAACATCAAATCAAGAGCCGGGCGGAGGAACTTGCCGGCGCGTTGGGCGAGATGGAGTCCCGCGCTCAACTCCTGGAGGCCTTGGAGGGTCTGTTGAGTGAGGAGGGGCGTGCGAAGGCGGAGTTGGAGGCAGCCGAGGCGAGACTTGCAGAGGTTCGCAGACTGAGCGATGACGACGAGCGACTGCAACGAGTCCTGAATGAGCAGGTAAACGCTCAGCGTGAGCGTCATCGACGAGCTCAGGCGGACCTGAACGAACTTGAGCGCCGGGTTGAACAGCGCCGCGATGAGATGACCTCTCTGGAAGGTGAGGCGCACACGAGCAGAGCCAATCTTGAGGAGGAGCGACTACGCTGCGCCGAGATGGACCGCAAGCACACACTACTCCAGTCCGAACTTCGTGAATTGATGGAAGAGCGTCGCCAACTGATGCGGGAACTCGGCGACCTAGACACCAGGCGGGGCTCGGCTGAGGCTGAACTTCGCATGTTGGTCGAGCAGTCCGAAGACCTGCAGGACGCTCACGAGTTGGCCCTCGTAGACATCGCCGAAGCGGAGAGAATCCGCGCCCGCCTCTCCGAAGAGCCACTCGCCCGAGCCCTACTCGGCGATGAGACCGGACTTGCCCAACTTGAGCCGGTGCTCGACAGGATGAGTGCTGCCCGCTCGCGCGGCTTCAGCGTGGTTCTGCTCGACCGGGCAGTTGAGAGAGGATTGCAAATCATTCAGCACACCGTCGATGAGGTCGCCAAGACGCCTCGTTATCTGCTCTCAACAGAAGTGATGGACCTGCTCAGCCGACAAGCGCCGGAAACCGCAGACACGGTCCGCAGCCTGACCCGCTGGTCGGTTCAGAACCGACTTGAGAACAGGCTAGCGGAAACGGTCTCCCATGTGGTGCTCGATCTGGAGAACATCCTCGATGAGTACGAGCAGTCGGTCACCATGCTGATGCAGCTGAGGGAGGTCATCCGCCAGATGGTCGAATTGGGACTCCCTCCAGAAGAGGTCGGCCCTCTCGAAAAGATATCACACATGCCCGAGGCCCTGCCAAGCGTATCGCGCGAGGTCAACCGCCTCATTCGCCAGTCACTCGACGACATATATCTCGAATCGGACCGTAGGACCAGTGGCGAGGCAGTTGGCCTTGAACAGACCGTGGAGGTATTGGAGCAGTTGATATCCCGGTTGGAGGCTAGTGGGCTCACTGGCGAAACCCCACCCGGAATCCTCTGGACTTTCCAGCAGACCGGAATGCTTCCCTTTGAGTCCCACGCCCTCACCCATCTGGAGCGACCAGCCATCAACAACGAGGCAATATCCCACATGAATGCAGTCGGAGATGAGGTCGCCACATCACTCTCTGACAATACCGACACGACCACCTCCACCGCCACCGTAGCCGTCGACACACCGGGGGTTGCCGAGGGACAACCGAGCGACA
>DAVI01000076.1:11620-13013 GCA_002505495.1 Euryarchaeota archaeon UBA59 | reverse complement strand
CCGTCGAGGTCCAAGAATATACAGCGAATTCCGTCCAGTGAGGCGTCCATCATCCCACCATCAGAAGAATACCATTTTCATGAGTTGCCAGGTGCTTGCCATGTCCTCTTGGCCCGTCTTGGTCGAGACGGCAAGTTCGAGTTGGTCGCGTATCGCCTTGCCCCGCTTGTTGTCGCGGCTCGCCTTTCTCAGTAGCCAGTTGAGCAACCACTTCTTCCTCACTAACTTCTGCAGTTTGTAACTGTTCGACAAAACCGGCCCAAGCAGACCCCACATCTCGGTTTGAAAGTCGTGCGCCGATTGAGAGGAAAACTCCGATTTACCCCCCTTTACAGGAGATTTATAGTGTGCAAACAACAATTTTCCCGACAATAACGCCTGATGGAGCCCTTCTCCACTCAGCGGATCCACCCAGCTCGAGGCGTCCCCAACACAAGCGGCCCCAGCCATGGCAAATCTGCGTGGTTGATAACTAGGGGCGTTATTGCGAGGAGAGCCACATGGAATCAGGGCACCCTTGTCGGAACCTTCAATCATCTTGCTGTTGGTGAACCTCTCGGAGAATTGCTCACTCTCGTTGATGCACCACGCCTGGAGTTCCCTCAACTTTATGTCCATCTTTTTCATGTCATTGATGACACAACCGCATCCAACATTCGCGATTTTATCCGAGATTGGGAATATCCAGAAGTAGCCGTTGGCGAGTTTGCCACCTAAAAAATGAATCTCTATCGGCCCGATTTCACCGGATTTGAATGTGTGATATTCACGATAAGCTGCGATCCAATGTTGGTCCTCTTTTTTAGACCGAAATACTTCTCCATGACATGTTTCGACCACAGTTCTTGCGACAGGGCAGTTGAATCCGCCAGCCCCGACGGTTAGGGGAGCGTGGAAGGTCAAGGGGTCGTTGCCGCTGCGATTCCCACCAATGATTCCGGTTACGCCGACTATCCGTTCTTCATCCCCTTCTCCCTCGGCGTGAACTTCCTTCACGTTGAAGTCTTGGATGACAGAGCCGCCGTTCTCTAGGACCAACTCAGTGGCCCGCTTGAAGAGCATATAGTCGAACTGTAATCGGGGCAGAGAATATCCAGCGGTCCGATCTTCGACCTGATCAGGAGGAAGTTTGATTTTCACAGTGGTATTCTTGCCCGGCCCTGAAAATATGATTGAGTCGACTCTGAACAGGGGTGTTTTCTCTATCATTGGACGAACTCCCAGTTCGGTCACGATTCGCATCGCCGAGCCACCAACGGCGTCTCCGCATGTCTTGTCTCTCGGGTAGACCGCCCGCTCCAGCAGCAGTACCTTGTGACCTTCCATGGCAGCGAATGAGGCGGCTGACGAACCGCCCGGACCCCCCCCCACCACTATGACATCGAACGGAGTT
>DAVI01000076.1:11215-11542 GCA_002505495.1 Euryarchaeota archaeon UBA59 | reverse complement strand
CTCACCCCGCAGGATGCATTCGGGCCGGCTCCGGCCTTCAATCGTTCCCTCTATACTCATCACCTTCAAGCCGCAGATTGATGCGCCCTCTCACTCTCCGCCAACCATGGCCGAAGAGGTGGCAGTGGTTACCACGACCCTTCCAGGAGGTATGAGCGAAGAGGAGGTGGGGATGTTCATCGAACCGTTGGTGAATGGCCGACTAGTCGCCTGCGTTCATCGAAGTAGAATCCATTCAACCTATCTGTGGAAAGGAGAAAAATGCGTCGAGGAGGAGTGGAAACTGGAGTTCAAAACGAGTGTTTCCCGACTTGGGGAACTGTTGTC
>DAVI01000076.1:9333-11065 GCA_002505495.1 Euryarchaeota archaeon UBA59 | reverse complement strand
TGAGATGGACATTTGGAGTGGAATCGTCGCCTTGAGTCTTGGGCTTGGCCTCTCGGCAGCGTGTGGTTTTCGAGTATTCATTCCCCCCCTTGCGATGGGTCTGGGGGCTCGTGCCGGCTTGATGGAGTTGGGTGACTCTTGGGCGTGGGTCGGTGAGACGTGGGCGCTTGCGGTCTTCGCGTTGGCAACGATTCTTGAAATCGGGGCATACTACATTCCCTGGCTCGATAATCTCCTCGACACCATCACAACGCCATCCGCAATTGTCGCCGGCATTCTCGTCACCTCAGCAAGTTTGGATGGGGTGGACCCCACATTACAGTGGATTCTGGCAATCGTCGCGGGCGGCGGAACCGCAGGGACGATTCAACTCGGAACAGTCGCCACCCGCGCGGTGTCGACCGCAACAACGGGTGGACTTGCTAACCCACTCGTCTCGACGGCCGAGGCGGGTGCCTGTGTGGTCTGTACTCTACTCGCCGTTCTACTACCTGTGCTGGCCGGCTTGTTTGTGGTGGGGCTTCTCGGCTTGGCCGTGCTTTTCATAGCGCGGCGGGCGAGAGGCACGGTTGTCGGGGATGGCTAGTGCAGAGCCGGCAAAAATTAACTTGGTTCATTCCGTTGAAACCGTATTCGGTGACATTTCGATTAATTTTTCCGACATCGAAGCGGCGTTGGAGTCATAGCCACCCCCATCTTCCAGCGTACGGGGGACCCTATGGCGAGTGGCTGGGAACCGTCTGGATTGAGTGATTTTGAAATCGCTGACGGTGAGTTGTACCACCGCGCCCTCTACCTCGAGGGAGACACCAATCGTCCCGCCGGTTGGCATCGGGACTCGGTGCAGCACCTCCTCGACCTCGCCCTGCCTTACATCAGAGAGGGTTCACTCGTCGTCGACTATGGCGCTGGAACCGGAGGCTCGGCCATCGAGTTGCTGAGAGTCCTCGATGAGCGGGGGATTACGATTGAATTGGTGCTTGTGGACCCACTGGAGTCCTGGTTTGGCAAAGCGCGGGAAATCCTTGGTGAGCGCGACGATGTCCACTTCGAGTTATCTATCTCTCAAGACGAGTCGGGAGACACGGTGTTCCGGGAACTCGACGAGATGTTGGGTGGTCGCAAGGCGGATGTCATCATCTCCTCCTCAACGCTGCACCTCGTACCTGTTAGAGCCCTTGATGACCTCGCCGCCCAGTTCGCCAACTCCCTCGTTCGAGGCGGAGTGTTCGTCTGGGATAGTGGTGATGTCGAGAGCGCGTTGAAGCCGAGTTCCGCCGCCTGTCTGCATGACCCGTACAGGGCAGTTCGTGAATATCTCAGGGATGACGAGGCTCGCAAGACACTTCTCTCCGAGATGGAGGCGGAGGACGCTGCTAGAGCCGAGCGAAGGGTGGACCGAATATTTCCCGTACCATTCTCGATTGAAGTGCTGATGAGAGCCATCAGTTCAGCCGGATTGTTGAGCCGAATCAGCGACCATGTCGTTGACTTTTCAAACGAGGATGCCGAGCGCTTCATCCTCGTGCCGCGCCTTGCGGAAATCGCTGCACCTCTAATCGAAGGCGAGGGGCGTGATGCAGCCATCCGGTCCGCCATCGCAGAGGTCCTCAGAGAGATGAGGGAGGCAGGAACAGCTTCCGACACTCATTACCGGAGTTACTGGGTATACGGCTTTCACATCCTGCCTTGAGTGCTGCCTGCTCGATACGAATCATCATATCGAGCCGAT
>DAVI01000076.1:4219-9120 GCA_002505495.1 Euryarchaeota archaeon UBA59 | reverse complement strand
GCGGCGAGCCGAGGATATCGTTGCATCTTCACTATTCCGGACAAGATGAGTGACGAAAAAATCGACCTACTGCGTGCCATCGGAGCCGAGGTTCATGTCTGCCCCACCGCAGTTGCGAAGGAGGACCCCCGATCCTACTACGAGGTGGCGGCACGTCTGGCCCGTGAGATACCTGGAGCATGGTACCCAGACCAGTATTCACATCTCGCAAACCCACTCGCGCATGAACTCTCCACAGGCCCCGAGATTTGGCGCCAGTGCCCGGGAATCACCCACTTCGTGGCCACCATGGGGACTGGCGGCACTATCACTGGATGTGCTACTGCTCTACATGATGCTGCGGAGAAGGAAGGCAAGGAGGCACCTCAGATAGTCGGCGTTGACCCGGTAGGTTCGATACTCAAGGAGTACTTTGAGCACGGCACTATGGGGGAGCCCCACACCTATCTGGTCGAGGGCTTCGGAGAGGACTTCATCCCCCCCGCCACCGACTTCAGCCACATCGACGAGATTCGTCAGGTCAACGATGAGGATTGCTTCCGCTACACCCGCGCTCTGGCTCGCAACGAGGGGCTGTTCTGCGGCGGTTCTGCAGGCGGTGCGATACTTGTGTCACTACAGTTGGCAGAGGAGGCCGATGCTCGGGGCGAGAAGGCGAAAATCGTGGTTATTCTGCCGGATGCCGGCAATCCTTACCTCTCAAAACTCTACAACGATGACTGGCTTCGCGAGAACGGGTTCGAACCCGATGGGTGGGTGTGATTCGATGGCTGACGATACTGAAGAGCGCACGGAGATGGGCGAGTCAACCCGTTCAGTGCACACCGCAGCAGACCCGGACGAGAGGACAGGCTCGGTCCAGACGCCCATCTTCCAGACCTCGACGTATGTCCAGCGAGACTTCGCAGACCACACCGGCTACGAGTACTCTCGGACCCAGAACCCGACCCGCGATGCGTTGGAGGCTGCAGTGGCTGACCTCGAATCACCCGGTGTTCCGGCGTTCGGCACCGCCTTTGCCAGCGGCATGGCAGCGATTTCAGCGGTGACCCAACTACTGGAGTCAGGTAGCCACATAGTTGCGGCATCCGATCTCTATGGGGGGACTGCCCGACTATTCGACGACATTCTGTCGAAGTTCGGCGTTGAGACGACCTACAGCAATCTGGGGCCCGGCGAGTTGGAGGAGTGTGCGCAAGAAAATACCCGAATGCTCTGGTTGGAGACACCCACAAATCCTCTCCTCCACATTCACGACCTCAAGGCTCTCTCTGCCAAGGCACATGAGAGGGGTTGGCTGGTGGTGGTGGACAACACCTTTGCCTCACCGGTGTTACAGCGTCCTCTTGAGCTCGGAGCTGACATTTCACTTCACAGTACCACGAAGTATGTGGCAGGACACTCCGATTTGGTCGGTGGATGTGTAGTCACGCGCGACGAATTGCTCAACGATCAAATCCGCTTTATCCAGAACACGATAGGGGCGGTACCGTCCCCACTCGACTGCTTTCTCACCCTGCGCGGGATTCGCACCTTGGCAATCCGGATGGAGCGCCATTGTGACAATGCTGAGTTCATCGCTGAAAGATTGGCTTCTCACCCCAAAGTAACTCGACTTCTCTACCCCGGTCTCAAGACTCACCCCGGCCACGAGACGGCCGCATCCCAGATGCGCCGCTTTGGTGGGATGATATCGCTTGAGGTAGAGGGCGGCGAGGCTGGCGCTCGCCGCTTCGCCGCGGCGAGCAAGCTGTTCGCAATCGCCGAGAGTCTTGGAAGCGTCGAGAGCCTTGTCAATCACCCTTGGTCGATGACCCACGCCGCGACTCCGGAGGGGCGCCGTCTGGAGGTTGGTGTGACACCCGGACTGATTCGTCTCTCCGTGGGCATCGAGGATGCTGAGGATCTTTGGCGAGATGTCGAGAATGCCCTCGACGCGGTGTGATTTAGGCGTCGGGTAGTTCCTGCATTGTTCCGGTCGCCTTGCGCAGATTCTCCATCGCCTCGACATAGGCCTCGGTATCTCCACTCTCAGCAACCGCCTCACTGGCCGCCCACAGAACCTCAAGGGAAGGCACCCAGTCGCCACCCCAATCCCTGATGTCAGGGTCGAAGTGCCACGCCTCACCCTCACCCTTTCCGTGTGAGGAGAGCCACGCCCAGCCCATTGCGAGGTTGCTGTCACCCTTCGCCTTGCGAGCCATTCCAGTGGTCGTACCTAGACCGTCAGCCCGCGCCTTCTTGACCAGTGAATCCGCGAAGTCGAGTGGTGCAGGCAATGCATCCTCCTCCCAAGGGAATCTGCGCAGTAGTCTCGCCCCGCTCTGTTGTTCGTCCACCTTTCGGAGGAACGAGCCAAACGCCTTACCTCGGCTAAGTTGCTTGTCGAATGCATCTTCGGCAGCCTCACCGGTCAAGTCAAACAGGTTTTCGAGGACATCCATCCCATGTTTTCCCCATACCGCGTTCAAGAGAGTGTGAGTGCTACCATCTTCCATTCGAATCAGGTCGCTTGAGAGCCAATGTCCTTCGCCGCCCGCGTCAACCCTGATGCCGCCCTCAATAACATCGAGGACCGCCGATATCGCATCCTTCTCAAGAGCCCCACCTTGGAGGTCGCTGAGGAATGAGTCTCGGTCGTCTGACGAATACCACCTGCGGCCGATCATCAGCCCATCATCACACTCCTCGGCAAACGCATCGTGCAACCTTCCAGTCAGTTCTGAATCCTCCATTTCAAGTCGCAGCCAATGCTCTACAACAGAGCCCATAGCATCCTTTGCATCTTCAGACACTTCCTTGTCTTCGGGCCAGCCATCGGGACGGTATCCGACTTCGACCTCGGCTATGTCAATTAGGTGAGGGGGGCTCATCGAGAGAACTATGGATTGAAGAAAAGGTACCTTGCTCGTCTTCAGCGTATCCAAGCCGATACGAACTTCCACCCCGCAGTCGAAATTGAGTATTACAGATTGCTCACCTTCACCAGCAGTCCATGTGCCTGCCCCATCCCCCTCCGGCTCGTCAAACCTCAGAGATGAATTCTTCAGGCATGAGTTGAGCCACTCCAAGGGAGTTTCAGGGGTCATTCCGGTACAGACGAATTCATCATCCCATGAGAAGAAGTAGTAGCCACTTCTGGCCAACTCCTCCCAGGCTAAGAGCCGGAGTATGGGGTTTGAGTGCATCTGGAGGGCGACTAGTTGGTTCGGACGGGCGGTCCCTCTTCTGACATAGGAGGCCATACCATAGACTGGGTGTTTGAAGATGGCGACGGTGTTGATTTCGTCTTCGTGAGCAGCCATGAGTGAGCCAGCAAGGGCGCGGGCAACCATGTCTCCTCCCTTCTGTGCCATGCGCTTTTTCAACCACTTTCGGTTCTCCCTTTTGCGAACGACCATCTCGACCTCTTTCATGCAGGCCTTCATCTTGTCACGGCGGAGCATCCCGCGCGAGGTGGGCCCGGTGATGGCTGGTATCGCCACATGGGGATTTTCGAGTAGTTCCTGCAGGTTTCGACCCAACTTCTTCTGCACCGAACTCGACGCCTGCTTGGTGCCTCGCATTCGCATGCGCTGCTGCTGTTTGCCGGGAAATTCGACTTGAGATGGAGGACCTGCCACGATACTTCCTCAGTTCGGCCGACACGGGCATCCTGCTTGAGTCCGACGGCTGTTAGGCCCGCCACCTCTCGAGCGCCAATTCCTCCAACTCATCTAGACTTCCCGGGATGACGAGGCAGTGAATGCGGCCCCCTTCAACAGAGGAAATTTGCTCCGGAGTACCACATACGATGCGCTGCTCAGATGTCCCCATGTCACTGCAAAGCACCATTGTCCAGCCCTCGATGTCCACCCCTATTTTCTCTGCTGCCCGCCCAAGCACGGCCATCGCGTCGGCCGGGCTCATCGGTTGTTGTTCCGCCTCTCCCATTCCGCTGGGGTCGAGGTCGAGGAGCATCAGGCTGTGGAGGTTCTGCTGGCGGTTGGCGAGCACCAGTTCGAGCGGTGATGTTGGAAGGTAGTTTCCGTAAGGGTAGGCGAGGGTGACCTGCCTACCGAATCGGTACGATTGGAGTCCGAGCGCGCCGGTGACTATCGTGGTGATTGAAATTCCGTGAACGACTTCACAGGAGATTCCTCTCTCCCGCGCCCGCAGTTGCAGGTCGACATGTGTGGTCGCTTGGAGAGGATCACCGACTACGAGTAGTGCGACAGCAGAGGTTCGGGCCAGTTCGAGCAACTCATCTGGATTCTCCACAGCAGGTCGCATCAGTCGAGTCCATTCACCGACCCTCTCGGCGAGCAGCTCCTCTTGTGCGGGCGGCAGCAGCGCAGTATAGCCTTCAAGGAAGCGATGGTCGCACCCCCTGGCGACCTCGACAGCCTCCAACGACATCGAATCGATGTCACCGGGTCCGATGCCGACCAACCAAAGTCCAGGTGTGACTTCTCTCATCGGTGGGCCTCCGTCAGCGTCAAGCGAGCGGCTTTGCTCGGAGTGTCGAGTCACATGCGTCATTTGAGAGTGCCGAAGCGAGAAACGCAGACAGTCTTCGAGGCTCTTCTGCGTGCGGGGTTCCTTGCTTCTCGGGCGCGAATCCTGCACGACGGCGACTTCACTCTAGTCCCAGTCGATGATGACGCCCCACCACAATTAGGAGATGAGTTTGCTCGTTTTGATGAGGTCGAAGCCGAGCAACCCGAAGTTGAACCGCACAAATGGATAGACCACCTCAAAGACATCCTTCCAGAGGAAACAATCGAAGAATTTGGTGAATTCTGGGGCAATTCACAGGATATAATGGGAGACCTCTTGGTTTTCAGAATAGAGCGGGAAGTTGACCAATTCAAGCAGGAGGTCGCAATTGCCAAACTAATGCACGCGAAGAAGGCACGCCT
>DAVI01000076.1:2874-4081 GCA_002505495.1 Euryarchaeota archaeon UBA59 | reverse complement strand
GGCAGGAACAACTCTCCACACGCACGTTGGTGAGGGAACACATGCGTTCAATACGGATAGATCCCAACAAGGCCTACTATTCCATTCGGTTAGGTGCAGAGCGTTGGCGAACAGTCGAATCCGCCGAAAAGCTTCGTGAGATTATCGGTCGGCCACTCTCAGTTGCCGACCCCTACTGTGGAGTGGGGCCAGCCATCGTCCATCTCATCAAGCGGCGAGGTCTTGTCGGCGAGTTGTTGGCGAGTGACTTGAATCCCGACGCGGTCAATCTGCTGTTCGACAATTTGACTCGTTGGGGGGCGCCGAACATTCCTGAGAGTCCGTCTCCCTTGGCCGAGGTAAGCCCAGGCTGGAGAGTCGGTGTTGCGGACGCACTCACTCTGTCTGATGACACAGAATTGGCCGGCACATTTGACCTGCTTCTTGTTAATCTCCCTCACGATACGATTGGGCATCTACCTCACTTAATGCCTCTTTTACGTCGAGGCTCGCCAACTCTTCTTCGTGGTTGGGTTGTCGCCGCGGCCGAGGACATTCCCGAGTTGAACGACCACCTCCAAGAGTTACTACAACCCGTACTCCCCGGACATCTCCCGCCGGTTCTTGAACAGCGTCGACAGTACAATTCCACGGAATGGCTGTGTCGCTTTGAAGCGTGGCTCAACTTGTAATCAGAGCGTGAATCATGACTAGGCGCCCCCGACGGAATTCGAATCCGTGTCCCTGGCTCGACAAGCCAGGATGATAGGCCACTACACTACAGGGGCTGAACGGGCAAGCGACAACGGACCTGTATTTAACGGGAACCCAACTCGATGGGACGAGTGATATGGGGAAGGGCGACGAGTCGGCCGGCGGCGATGAAGATGGCGACTCACCCAAGGGTCCACCGCGAGGTCCTCCCAAGGGTCCTCCGATGGGAATGCCGATGGGAATGGTACCTGGCATGTTCCCCCCCGGTGCTGCGCCCCCACAACGCTCAGGTGGGCCGGTACCCATCCCAACTCCAACAGGTTCTCATGAAGGTGCGTCCGAAGGACCCGCTCCAGAGTCAGTAGAAGCTGCGGAATCCCCCATAGAAGAGTCCGATGAGCCGGATGCGGGTGGTGACGGAATCACCGATTTCGGTGGGGCTATTGCCTCCGCAATGGCCGCTTCTCCGATGGTTGAGATGGATGCACTCCGCCACGAAAATGAGCAACTGCGA
>DAVI01000076.1:531-2784 GCA_002505495.1 Euryarchaeota archaeon UBA59 | reverse complement strand
GCGTCAATTGCAGCGAGATGGCCTATGCCACGGTACTTCGGGAACCATATCAACACTTTCCTTGGATCAACCAAATTTGGTTCACATCACCACGACGGCCGCCCCCCTCGGGCAGCTCGACGAGCGTTCTATCGCGTCCGGACGACTAGGTGAGCCAGGTCCAGCAGAAGCCGGAGATGCTTGGCGCCTACACACCGTCTTGCTCGCCCTCGCTTCCATCGAGAACAATGGCAGAGCAGCCTGCTTCCATCTCCCGGCCCCTTACACCACGACGATGTCGTTGGAGCAGGACCTGTTCGTTTTGCGCCCCTCCGACCTTGCCGGACAAGCCCACTTTGAGAAGGTCGTCATAGTGGATTCGGACGATGTGACAAGCGACGACTTCCTCCGCCAACTGACCGAGGGGCTGACTCAGTCGGGCCATGTAGCAGTGGTCGTTCGGGGCGGTGGCCTGTATGCGGTCGGCGCTGATTTCAACGAGGCGTGGAACAACGCCGCTGCTCTTGAGCACAGCATGAAGGTCACACTGTTGGCGCGACTCGCCGACATCGATATTTGAGTCCCTCTTCGGTAGTCCGAATGGTCGAAAAATCTTCAGATGTTATTGGGGCTATTCATTGCGGCAGGTTCATTGAATTCAGTCGAAGGCCGACCGACTGAGAGTCATGTCCGAACGGCTTGTCATCGATGTCATCGACAACGGAGGTCAGTGGACCCACCGTGAGTGGCGGATGTTGCGCTATCTTGAGGTGGACACGCAGATTGTCCCAAACGGCGCCTCTCTCGATGACCTGCGTGAACTAGACGGTCTCCTTCTCTCCGGGGGTGCCGCCCGAGTGGGAATCACCGGTGAGTTAGGGAACTGCGCTGCCTTCCTCGACATGGACCTCCCCATCCTCGGAATCTGTGCGGGTCACCAGTTCATGGCGCGTCACTACGGGGGTGACTGTGGTGAGGCCGCCTCCCCTGAGTTTGGAGCGATGGAGATCACCTTGGTGGATGGTGGCGGCTCGATCTTCGATGGGACGCCCGAGACTCAGGTGGTGTGGGAGAGCCACAATGACGAGGTCACGGTGGTTCCGGAGGGGTTCCTCCTCACGGCCAGTAGCGCCTCCTGCCGGGTGCAGGCGATGCAGAATGAAGTCGGAGACCGGTTCGGTCTGCAGTTTCACCCCGAGGTCAACGACTCTGAGTATGGTGCCAGAATCATGGAGAATTTCGTTGAAATCTGCCGCAATGCGAAGGTATCGTGAATCCGCCCATAGGGCGAGGTTGAAAAAGGGGGGGCGGGTCGGCCGCTTCCATGGAGAGAGTCTACACCTTCCTCGAGGACCGCATGTTCGTCTACAAATGTGCGAACATAAACTGCAAGGACACCCACCGGGCGCCCGGCTGGTCGCAGTGGATCGAATGCGAATCCTGCGGTGCTAACGCACTACCGGTGGAGATTCTCTACCGCTGCCTAAAGTGCGGCATCATGGAGGCCTTCGACCAGGAGCGAAACGGTGTCTCCTGCCGCAGCTGCGGATTCCGCATCTTCATCAAGCCACGACGCTCTGGAACCGACCCGGAATCCGGCGGCGAAGGCGCTTACAAGATGATAAAGGCCGATTGATAACAATCATCAACGGCCTGCCCCACTCCCCCTATTGTGGCGGAGCGCATTCTTGTCTCCTCCGGGACTCCTTTTGAGGCGGTTGCCGGCTACTCGCGGGCAATTCGCGTCGGCGATGTGATTCATGTCGCAGGGACGACGGCCACCGATTCCGATGGTAACGTGTTGGCCAAGGGCGACGCCAAGGAGCAGGTCCGAATCATCTTCGGAAGAATCGAAAAGGCACTTGTCGAGGCTGGTGGTTCGATGAGTGATGTGGTGAGAACGCGGATGTACGCAACTCGAGGATACGACTGTGACGACATCATGGCGGCGCACGGAGAGGTGTTCAGTCAAATCCGACCCGCAGCCACCTTGGTGGTGGTCAGGGAACTGGTCAACCCAGAGATGCTCGTAGAGGTGGAAGTCGAGGCATTGGTTCAATCCTAATTTGGTTAGTGAAAGCATGTTTGATTGGATATCATCCATTGTGGCATCCATGTTCGGGGCCGGTGAAGCGGTTGAAGAAATCCTAGAGGAAGAGTGAATCACCCCTACAATGGTGGTGGATTTTGTTCTTCCTTCAGCTCCAGAAAATATTCCAATAATTCCTCCTTCATCCCCTCAGTGCTCATGTTCGCTGCAGAGCAAGCCTGCCT
>DAVI01000076.1:0-418 GCA_002505495.1 Euryarchaeota archaeon UBA59 | reverse complement strand
TCTATCCAGCACTCCAACTCCACCGCCTCAACCCCGTCATTTTCTTGTCCGGGGTGCTCCACCGGCAGGCCCCGTTCGTACAGTTCCGCGATTAGTGCCGCCAGCGTGACATCTCCTTCCTCAGTCGGCGGATGCAGGCGTAGCCGGCGAGGGGAACCGTGGAGCTGGTTGAGAATCGCTTGGCGTAGTTCGTCGAGCCCCTCGCCGGTCACAGTAGATGCGAGCAGCGGGTCGGGCATGCCCAAGTCGAGCACGCTCTCTCGGGCGCGAGCGCGGGCATCGTCGTCGATTAGGTCAACCTTGGTCAGCACGACCAGATACGCCGGGCGCTCATCGATGTCCATCCGCTCAGCGAGTTCACGCTGGCAGGTCTTCAGCCGGCGGCGAATCTCCGCAGGCGAATCCGAAGCATCGGCGA
>DAVI01000049.1:13831-14010 GCA_002505495.1 Euryarchaeota archaeon UBA59 | reverse complement strand
TCCTTCTTCATCAGTCTGTCCTTCGGCGTCATCGAAAACTCCGCTTCCGAAGCAACCCGAAAGCAGTATTATCGCCGATAATACAGACACATATAGTCCACGTAGTGCGTCCATGGCAATCGAGTGGAGATGTAATCAATAACGGTGCCGGAACATCATTCAGGCTCGAAGTCGAGGAT
>DAVI01000049.1:11471-13533 GCA_002505495.1 Euryarchaeota archaeon UBA59 | reverse complement strand
CAGTCTGCTCAACCGGCTCAGTGAAGCCACTTTGGATGTCTGAAGTTTCAGCACTTTCGTATGTCACCCCAGTACCTGCCATCTTGACCTCTGCACGGTTCATGTAGAGGAAGCCCTGACCAAACAGTGTCAACGCAGCGAGCAGGTACATCACACCCTGCATGACACCGTTGTCAATGTCACTTGCGACGATGATGATTCCTGTTGGAATCGAAATCAGCGTGTATATGCGGCGCCAACCTTCGTCTCTCTCGAAGCCGATCAACATCTGAAAGCCGCCGAATAGCGAAAGCACCGCTCCGAACAGCCAGAGACCTGGGTCTTGAGACAGCATCAGGGCACCGAACGGCACCATCACAGCGCCGCCGATTCCGACATCGCGTGAGAGTTTGACAACTTCAGCGTCAGAGATTTCACGCCACTCAAAGTCCCAGTTTCGCCATGATGCCCAAGTATAGACCAGCCCACACATCACCAGCCAAGCGCCAACTGCTTCCAAAGCCCAATCTCCATCCCAGAGTTGAACCACACTGTTTCCTATCGCAAACGCTTCGAGAATCGAGCCGCCCATCAGCAACCACTTCTCTCTCCGAACCCAAGCTCGGCATGAGATTCCGAAGGCGCTCACAAGGAAGGCAATCCCACCCCAAACTGACACTGCGAGTAGGCTGAAGAACAGGGCGAAGAGAAGTTGTGAATTCGATATCAATTTACGTGTCTGGGCGTACTCCGCCTTAACATCCACCGACCCAAACGGAGGTTTCCCGGGTAGGGCTGGAACAGCATGTGTTTCCATCACACCACGCCAGAAGGCGAGGTGGATCAGCCAGCAGGCGAAGACGGTGACCGCAGCTGCCTCAGGGAGCGGATTGCTGCCCCAGAAATTCTCCTCCATTGCGACGAAGGTGAGAGAAGTTGCAAAGAGAGGCGACCAGACCCAATAAATGGACAACTTGCCTGTGAACCACGCGCCGACGCCGGCGAGCAACACGACCGCAAAGAGCAGGAGGTGCGGTTCTGATACGAGAAGATGGAGGCCTACGATGAGCGAGAAAACCGGCACTACGAGGGGCATTTCCTGATTCGACGGACCCTCCGCCTCCTTGCGATTTCGATGGTCCTTCATGAACAGAGTGAGAGGAACCAATCCGAGTAGGATGAAACCGAGGCCGGCCCAAACTGGTAGTTTGAGAAAGAGCAGGAGGGAGTGTTTCTCAGCGACCAGGAAATCTATGGTCGGGGCGAGGTCTACGATCGTGTGGGGTAGCAGTCCGAGAAAGGCGACACCGAACCCGTAGGCGAAAGGAAGCAGATTGATGCCGACTTGTCGTCGATGTCTGATGGCCCTAGCAAATACAATGGCTAACAGTGAGAAGAGTAGCAGTCCACCGGACGTGTCGAGCAGGGCGGTCATCATCAGACCTGCAAGCAACCAGCCAGCGGCGCCTCCATCCTCTCTTTCAACACCCTCCTTCATCAGCATGAAGTGGCCCAGAAGTGGGCCGGCAAGCAACATCACATCGAAGGCGATTTGTGGCAGCAGGAGGGCTGTTGGGTCGCCTGTCAAAATCTGTTCGTGAATTCTGAGCGACCATGGCAGGGCGCTCAAAAAGAGCAGCCAAGCCCCTGCCGCGCGTGTTCGATTGTCCTTGGGAAGTTCGAACAGAACCTCTCTCATCAGAACCATGATTGGAATCAGTAGGAGGAAGACAGCCCAACTCTCATTCAATTGTGAGGAGGCTGCTGAGAATATCATCAGTGGGAGGATTAGACTGAATCTCATCGCCGGTCCCCATGTGGCCTCCTTCATCCGATTTGCTAACGGCGAGGAGGTCACGGACCAAGTGGCGGTTTTCGGGTCCCAGCCCTGAACTTCTATTCCCGAACCCAAGAGGCCACCCAAGACATGCCCGACATCGTATTCGAGGGACCTCAGGTGACGGCCGAGACCGTAGAGGATGACCGCTAAGAAGAGCGCTTCAATCCCAAGGTCCTCAACGCCTATCATCTCCCCAAACCCAGAATCGAGCCTGCCGAACAACTGCAACAGCAGGATGGCTGC
>DAVI01000049.1:2194-11353 GCA_002505495.1 Euryarchaeota archaeon UBA59 | reverse complement strand
CCGTCACCAAACAGCATCTCATGCGACAACAGGATGAGCGCGACGGCGAGGTGATGGGGGCCCTTTGAGAGACGATTATTGTTTGAGCCCACCTCGCCGAGCAGCAGTAGAGCGGCTGGCGGCACAATCAGGAAGAGCGGGTCGAGGCTTAGGACATCGAATGGTGAGCCGAAGGAGGATAGCCAGTCGACGAGGAACCACGAGGCGGCTAGCATGGCGTAAGTCCAATCCGAGACCCAACGACGTGTCTGCGGCCGGGTCAGCATGTAGGTGAAGGCGATGAGCGCAAGCGCCCAAGCGAGCGCACTCCCTGGTGAAGGGACGAACGAGAGACCGACTGCGAGGCCGATCGGCATCCATGGAACCCGCCGCATGTGAACCGGCAGAAAGTAGCCGACGAGCAGCGCCAACCAGAGGAAGAGTGGGAGCGTCAGGAGAGGAGCGCCCACCGTAGTTGCGAGCACTACGTCATAGCCGTTCACAAGAGCTGTGAACTCCGCTATCACCACCAAGACGACCAAGGCGATTGAACCGACTTGAATCATCGAGCGGGAGAGGCCTTTCGCGGAGGCGAAGACGCCCTGCATCAGAACCACCAATGCGAGCAGTGAGAGACCGGCTCCGCCACCCGCTGTCGCTTCGTAGATTATTGGGATGACAGACGAAAGTCCCGCCGATGCGAGGAAGAGAGGAGCCCTGTCGCTGGTCGAGCCAAGCCACATTCCGACCCCTGTCAACAGGACCACGCTCAGAATGAGAGGCTTGCCAACTGTGCCGTCGGACCAGTCCAACCATACGACTGCCCCAATCATGAGGATGATGAGTGGTGCGAGCACGGAAACCAAGCGTGGAAGGGTGGTCGCACCGACCCGTCTGTTGTGCATCCATTGGAATAACCCGAGGATAACGAACGCGCCCGCTTGCAGCAATACTCCCCATTCCGCCGGCATCCAGCCCTCCGCGCCAGAGGCGCCGTGGCAGAATCCGCTGTCGGCAAGCCACTGACCACATGAGGCGAAGAGAATCCAGCGTGTGATCCAGAAGGTGCCGAGGGCGGCGAAGAGGTGGCCGAAGCCGAGGACATAATCGTGGACGATGGAGAGAGCGCCGTGACGTCTGTGCTGAACCTCAACGAAGGCGTAGGAGGCAAGAACGAGGGCTGCGGAGCCCAATCCGAGGTAGAGAAACTGAGAGTCGGAGTCCATCTCGCTGGTCATGAATCTCCCGATTGCTATCATCAGGGCTATGACACCGCCAACTATCGAGAAGACCATGCCTGCCTTCGCCGCATCAATATCTGGAAGCGTGGAAGTTGGTGGGACCACACTCACGCCAGGTTGGTAGATCTGGGGCTGAACAGGTGGTGGCGCTGTAGTGGGTGCGACATCTCTGAATCTCGAGCGAGTGGGTGCTGAATCATCTGTCATGACTGCACAATTGTTACGCCGACTTATGAGTTATCACCCGACACTCCTTGAATGAGGCTTTTATTTCCCGATAATCAATACCATGATACCATGATTCGGGGGTGCGGGAGTTGTGCAAGAGGTCAGACTCCATTGGAACCGCGAATCGATTGCGAAGTCAGACTTCGCCAAACTTTTGGAATTCTGCAAATTGTTTGAGGTCGTGGCGCATCTTGACGTGCAGCCTGAGGGAGTCCGGCAACTAGCGAGAGTTGAGTATCAAAACGGCGGTAGCGCATCTGACTTCGATAACTTCGATTTCATCACTGTTGAGCAGACCATCGGGTCAGAAAAGGATGGAATGGAAACGATTGTCGTGATGAACAGCCACCCAATCGTCACCACTGCGATTCCATTCGTTGATATTGCGGTAATCCCGCCATACTCGGTCTCCGACGACGGAATGGTGCTCACCTTGCGGGGCGTACCCAAAGGTATCAGCGGCTTCCTCGCCGCCACCAGATTGGTACTCCCTCCCGACAAGGTATCAGTGATTTCGCAAGAGGAGCCTAAGCACGAAGCGCTCGAACTCCTCGGAGAGAGACAGTTGGAAATCCTGAATCTCGCAGTTCACCACGGGTACTATCAGGACCCGAGGGGGATTTCAGTTAGTGCGCTCGCAGAAAAACTGGGAATCGCCCGAAGTACCCTCGGAGAGCATCTGCAGTCAGCTGAAGCGGCACTTGTGAAGTGGGTAATCGAAGAAGATTGACTCAATCAAAGGTTTGCCAGCGTAGCCAAAATTGGGCGGAACCGCGGCTGTGCATCTCACTCCTCGCCGTCTTCGCCGCTCTCGTCCTCACGACCCATGGCAGCAGCCAAACCCTCAGGCTCGGCTCCAACCAAACCGATGATTCCAGCCACAAGCAGTCCAAATCCAGCGAGGTAGATCAGCGCTGTGACATAGTCGATGAAGAAGGCGCTACCGCCGGTGTCAAAGTTAGTCCAATAGGTGAAACGATTCTGATTTTGGATGATTCCACTCTGCATCGCATCAACCGTAACTTGGTCAGCACCGCCTCCGGAGACAATCATGAAGATCGGTTGGAGGTCCGCCTCGGTGGGTGGACCCGCAGCCTGTGCAGACATGAGTCGCGTATCGAGATAGAAGTGACTCGTCGATTCACCAGCCACGATGATCCGTGCCGTGTGTTGAACCTTCAATTCAACCTCAGCGCTGAAGTAAATTGGTACTGCCCCTGGAAAAATGTCAGTAACTGATTTCTGGTTTGTCAACTTGCCCTGAATCGAACGCTCGCCCGGTGCCACACTCGCAGTCCAGACCTCTACGGGCATTCCGAGATGCTCGCCATCCAATTGTCGAATCGGAGCAGAAATTGCATAGTCTCCTAGGTTTAGGAGGTCACCATCACCTGTGATGAATCCCCCGGAAGTACCTGCGAGACTCTCGGCGCTGAGTTGGCCGTAGGTGGCCTCTTCCATTTCCGGAGTCCGCCAAAAGAGGTATTCCGAACCATCTTGCAACAATGTTTCACCTTTGTCACATACGCTGTTTTCGCCCGTGCAGATTGTGTAGGTCGTGCCGTCACCGGTTGAGACATCCGGCGATCCGAAGTAAGTCTTGTTGGTTTCCAATGACTGCCAGCCGAGAGATTCATCGTTGACATTTCCACCCAACTGTGCCATCAGCGGGTCGCGCCATCCGAATAGCCACTCATCAACTGTGTGAGAGACGAACTTCGTGGCACCCGGGTATCCAGTAGCCTCTTCTCCGAACATACCGTCGAGCAATCCAGGTATCTGGACTTTGAACATCAGATGATAGATGAAGTAACGCAGGGCTGCGGCTGAGCCATTGTCAATCTCGTATATTTGAGCGACTAGTGCATCGTCCCAAGTCAATTCCGTACCGCCCTTCATGGGTGTCAAGGTATCAGGGTCGACAGGAAGGGTATGGCCGGTGACCTCACCGTATAGGAAGGCAGCAGCTCCATCTCCAGTGATGCCCATCGGACCATAGAGGATATTCTCAGTCTGGTCATAATTGAGGTCCACATAACCAGTGGCGCCCCAAGCCGAAAACATCCCAGAGCCCCAAACTCCACCGACATTCAGGCTGGCTTCAGCATAGCCACCGGTCAGAGGGTTCTCGCTTCCGAACAACGCATATTGGTATCCACTCGCATTGAGCGTTCCTGAACCGCCAGTCAGAATCAATGGGAATGTTGTCTCATCGAGGAACCAATCTCCGGCATAGAAGCCCACCTTCTGAAGGTCGGTGATTCCGATATGGTAGTCAGCCATGACAGCGAACGGATTTTCCTGCGCAGCGAGGAGGAAGAGAGCGAAGCCTTGCATCAGCCCTCCTGAATCAGAGACCAGTAGGCCACGCGGAGTACCACCATCCATCCCGTAGAGGATGTCGTTGAGTACAGAGTGGTTGCTGAGGCGTGCGCCGCTCACCTCGTAGAACCGATTTTCGACTTCGTTGATGTCATCATCCCAGTTCTCATCACCACCGCCGTTCTGGGCATATTCGCCAGCGACAAGCGCGTACAACGCTTGGTCGCGAACAAAAGTCTCGCTCTCATTCACCGTTCCTGGATCTTCCCCGGCGGCAGTGTAGCCGAATAGAGCGGCTCGCTGAAGTGAAGTGCTGCTTTCTTCAGGCGCCCCAAGTCCGACGAATAGAGCGGGACCCCACTTACTTGTCAGGGCGATTGAGACGCTGGAGTCACCAGGGTCTGTTGCGCTGAAGTATGCATAATCGGCCCACCCCCAAGTCGAGTTTGGTCCACTCTGGTCTAGCGCGTTTGCAGTCCGCTTGCTTGGGACTCCGACCTCCATGTCGTTTTCGACCATCTCAGAGCAGAAGCCCGCCTTGGACATCTGCCCGATGATGTCGATGAAGAGAGAGGTCGCGCCGATTCTCTGTGGCTCGAAGAGAATGTTGAGAGCNNCTTCCATTGGTATGTCTTGACCTCAGAGTAAGTGAGGGTTCCGGCCTCGGCGTCGTGTGCCAGAAAGTTCCTCTCTGTGGTGATTTCGTAGGTGACCGGGCCTACTCTCTCATACACAGCATCAGTTTGAGGATTTGCCATTATTTCGTCAAGATTTGTGAGATTCCACGCGTAGTAGTCTCTCTCACTCGTCGATGTCAGCCAATCCTCATTTACCTCCGAACAATCGTCATTTGCACATATCTCATCCTTCGGATATGTCGCAAACATCTCACCAACTGCGCCTTCGACTGCACCTGTCGCAACCGTGCCAACCACTGCAACGTTCAGCGCCAGAAGAAGAACTCCGACGACCGCCAAAACAACATTCTTTCCAACCATCGTTCAATCCCTGCCGAGGCAACCCGCCGTATAGAATGAACATTCCCCCAAGTCCCTCCGAAAACTCTGCCGGGGAATTGCCTATTGCCTCGGACACCATGTCGGGGGTCATGGCCGATGATGTGGAGGGCACACCCACCCCTTTCCCCTATCGCGCTGTTCGCTGGCTCTGCCGGGAGATATGCGAGACTTGGTTCCGCGAACATGACATCGTTGACGAAGAGTGGATTCCCGAAGAGGGAGGTGTTCTCTACGCCGCTTGGCACCCCGGTTCGCTAATCGACCCGTTGCTGATGTTATCGACCCTGCCGGGGCAGTTGACCTTCGTCGCAAAGCACACGCTGTTCGCTATTCCGGTGCTTGGTCAATTCATGCGCGCCGCGGGCGCGAAGCCCGCCTATAGAGCGTCCGACAAGGGCGCTGATGGCGACGCTGGCTCAAAGGGAAACAGCGGTATGATAGATGCCCTCGCTGAGATTCTAGTCGAGCAGGGTAGATGCGCTATTTATCCTGAGGGAATCTCCCATCTGATGAGCCGACCTCAAAAGATGAAAACCGGGCCGGCTCGCATCATGTTGCTTGCAATCCGGCAGGCGCGCGCAGCAGGAGTCGATGAGCCACGAATGGTCCCCGTCGGCTTGCACTATTCTGACGCCAACCGATTCCGCGAGAGAGCGCTTGTGACCGTTCATCCGCCAATGGAAATGCCGCCACTCCCGGAAGAGGAGGGTAGCCCAGTTCCGTCAACCGAGCTCATCGAGGAATTCGGTGCAGAGGTGGCCGCCGACCGCGCTTGGGTGCTGGCAGTGACCGATGCGCTCTCTGTTGAGATGGAGAGGTCAAGCCTTGGGCTCGACACTTGGGAAGACCGGAAACTTCTGTGGCGGACTCGAGGATTGATTTCCGTGCATAGGAACAGGGCGCTCGGAAGGACCAGCAGAGCGACCTACGCAGAGGCTGTCTTGGGGGCGCGACGCACTCGAGCAGCGTGGCTCCATCTGCTGGAAAACGACCCTGAGAAGGCAGGCGAGTTGAGGACGAAGATGGCTGCCCACGCAGAAAAAATGAAGGAACATGATCTCGATGAGCATGAACTCTACGACCGCGACAGTCGACCGGGCCCGGCTGACCTCGGCCTTGCTGTGCTCCAAATCATCTGGTCATGGATGTGGATGTTCGGCCTCATCACCTGGGGTGCACTACTCGGTTCCTACCCACCGTATCGGATATCCGGACCGTTGGCGATCCATTCCGCAAAGGATGAACTAGCCGGTTTGGGCAGTAAGAAAATCGCCGCTGGATTCGTCTTGCTTCCACTTTGGTGGATTCTGGTTTCGTTTCCGGTGGCCTTCCTTCTCGCCGGCGACACCAGCCCGCTCTACAACCTCAAATTGTACGGACTCCTGCCACTGGTTCAACCCTACCTCGTACAGATTCCCTGGCTCCTCTTGGCATTCATCCTAATGCCACTTTGGGCGGTCGCGGCCCGCTTGCACCTGCTTCTGTGGCGCCGCTCCATGCTCGCCTTGAACACGCTGAAGCTGTGGGCTCGGCTGCGCAGAGGTGGAGTTCCTTGGGACGAGTTGGCTGAGTCCCAACGAGAGTTGGCCGAGTTGCTGGTATCGATTGGCGACCCGCTCATTCTGCCCGGCGATAAAGATTGGACTCCGCCTCCGACCGGCGTCGATGACTTCGAGGTCGTGCGGGTTCGAAGTTAGGTTCAATCTGAAATGTTGCAGATGGCAACGCATTCACAGAATAGCGAATCATCAAAGGCGTGACAGCCCTCGTCAGTATCGCTCACAGAGTGAGCGGAGGGAATGAGATGAGCAAGTCGATTCGAATCCCGATGCTGCCTCGGCCGAATGAAATCGATTGGGCAGCCGAAATCAACGGAGGTGAATTTCACGCCAACATCGAAAGCAATGCCATCCTTCTCGATGTTCTCCGTGACCAGGCCGGCAGCCTCGGCACAAAGCGAGGCTGCGACATGGGCACCTGTGGCTGCTGTTCGGTGCTTGTAAACGGAAAACCGCGGCTCTCCTGCCTGATGTTGGCCCAAGAGGCAAATGGGGCATCAATCACAACCGTTGAAGGTTTGGCCAACGGCCATCACCTGCATCCGATTCAGGAGACGTTCACCACCCATGGAGGGAGTCAGTGCGGCTTCTGCACCCCCGGCTTCTTGGTGGTGATCTCGGCCCTTCTCGAAGCAAATCCGACTCCAAGCGATCCCGAGATTAAGGCGGCGATCGATGGCAATCTCTGCCGCTGTACCGGATACCAGCAGATTGTCGATTCTGTCCGCGCCGCCTCCGAAATCATCACCTCCGAATCGCAAACCCCTGACCCGACTGAAGCCCACTCCGACCCTCACCCCGGGCTGGCGGTCGAATCGGCTCACACCTCCACGGCCCCCCAAGTTCCCGAGGCCGAGGCTCTCGAAGCGACGAGCAGTGACGCGATTGAGCCAGCCTCAACACAAGAGCGAGGTGAGTGACATGGCAGACGAAAAGAAGGACATGGTCGGCTACACCCAACAGCCGGGTAAACTGCCCTTCGCTCGCCCCGGCTCTGGCGGCAAGGACACCTTCAGCCGGCTTCAAGACCCGACGATGATACCTGAAAGCCAAGGTGGCACCAAACCACAGCCATTGGGACCCCACAAGCATGACCACTTGGTCAGCAGCACTGCAATCGGCAAGAGTACACCATTGGTTGACAGCCGCTGGAAAGTGACGGGACAGGCGCAGTATGGCGATGATGTTCGACTACCCGGCGAGCTGATTGGCAAAATCCTCCGCTCGCCTCACCATCACGCCATGGTCAAGTCGATTGACACCAGCAAGGCGGAGGCACTACCGGGTGTTGTCGCAGTCGCCACTGGACAGGATGCGAGGTGCAAGTTCGGCGTTCTGCCGGTCACCAAGGACGAGCACGCCATGGCGGTCGAGAAGGTTCGACACGTGGGAGACTTGGTGGCCTGTGTGGCAGCCGAGGACGAGGCGACCGCAATGCATGCTCTGCAACTCATCGAAGTGGAGTACGAGGTGCTCGACGGCATTCACGACATGAAGCAGGGTTTGGAGGACGCAGAGAGCCCAATCCACGACCGAGGCAAGTACCACATCGGCGAGTCCAACATCCAAAAACGTGTCTTCCAAGAGTTCGGGGACGTCGACGGCATCAGCGAAAACGCGGTGACCAATTCAAAGGCTACATGGAAATTCGGTGGCGTCAACCACGGCTTCACCGAGCCCCACGCGGTAGCCGCTAACTGGGACCCGTCCGGTCGACTGACACTCTACACCCCACAGCAAGTGCCGCACTATCTGCACCGCGCCTTGGCGGATGTGTTGGATATACCAATGCACCAAATCAATGTCTATCGCACCTTTGTGGGAGGCGGCTTCGGTGGTAAATCCGACCCCTTCCCTCACGAGATGTGCGCCGCCATCCTTTCGCGAAAGTCTAGCCGCCCTGTCCGCATCACATTCGACCGAGAAGAGGTCTTTTGGGTCAATCGAGGTCGTCATCCATCGATAATCGAGATGAACCTACACGCCGACGATGAGGGGCGACTGTGTGGGATTGAGACCGACGCTCTGATTGACGGAGGTGCCTTCGCCTCTTTCGGACATGTGACGACCTACTACAACGGCGTACTGCACACCGCTCCCTACGAAATCGGCGCCTTCCACTACACCGGTGCTAGGGTTTGGACCAACAAACCTGCGTCGGGGGCGATGAGAGGGCATGGGGCGGTGAATTCGCGCTGTGCAGTCGAGGTCGGAATCGACGAGATTTCGGATAATTTGGAGGTTGATCCCATCACCTTCCGACTCGCCAATCTGCTGCCACCACACAGTGCCACAATCACCGGTTTCAGGGTGACTAGCATCGGTATGCGGGAATGTCTCGAAAAGGTGCGGGCGGCGTGTAATTGGGAGAACCGATTCCGCCAGCTTCCACTCGGTCATGGCATCGGCTTGGGATGTGGCTTCTTCATCTCAGGCAGTGGCCTGCCAATCCATTGGGACCCAAACAAGTTCCCCCATGCCACCGTCCACCTCAAGGTCGACATGGATGGCGGAGTAACCGTCCACACCGGAGCAGCCGAGATCGGCCAAGGCTCGGACACCGTAATCTCACAAGCGGTTGCAGAGGTTCTCGGACTTCCTCTCGACATGATTCGGCTTCGCTCGAAGGAATCGGACACTTCTCCAGTTGACCTCGGCTCCTACTCAAGCCGTGTCACTTTCATGAATGCGAACGCGGCGATTTCTGCAGCGATGCAAATCCGCGAAGAACTCATCAGCGCGACTGCGGAGATCACCGGGGCTGACGAAAAACACCTGACTGTTGGTGACCGCCGAATCTATGACAAGTTG
>DAVI01000049.1:1737-2003 GCA_002505495.1 Euryarchaeota archaeon UBA59 | reverse complement strand
GAGGTGAAGGTTGACCCTGAGACCGGGCAGACCAAGGTGCTCAAGGTGTGGGCTGCGCACGACTGTGGAAAGGCGTTGAATCCGCTAGCGGTCAAAGGCCAGATAATCGGCAGTTGCCACATGGGAATGGGCCAGGTACTCTCTGAGGAGATGAAGTATGGTCGCAGCGGCCATCTGTTGAATGCAAATCTGCTCGATTACAAGATTCCGACCGTCCACGAAATGCCCGAGGTTGTTCCAATCATCGTTGAGAGCAACGACCCGGA
>DAVI01000049.1:680-1605 GCA_002505495.1 Euryarchaeota archaeon UBA59 | reverse complement strand
AGCGAGTTGCCAATCACGCCGGACAGGATGCATAGGCAGATTGCATCGCTCTGCAAGAAACTCGGAATCGATGACCCGCTCGACCTTCCGAGTCCACGTCTGACCCACTCCGAACTCCAACCCACACTCGAGAGGCGAGCCGAGGAACACGCTGAGAGAGACCTCGCAAGGTGGCTCGACGACGCTCGGGAAGAGTACCACAACGGCGCCCTGTTCGGACTTGATCCGACAATCGCGGGCGATGAACAGGATAGCCGCTGGGAAGTCGCCATCCTCCCCACAAAGGAATACATGGCTGCACCACGGCTTGCCGGCTCGGCCTGGAAGCACACCGAACGCCGCCACCGAGGTGATGCAAAGTGAGGATGCCGCCGTTCACCCTGCACATGCCTGACAGCCTCGACGAGGCGCTCGCAATCGCAGGCCAACTTCAGGAGTCCGACTCCGAATTCGATTGGGTGGCCGGTGGAACCGACCTTCTGCCGAACTACAAATGGCACATCAACCACAAGCCGAATGTAATCTCATTGGCGAATGTCGCCGAGTTGTCAGCTCTTACTCCAACCCACATCGGAGCGATGGTTCGCCTCAATGACCTCGTAGAGTTTGAAGATACTCACTCGCTGGTAAAGGCGGCTGCGTCGAGCATCGCATCGATCATGATTCGGCGTTCGGGAACCGTCGGCGGCAACCTCTGTCTCGACACTCGATGCTTCTGGTTCAATCAAGGTGAGGAGTGGCGGGAATCCATCGACTGGTGCTACAAATGCGACTGCGGAACCGGAGCCGACTGCCGCGTCATCCCAAACCAGAACACGCTCTGCGTCGCAACCTACCAAGCGGACCTCGCTCCAGCGCTGATGTGCTTGGGCGCGACGGTCCACCTCGCCTCGTCAAGTGGTACACGCGAGATGCTTCTCTCTGA
>DAVI01000049.1:0-547 GCA_002505495.1 Euryarchaeota archaeon UBA59 | reverse complement strand
AAAAACTCTGTCTGCGCGAATCGTGGGACTTTCCCGAAGCTGGTGTGGCAGCGGCTTGGCGCGTCGCAGGCGGGAAACTGCTCGACCTGAGAGTGGCGACAACCGGCTTGGAAACCATTCCGAAATTGCATCAAGAGGAGGCTGATGAGGCGCGTGCTGCATGGAGTGGAGCGGATTCCGTCGCAGGATTAGCGGACTCGATTCGAAAGGCCGTGGCCCCGGTGAACAACACCTATTTCCCACCGAGTTACAGACGAAAGATGGTGCGCGTTCTCGCCAAACGGGCGCTCTCGAAGTTGCAGGACATTTCATCGGCGAATTGAACAAGGGTGGCCGACTCAAGATGGACGTGAAGCACCGCGTACTCGTAATGTTACTCGCCTCTTTCCTTTTGTTGGGGCTTCCCTCGGGTGCGCTCGCGCAGGACGACCAAGACCCACCGATTGGCTGGGAGATGGGGATTGTGGTCGAAGAGGACATGCCGTCAGAGTTCAACATCAATTTGGCTGGGGAGGTTACACTAGAGTTCTGGGTGCGCAACGACAAC
>DAVI01000029.1:425-2590 GCA_002505495.1 Euryarchaeota archaeon UBA59 | reverse complement strand
GACAGTGTCCCTCCAATGGTTCAGAACGGGTGGGTATGAGCGAAGGATTGAGGGGTGGCTGCTCGCCCGGCGAGGTGGATGCAGCCCGAGGAAGTGTGGGGAACCCGTTGGACGGCGGCTTCTGAACCCCTTGCTCGTCGTTGGATGACGACAGTCGTCAACAAGCAGAGCATGGTGGTGCTCGCGGCTGACCGTCAGACGATGGCTGGACTCAATGAACTGCTAGATGATGTCGCCCCGTATGTCTCAGCACTCAAGACTCATGTCGACCTTGTCGAGGATTGGACCCCGGAGGCTTGGGATGACTTCTGCGCTCGTGCGAAAGCCGAGGATATGCTGGTTTTCGAAGATCGAAAACATGGCGACATAGGGAAGATAGCTCGGGACCAGATGGGTGGTGTCTATGACTCCCGCTCATGGTCTGACCTGATGACTGCTCACCTAATCTCGGGCCCGTCCGTACTCGATGGGATGGCTGAAGGGTGGCAGAGTGTGCGCCGAACTGGTGGTGTTCTGCTGCTCGCACAGATGAGCTCGGCCGGAAATCTCCTCGAAATACCGGGCTACACGGATGCCGTGGTTGCTGCAGGAAAGGGGCACCCCGCCTGCTTCGGCTTCATCGGCAACGGTTCGCGAGCGGACGAGTTGGCCGAACTACGAGCGAAGGTCGGTGATGGAAAGATGATTTGGACGCCGGGAGTGAATATTGTCACCGGGGATGCTGAGTTGGGTCAGCGCTACGGCGACCCGCGCGAGGCGGTTTTGGCGGGCTCGGACGGAATCATCGTCGGAAGTGGGATCCATAGGGCTGACGACCCCTCGACCGCAGCCAAGCAGTACGCTGAAGTCTCATGGAATGCGCTTCTTGAGCGGGCATGAAACTGTCGGCCAAACCTTGAGGGATGGCATCCCTCTCCCATCACTGTGACTGAAGCTGAGTTCATCCTCTGGCTGTTCGCAGCCGCGTTGACGGTTGGTCTCATCACACTCGCCGCCTGGCAAGTCTGGATACACAGACAGCTCGATGAGCGAATTGCTGCCTGTGACCCCTCACTGCTCAGCAGCGTCTCCCACAAGGTCGAGACCACCACCGATGCGCCACCCGGCTCGGCAATCATGCCGTATGTCCCGGTCCAGATGGTCCCGATAGCGGCTCTCGGTGCCCCTCAAACTGAGCAGCCGGGTACTCCGATTCTTCAGCAACCAACCGTCCAGAGAGCGGCTCTGCCGGCACCATCCACAGAAGAATAGGGCGGAGGAAATGGGTTGGGATTCTCAGATCGGTAGGTAACCCATCGTGTAGAGCCCGTAACCTATTGCTCCGAGAGCCCCGACAAACAGCAACATCGCGAGAAAGAGGAGCCCGCGACCCTTCTTCCGCCGTTTGGGGGGTGGGCCGTGTGCTGGCAACGCAGAGGGTGGCGGGGGTAGAGGAAGGTCGCCAAGATCAATTTCAACTTCCTCCTCCAATTCAGGGTAGAGTTTGTCCAAGTCCGCCAAGCCTGGTGCCTCGGGAATATCACCCTCGATGGCCTCCCAAACCGCCTCCATAGCCGACCTGCTCACCGGCTTCTCCAGTACTGCAACCGCACCCGCGCTGAATGCCGCATCTCGTGCCAATTCCGCCTGACTTCGTGGGGCGGTGAAAATTATCCTTGCATCGTTGCGCGACTCTCGCATCTCCAAGGCGGCGATGTGGCCGTCAAGGGTTGGGATGTCCAAGGAGATGAACACCAAATCAGGCTTCTCGGTGACAAACAGGTCAACCGCCGCATCACCATCTTCACACTCGATGACTCGGTAGCCACGCTGCCGCAATATGCCGTTCATTCTGTGAAGGGCCATCTGATTATTGTCGACGAGCAGAGCGACTGGGGCCTCGTCGTCTGTCACCTCTCCAACGCGGACCATAGACTCCCCTCCAACTCCGTCCAACCTGCACCCGCTCATCAATCGAGCGGTGCGTGGGGGAGAAGCGGGGGCCAGTGCAGAACGGTTGTGGGTGCTTACTCCTCTGAGTCGTCGACCACCGTGTCTACCGGCGCGGTTGCGGGTTCGGTGAAGGTCTGCTTGAGCTCCTCGGCGTCCTTCTCCTCGGCCTCCATCTTGGCTGTCTCACGCGGTGCTTGTACGAACTTCATGCGGAGTTCCGTTACTATTCCCTG
>DAVI01000029.1:0-310 GCA_002505495.1 Euryarchaeota archaeon UBA59 | reverse complement strand
TCTATGGCCGCCTTCGCCTCTGCGAGATTGACGCTGAACTTTCCTTCTTGGTCGGGCAACAGCCCCATCGCCACCATCGCCGAGCGCTGTAGCATTTGGACCAAGCCGAAGAACTGCTGACTCTCCTCACTCTGCAGGAAATCGTCGCTCAAGAGAACACCTCATCGATTAGCCAGTCGGCGGAGAATTGCTTGAGGTCGTCGTAGCCTTGTCCGATACCGGCGAGCACGATTGGGCGACCTGTTGAGTGGGCGATTGAAAGTGCGGCTCCCCCCTTGCAATCACCGACATCGAGTTTTGCTAGAACTGC
>DAVI01000031.1:6264-6699 GCA_002505495.1 Euryarchaeota archaeon UBA59 | reverse complement strand
CTGAACCATTGGAGGGACACTGTCTATTGCCGCCTCCGCTGGGCTCCGAAAAGTCATCTCCAACTCCCGCTGAGCCGGGCTTGCATCGAAGGTGCAACTCTTCCTCAAATGGTTGCGCGCCCACTTCAGGCTCATCTTCGGGTGGAATACCGCAGCGATGAGACACATCCAGTATGGAAGCACCCCTTTTGGCCACTTTCTATCGGGGTGTCCTTCTCGCAGGACATTCGCCAAGTCGACCATCCACATGTCGCCACCGACCACCAGATACCGACCTTCCTCCGCACCCCCTGAAAGTGCTTTGACATGAGCTTCGGCCACATCTCTGACATCGACGATGTTGATGTGGACGGGAAGCGACTTTGGAAGTGTTCGTTTAACCAGGGCTTCGACATAAGAGAGGCTTCCCGAGAGGTGGCGTTTGGTGAGTGGAGG
>DAVI01000031.1:2142-6165 GCA_002505495.1 Euryarchaeota archaeon UBA59 | reverse complement strand
TCCGCTTCCGTCTTTGCGAGGCCGTAGGCGTTGTCCTCAAGCGTTAGGGGCTTATCGTCAGCCCACATCTCGGCGGTGAAGACCTGCCCATCATCGTAGTGGGTCGTACGGATCGCTGCGGTCGAGGAGGTGTGCACGAGGCGTTTGACAGTGCCAGCAGAGTCGATTGCATCACAGATGTTCTGAGTGCCGATGATAGAGGGGTCAACTACATCCTTCTGCTTGTCCATGTTGCCGACATGGAGTGCTGCTGCTGCGTGTATGACATCACTGCAACCAGCGACCGCGGATTTCACGGCCGCGATGTCGAAGAGGTCCATTTTCACTAGTTCCAGTGAACCCCCATCGGTCACAGGGAGTGCCTTCAGATGGTCTACCTTTTCGGGGTCGTCAAGGTTGCGGACCGAAGCGCGAACCGATTTTCCCCCCGCCAACAGGTTAGCGACGATGTGGCTACCGATGAATCCGCTCGCCCCAGTCACGAGTACAATCTCTCCCATGCACCCAGCGCCACCGGCCACGGCGGGATAACTCTCCCCCTGCCTGCCCACACCGACTCACCTCACACTGGATTACTCACTCCAGCGTCCGATTACACACATCTGCGAGACTGAACAAACATGCCCTCCGTACCTCAGACTTCAGAGTAGTGAGTGCTCAAATAGTGCGGTTTATGCCCATACCATATGCCTGCATCAGGGGCCGAGTCGAGCCTGCTCGGCAGGCTCGGCGGGTTCAGTTACGACCACAGTTGGTTGGTCATCTCAGTCTCGCTTCTGCTCGCCCTAAGCCTCTCAAGCTTGATTGGCATGGGCAGCAACTTCGGCGAGACCTTCACCGGTGAGGACATGGAGTCGATGGAGGCGTGGGAGAGGGCCGATGAGGCGTTCTCAGTCGAACAAAGTGGTGGCCGCATCTTCGAGGTCATATTCACTCATGAAGAGTGGAACGCATCGAGCCCAGAGTTTGTTGTGGCTGTCAATGATGCGATGCGCGAAATCGTTGAGCACGAGAGTATCGAGAATGTGTCAACACCATGGAATGTACACGAAGAGATGATGTCGGGGGGCACTGGACTAATCAGTGACGACGGCAGCCATATCAAGGTCATCGTTCGTTTTGACCCGGCCTACGATGAGAAGAACGAGTATGCTGAGGTCAGCGAACTACTCGACTGTGGTGAACTGGAGTGCTGGCGGACTGGCGATGTAGCCATCGATTGGACTTTCCACACCCGAATGCTGAACGACCTATGGCACGCGGAGCAGGTTGCCGCCCCCATCATCCTAGCCATCCTCATCATCGTGTTCGCATCCGTGGTGGCAGCCCTGCTTCCCCTCGCCATCTCTCTTCCAACCGTACTCAGCGGCATTGGTTGCATATACTGGCTCAGCCACCAAACTGATGTCAATGTCTACGCGATGAACATCATCTCCCTCGTCGGCATCGCCGTTTCAATAGACTACTCGTTGTTCATAGTCAACAGGTTCCGGGAGGAACTGGATAATGGCCTTGAGGTTCGTGCAGCGTTGGTCAAGACCAGTGGCACTGCCGGCAAGGCGGTATTCTTCTCCGGTCTGACGGTTGCGGTCGGGCTTACGGGATTGCTCTTCTATCGAGGCACAGGATTACCGAGTCTTGGCATTGGAGGTACTTTTGCGGTTGCTCTCGCGGTGTTTTTCTCTACCACCTTCCTAATGGCCATTCTCGCCTTGTTGGGTGAGCGGGTCAACAGTTGGAAGGTGCCACTTGGCATGAAGCGCCAGGTCGACGGAGAAGGGCTGTGGGCGAACATCGCGGAGTGGGTGATGCGCCACCCATGGGCGACACTCATCCCGATTGTCATCCTCCTCATCTCGGCTGCCGCCCCCTTCATGAATGTCAATCTCGGGCTTGGTGGAGTGAAACTCCTAGCCCCCCACGATGAGGCCCGCCTAGGTGTTGAGGTGCAGGAGGATGAGTGGGCCGAATATGCCAGTAACTGGATCGCTGTTGTCTTCAAGTTCGAGGAGGGTGAGAACAGGTTCGACAACAGCACAATCAGCGAGATGCACGCCTTCGCAGCAACTGTGCAACAGATGCCATCCGTTACGAGGGTAGTGGGGGTTCATCATCCAGACCCCTCGATGAGCGCCAGTGACCTACAACAACTCTATTCGCTTTCAGAGGAGTACTGGCCGCCTGAAATCCAGGAGATATCCAACACTACCTCGACTGAGGAAATAGCCATTCTCTACATCGTCTATCGGGCAGACCCCGGGAGCATGGAGGCGAAGCAACTCGTGCGAGAAGTGCGTGCCTTGGTGACCGCTGAAGGTTTGGATGGCAAGGTGGCTGGCCATGCTGCTCTCAGTGTCGATGTCATCGAGGAGGTAGTGGGCCAGACTCCCAAAGCGGTTGCCTACATTCTCATCACTACCACAATTCTAATTTTCTTGCAAGTTCGGAGCGTGTTGATTCCACTCAAGGCGATAGCGATGAATGTACTCTCCATCACAGCGTCCTTCGGTATGCTCGTCTTCGTCTTTCAAGAGGGTCATGGGTTTGAGAATATTCTGAACTTCACACCTCAACCGGTCGACCCCAGCACACCCGTCATTTTGTTCTGCATCGTGTTTGGATTGTCGATGGACTATGAGGTTCTGATGCTAAGTCGCATCCACGAGACATGGCTGGAGACCGGTGACAACACGCTTGCGGTCAGCCTCGGTCTACAGCGCACCGGCCGGCTGATTACTGGTGCAGCAGCAGTCATGGTCGTGGTGTTCGGCTCGTTCGCATTGGCCGAGGTTCAGATAATCAAGGCGATCGGACTCGGTCTAGCGCTCGCCGTATTCATCGATGCCACCCTCGTGCGAGCTCTCGTGGTGCCGGCTGCGATGCGACTGATGGGTAGAGCAAACTGGTGGTCTCCAAGATGGTTAGGGGGCGGACCATCCCAACCGAAGGAGGAGTGACAGGTGTCAATGGACAAGAAATCAGGTCGTCAATTGATGGTCGGAGGCGGCGTATCAGCGGGAATTGGTTTCGTTGTTCTCATACTATCCGTCGGCTTGATCGTGATGTCACCAGACTTTGACATCAGTTACCTGTTCACTATAGGTTGCGGGTTATTTCTACTCGGTCTCGTGGTGTTGGGCGTGGGTGCTGGTATGAACACCTCCGGCTCGTCAATAGCCAACAGGACGGAACAGCCGGGAACCATCGCAGTTCGAACTCCCGAAGCGGTCTATCACTACGCGCCAACGGTACAACCACCATCTGTGCCAGAAGTACCAACAGAGGAAATTTCACCACAGTCACCACCCAAGCCTCCTACTCAGTGAGGAGGTGTGGTGCGCTGATTATTCAGGAGAATCATTCAAAGCCGAGGCCACCTTGAGTCACATACATGACTTTCAGTGAAGATGGACAGTTCTATTGGAATGGCACGGATTGGATTCCCGCGGACCAGGCTCCCGCCGCAGAAGCCTCACCGGAACCGGCTCCCGAGCCGGTGGTGGAGGAAGCGGTAGCCGCGGCTGCCACAGATCCTACTGTGGGTGAGGCGCCCACCGCAGATACAGAGGTTGCAGCACCAGTCGCAGCAGCGGCACCTGTGGCGCAAGCGAGCGCAGACCCACGCTACGACAACAATGAGTTGGAGGTCAAGCAGCGAATCCGCTCACTCTTCAAATTCGGCCAGCAGTACGACATCTACACACCCGGAGCGGAGGAGGCGGCAGGATACGCCCACCGTGGTTTCAATCTACCCTTCATGAAGTGCGACTTGGTAGTGTACACCGATCAGACCCAACAGACAGAACTGCTCCGAGCCAAGCAGAGTAACGGCTTCGACGCATGGGGTTCCTTCGACATAATGGATAGTCAGACAGGAGAGCACATTGCGACCTACAAGCGCCACTTCTGGGCTGGGATTTTCCAACGCAAGTGGACGGTCACCCTTCCTGATGGCACACCCCACTTTCAAATCCAGGAAGATAGTTTGTTGAAGTCGTTGGTTCGTCGCTTCGGTGGTGGCTT
>DAVI01000031.1:0-2093 GCA_002505495.1 Euryarchaeota archaeon UBA59 | reverse complement strand
CGACGGACAGACAGACTTCGGCTCCTTCAACCGCAAGTTCAGCCTTCGAGACCGCTATCAGTTGCAACGCGCAACCCCCGAACTCGACGGACGACTTCTCTGGATTACCGGGCCTCTTCTCGACAATGCTGGCGGGCGTTAGTCAAGTTCGGAAGACTTAGAGCAGGCCCTCTGCGAATTCGTCGAAGATGCGGGCCGCCTCCAAATCCTCAGGCAGGTGCTCAAGCGCTTGGCGCGCCGCCTCAAAGGCGGCCATCTTGTTTCCTAGTTTTTCATGAACTTTCGCGAGGTTGAGCCAAGGGAACCCAACCGCTTCGTAGCGGGGCGCCTCAGTAGCAGCCCGCAGCCACGGAACAGCCTCTCGTGGCTCACCATCAGTCAGTAGAATCGCTCCAATGTCGTTCCACGGATTCCCAAGCGTTGGGTCCACCTCAATCGCCTTCTTACACCATGCGAGTGATGCTTGAGTGTCTCCCGATTGACCCAACGCCCAGCCTAGAAAAGTCGCAGCCTCGGCGCTCGGCATCATTCTGAATGACTCCGAATGGTGTTCCACCGCGAGGTTGAACACGCCTAGTTGCTGCAGCACATGACCCATCCTGAAGAGGTCATTCGACAACCTCGCTCGAATATCGTCCGAGCCGTCATCATCAGGGTGAAAGGGCGCCATCGAATCCCATATTTCCTCAATTAGCCGTAGTGAACGCTCCGGTGCGAAGCGGTCCCGCAAAGGATCGCAATTGGCGTAGGTCCAAGCCCGTAGAACCGCCGCCTCATTGATTTCCACCACCTCTTCAAAGTCGTCGGGCGGGTCCATTCCTTCGATAACTTCGCTGACAATTTCCTCAAACTGGTCAACTGACCAACATGTGATCCATTGGGCGGCTAGCTCACGTTTACCCGCCCGCGTCACAAGCTGAATCACAGGCGCTTCATCTGAGCCGATGACGACCAGCCCACAGCCATCCTTGGGAAGTTTCCGTAACAGGTCTACGGGTAGGTTAGGGAGTGAAGAGGTGAGTAGAATCCTATCCCACTCATCATCCTCACTGAGCGCGATGTCGGCAAGTTCCACCAGCCCCCCCCAAGTCACCGAACAGCCTAGGTCGGTCGCTAGTTGTCCGCAATCACCAGCCTCCCAACTTTTCTCAAGAGCAACCCTGCGCTGACAATCTGGCTCAATCACCATGACTTCTTCGGCCCCTAGTCTGACCAACAGTTCTGTCCACCAGTTGCCGCGCGGGCCCACTAGGAGAATCCTGTCACCACTTTTCACTCTGAGTAGTTGCAGAACTTGGATGGTCTCGTAGTGACTCGGCAGAAGTGGAGAGCGCGCATCCACATCGTGCCAGAACGGCAGCCGCAGTGAGGAGCCTTCCAATTCGACGATATCCAGGTGGGGTTGAGGGAGTGCGTGCGGGGCGCGCGGGGCGCTGATGAGAGCCTCTTGCAGCCGAGAATCAGAGAGCACTCCCATCGCCGCTAGACGAAGCACGGTTTCAGCGTGGTCAGGCAGTCTCGGGACCGCCTCCACATCCGGCAACATGGAGAGGTCGCAGTCGGTCGCTCCCACCTCCCAAGCACTCCCCATAGAGACGCCAAGTATGGCGTTACACCTTTCAATTGATGCCTAACGCATCCAGCAAGAGGGCGATTTGCCGACTCACCTCAGAAGTTCGTCGACCGAGCCGACAACCAAGTCCGGGCTCTGTGGGGCCGAGGAGAGGTCCTCACGGGTGGCCTCACCACTTAGGACGAGCACCCCCCTCACCCCTGCGCGCGTGGCCATTTCTATGTCGGTCACCAATCGGTCACCAACAATGCAAAGCTCATTGCTTTCCAGACCGAGTTCTTCCATCTTCCACTCGATCATGGAGGGCTGTGGCTTGCCGCACACCTTCACTGGCGTGACACCAATCGCCGCCTCAAACATCGCTAGAAACGAGCCGACATCAGGCAACCCCCCGTCGACACTAGGACAGTTCATGTCGCCATGAATACCCATGCAAGGGACTCCCTTCTGCATCCACACCGCCGCCTCAGCTATGTCAGTGTATGATAGGGCGTTATGGTAGCCGATGACCACGAACTGC
>DAVI01000111.1:28261-30006 GCA_002505495.1 Euryarchaeota archaeon UBA59 | reverse complement strand
GATTCCCGAACCCCAACCTGAACCCCTACCTCATCCCGACCTAGAAGTCGAGGAAGTCGCTGCGGGTACTCCACTTTACCGAGCAGAGGATGGAGAACAGTTGTTTGTTCCTGACCCAATTAGAACCAACAAAGTCACCGGTAGTTGGAAGGCCAACAGAGTAAATTCGACCATCAGTTCTATCTTCGGTGTCGTGATGTTACTGTACACCTTATCAATTTTTGATTACGCGTTTGATGTTGGCTTGTTCAGCGGGACAATGGAAATTCTTAATTCCTTGGCTGCAAAACGATTAGTTCACCCATATGGTGGCATGGACGAAGTCCAAACGATGGCATTATCTGGATTATTGGCATTCCTATTCTTTTTCTCATCGCTGTTGTTTTTCTCGAGAAAACGCCCCATCAGAGCTGCATTGGTCGCAATGTTTGCGTTGCTGGCGAGTTTTTCAATTCGTATTTTCGCTGCAATTGAAGCTAATGCGTTCGAAGAAGTCGATATCATCGGGGCTCTCATTATTGACTTGGTAACCATCATCCCATTCACCCTCGGTTGTTGGGTTCCGGCGATGACCCGTTCAGTTCTATATTCGAATGATGTTGTGACTACAGACTTTGTGACATTCCAGTCTGAACAAAGCCTATCGGGTGAACCGGAATCTATTACTGATACTGGGTATGACGACTACATAGGCGAGGACATGGGTGCTTTTTCCGTTTCTCGACCAATTCCGCCGAAAAGAAGGCAGAAGTTGAGTTACTCCCTCTACGAGTTGCTGTTTCTAGCGATATCTCTCTGCATTTGGCCATTCACTATTGGCATGCATGTCGTCATGGCGCTCGGAATTACTGTCGAGTGGGTCAGTTACACTGGGGATTTGGATTCCCATGGAATAACCCTTCTAGTTCCCTTGTACATTTTATGCGGAATTTGCACACTCGCAGTCGTTAGATTCGACAAGGAGGCTCGTGCCGGGGAAGTATATGCCAAGGAGAAGTTGGCCTACCATCGTGACATGGATCAATACCTCGATTTGAAGAAGGCGTATTACGAAAAGAAAGCGGAAGAACTAGGGGCATTATCTTCCAATGATGACGAGTGATTCCTTCTCTGTTTTGCAGTCTGACTCAGCATCAATCCAATAGGTGACAAGCCCCAGCGCACAGCATGGGCGAACTTGTAACTGGTGAAGCAGCGACCTACACAGACATGATTTGGATGGAGACGGATGAGAGGTATGCAATCATCTGCATCACCGAGCGAGTCGAGAGTATCCTGCGTGAAAGCGGCATACGAGATGGCCTAGTGCTGGTCAACCCGATGCACATCACAGCCTCTGTCTATGTCAACGACCTTGAGTACGGACTCCACGCCGACATCATGGACTGGCTCGAAAAAGTGGCTCCGGCATACGGGGTAGAGGGGGTAGAGGGCTCAGAGTACCGCCACCACCGCACCGGCGAGGACAACGGGGATGCACACCTGAAGAGACAACTACTCGGACACCAGGTCACCATGGCTGTGACCAACGGGCGGCTGAACCTCGGCAATTGGGAGCAGATCCACTACGCTGAGTTCGATGGCCGGCGCCGCAAGCGAATAATGGTGAAGGTCGTAGGCGTTCGCTGAGGTGATACTTTGGAACTGCAGAGAACAGGAATCGAGGCGGTGTCAGCCGCTCTCGATGAGATGGAAGGTGGTGGTGAGCCGGTTACGCTCATCCTCTCCAAGCAGCAAGCACAGTC
>DAVI01000111.1:26689-28146 GCA_002505495.1 Euryarchaeota archaeon UBA59 | reverse complement strand
GAAGAAGGCACTCTGAACGACCTCTGGAGGATGGCTGTGGGCACTTCACCCGGCTCTGAGGCTCCCGATATCCTCGCACTCGTCGGCCGGCAACCCGACGGCACCTTGCAGGAGGTGTGCGCTCGTGGCGGCCTTGTCTGGCTTCTAATCGGGGTCAGGTACGCAGTCAACATCGGCTTTTCGATTCGCACCGCCGAGGTCAGCGGTGCCAGCGCCATCATCATCGACACCGATGTCAATCACGTCGAGCGCCGAACGGCGCTGCGCGCCTCGATGCGCGCCCATCGATTCCTACCGACACTCTGGCTTGACGCCAACGAGGTGATCGCCGAGGCGAAGGCGGCCGGATTCACAATCATCGGAGTGGAGGATGTAGGAGCGGTCGAGCCGTGGGATGCGGAGCTGACGGGGAACCTCCTCTGCATCATCGGTGGCGAGCACGACGGAATCCCGCCGGAGGTGCTTGAGCAGTGCGACCAACTGGTGAGATTGCCGATGGCGGGGTTCGTTCCTTCCTACAACCTGCAGGTCGCAACTGCCGTCATCGCCCTAGAGGCGCTCCGTCAGCGAAGGTCTCACTGAACCACGGCTTCGACGAGCGGCTTGTAGGTAATCGCAGTCCAAGCGATGTCGACCTCTTCGCCTTGCTCAGTAAAATCGTACATAGTCACTGTTTCGACGGTCACTTCGTTGATGTAACTCCCGATTCCCGCCCCACCGTTGTCCCATCGAGCGTAAATCTCCTCTTCGAGTGCGTTCTCGGCCGTGTAGTCTTGACCGTCATACTCTGCATTCACCACTCCACGAAGCACGATTTGGGGTGTCGGCGAATTGCAATCGTTCGAATTACCCTCATGCTGACCTCCGAAGCCAGCGCCGCCCTCAACCCCGCTGAAGTCGTAGCGCGCACTAACATCGTCACAGAACCCAAGTCCTGCCTCATCGGTCTCACCAAAGTGCACAGTCACTTCTACGTAGGCGACTGCCCAACCCTCATCCAAACTCAATTCAAAGGTCGCGGGATAAGTGGTCTGGTCATCGATGAAGGTGGTCTCGAACGCCTCCACCACCTTCTCGTCGAACCTTACATGGAAAGAGGCACGCGGATCTGGCGGCGGCGGCGGCTCTTCGGCCAACATCGCCGAGATTAGCTTGTATCCACTGCCGCCGGCTAACAACAGAACTACGACGATGCCCACCGCCATCCAGACGCCTTTGTCAACCGAACTCAGGCCGTCTGCCATCTTCGTGGCGAAATCGAGGCCAGCAGGGGCTGCTTCCGACTCATCTTCCGCCATCGCACTGAGATATGGGACTGGCGCAATAACCCTATGTAAGAACCGACTCGGCCGAAGCGTGACCGACACCCACTTCTCCGAAAAGCCTCCCGAATCGGGGGTCTGCAAAGCCCTCGGAATCACCTATGGAGAGATGACTCCCGGCAATTTCGCTACACA
>DAVI01000111.1:20049-26371 GCA_002505495.1 Euryarchaeota archaeon UBA59 | reverse complement strand
GATTGTGGGGCAATTGATGGGTGACCGTGGGCAAGCCTCTCTGTTTTGGTTCCTGATGGCCTTTGCACAGATTTACCTCGGTGTCGTCTTCGACCCGACCTACCAATTTCTGCAGGTCTTGCTACAGGGCTCCGGCTTCGCATCCCTCATCCCTGCCATTTATTTCCTCATCGTCCGAATCCGGACCGACGAGTTCGATAGATTCGACGGGAATTACAATCAAAGTGAGAAATCAATTACCTATAGAAACGAAGAGGGAGACTTAGCAGAGTACCATCCGACCAAAGGCAGCGGAAATGAGTGGATTAAGTGGGCCGTCGGTGGTTGGTTCGTGTTTCTGGTGATTGGCGGACTATTGGTTTGAGGCAGTTGCGATGGTGCAGCGCAGTAAGACAAGGCCGTATGTGCCAGTCGATGACATCCTCGGTGGATACTACCAGATTTATCGACGCCTCTTCTTCATGTTCGGCATCGCCGCCGTCTACTTCCTATCCACCTACTTGGGTGCCCCTACATGGCTTGCCCTCATTGTCTCGGGTCTCTCAATTGGCCCCCTCTTCAGAGCAGAGCAGAAGTACGCCTTCAATCGGGTTGAAGCCGCCCTCTCATCGGATGAAAAATAGGCCCTTCTCTATGTTAGGTATCCACCTCAATTTCTGCGTTTGAACAGGCCGCAGTGAGGGCAGGGCCGAAGTTTCGTCGGCAAAGCATTCAAGGCGGTGCGCCATAGTAGGCAGACCGAAGCACATGGTTGACCTGTTTGAATTGCTTGGATTCGCTGATGTATCGGGCTTGGAACTGGTGTTCCTGCTCTCAGCAATGGTTGGAGGCATTCTGTTTCTAGTCTGGTTCCTGCTCGTTATGATTGGAGGTGCAGTTGGTGACATCGCGCACGGACTCTTCGATGTTGATTTCGGTGATTCCGACCTCTCTTTCAAGTCGCTGACCTTCCAAGGGATTCTCGCCTTTTTCATGATGTTCGGGCTGGTTGGCTACGCTCTGATCAACTCGGGCACCGATGACCAGTTGGCCGCTCTAGGCGGCTTGGTAGCGGGGGCAGGTTCGCTTTGGATAGTGAGCAAGATGTTCGAAGGGTTCCACAAGCTGGAAACCAGCGGCAACATAGACATCAACAACGCGGTTGGTGCGACCGGGACCGTGTACGCACGGATTCGGGATTCCGGCGTCGGCGAGGTACAGGTTACATTCCAGGAGAAGATGCAGACCAAGGAGGCGGTTTCCATCGACGGGGTGACCTTGAATTCAGGCACTTTCATCGAAGTCGTCGGTGTGGTCGGTGAAACATTGCAAGTGAAGGCAATTGACTCTGGAACGGTAAGAGAAGAGGAGGAATAGAAATGGCAAGTGGTGCAGTGTTGGTTTGGCCCGTATTGGCGTTCGTCGTCATGATGGTGTTGATGTTGATTTTCTTGGCGAGCAGGTACAAGCGCTGCCCGTCAGACAAGATTCTCGTCATCTATGGTTCAGGTCCCGGGATGAAGGGCAGAACTGCGAAGATGCTGCATGGTGGTGGTGCGCTGATATGGCCACTTGTGCAGAACTACGCCTTCCTTGACTTGAAGCCGATGACGATCAACATCAATCTGACGAATGCGCTGTCACTACAGAACATTCGAATCAATGTTCCATCGACTTTCACCATCGGAATCAGCATCGACAAGAGCATCATGCTGAGTGCTGCTGAGAGGCTGCTACATCAGAATCCAGCGCAGATTGAAGAGATGGCGAAGGAGATTATCTTCGGTCAACTTCGTCTGACCGTTGCAACGCTGACAATCGAGCAGATCAATCAGGACCGTGAGTTGTTCCTTGAGGCGATTCGCACAAATGTCGACCACGAACTGAACAAGGTCGGTCTATTCCTCATCAACGTGAATGTGACAGACATTCACGACGAATCCGATTACATCGAGAGCATCGGCAAGAAGGCGGCTGCAACTGCAGTTAACGCCGCCAAGGTCGATGTCTCCCAGGCGCTTCGAGACGGTGAAATCGGCAAGGCAGCCGCTGACCGAGAGCGTGAGATTAAAGTCGCTGAAAACGCTGCCCAGTCCGAGAAGGGTAAGAAATCCGCTGAGAGAGACAAGCGTGTTTTCGTCCAAGAACAGGAATCGATTGCAGTTCAGGGTGAGAACATATCTCGTGCCAGCATCGCTGATTACAACGCTACCCTCGCTGAGAAGGAGGCAGAAGCCTCACGCCGTTCAGAGGTCGCTCAAAAAATCGCAGAGATGGAGATTCAAAAGGCGCAATACCTGATGGAGCAAGAGCGCCTGAAGGCAGAAGACATCGTCCGCGAAGAGATTCAGAAGACGCAGATTGAAATCGCCGCAGAGGCCGAAGCACAGCGACTGCGCAGAATTGCCCAAGGTCAGGCCGACGCCACTCTCGCCCGCTACGAAGCCGAAGCAGAAGGTCAGCAGAAAGTACTCGAGGCCAAGGCGGCCGGTTATGCCAAACTGGTAGCCAGCGCTGGTGGGGACGCGAAGGCGGCCGCCACACTTCTGATGGTTGAGAAGATTGAGACGATGGTCGAGGCTCAGGTCGAGGCGATCAAGAACCTCAAGATTGACAAAATCACAGTCTGGGACTCAGGCGGCGGCGATGGTGACGGCAGTTCGACATCGAACTTCATCAGCAGTCTTGTGAAGAGCCTGCCCCCGCTACACGATGTCGCAGCCAACGCAGGAGTTGACCTCCCCGAGTACCTCGGAACGCTATCCGACAACACCGAAGAGTGAATGTTGAAGTGAGGGCTGCCTTGGGCGGACTCATGCGCAGGCGCGAGTTGTTCGCACTGGCGATGCTGTTTGCCCTTCTCGCACCGGGCCTGTCGGGTTGTTTCGGTAAGGATGAGCCACCTCCTTCCGTCGAGCCGTCACCATTCGACTTTGAGCAACCGATTGCCAATACAACGGCCTATCACTTCAGCAATTGGACCAACGCCCTCGACTTCTCGCCTGATGAATTGAACCTCTCAGCGAACATGACCCCAATCTGGTCATTAGGTACTTACTATGGCACCGGCTTCGACACCTTTGAGCCAACCATTGGGGTGACTTCGTCCGGCACACTGGTGTTCACAAACTGGAATGGATTGGGCACAGGGACCCATATCATCCGGAGTCAGGACATGGGTCTGACTTGGGAGGACGTCGGACCTTACCCCGGACTGGTTTCCGGCCAAGTTCTCAATTCCAACGATCCATATGTGTATGTCGACCCATGGACCGACCGTATCATGAAGTTCGACATGCATGCACTAGCGACGATGTTCGTCGAGTACTCAGACGATGAAGGCAATTCATGGAGCTCTCCATTTCCCGCATCCGGAGTTTACACACCCCAAGACCACCAGTCAATCGCATCTGTCCCGCCTGGACCTGATTTCGTTGGCCCGCTGCTCCACGAGACCATCTACATCTTCTGCATCAACACCGGAGCCCAAGGCCCAATCGGTGCGTTTTGTGACACCTCACTCGATGGAGGCCATACCTGGGAAGGTCAGGTTCCTGGATGGCCAAATGGAGTGGTTCAATGCCATGGGCTACACGGCCACTTGATAGGTGCAGAAGATGGTTCAATGTACCGGGGAAATCCTTCATGTGATGGTCCTGCTGCTTATCGCTCAACCGATGGAGGTCGCACTTGGACAGAGCACACCATCTCAACCGCCCATCAGTCACGCGGGCACGAGGTCGCAATCGGCACTGATGAAGCGAGCAATGTTCACGCCTTCTGGATAGCTACGGACAACCTACCCTACTACGCCTTCTCATCTGACAAAGGTGAGAGTTGGAGCGAGCCGCTGATGGTTGCCCCTCCAGGTGTGAACTACACCGGATTCCCGACGATTGCCGGCGGCGCTGACGGTCGAGTCGTGTTCGGCTACATCGGCGAGTCCAACCACTCTGAGTGGTCGGGCTACATGGGCTTCATCACCGACGCCTACTCTGAGAATCCCCTCATCACCACTGTTGCCGTGAACGCCAAGGAGGACTACCTCGATGAGACTGAGGATTGTGGCTCAGTCAGGTGTGGCGGCTTTGGTGACTTCATCGATGTCGTGATTGATGTCGACGGACGGCCTTGGATCGCCTTTGCTCACAACATCTACAATCAAGAGGCCATCATCGGTACTCTGGTAACTGGACCGGCACTTCGCGGCCCACTAGGGCCGCTTCCACCGATAGTCGAAGGTGGGCCATCAACGCTCAAGATGTGACCCGAACCCTCATTGAGTGAACGGGCAGTTCGCCCTTTAGGGCGAACCGATGACTAACTACGGTTTCGTGATTGACAACCGGACTTGCATCGGTTGCCACGCTTGCACGGTTGCCTGCAAATCGGAGCACGATGTGCCTATCGGAGTCAACCGAACCCATGTCAAGTACATCGAGACCGGGACCTACCCCCACTCGGGCAGAGAGTTCACCGTCCACCGCTGCAACCACTGTGAGGACGCACCGTGCACCACAATCTGCCCGACGACGGCGCTCTTCATCCGAGCTGATGGTATCGTCGACTTTGACGACGACCGTTGCATCGGCTGCAAGTCCTGCATGCAGGCCTGCCCCTACGACGCACTCTACATCGACCCGAACAAGGGGACTGCGGCCAAGTGCAACTACTGCGCCCACCGTATCGAGAACTCCTACGAGCCGGCCTGTGTCATCGTCTGTCCGACCGAGGCGATAATTTCGGGTGACCTGGACGACCCCAACTCGAAGATTGCCATGTTGGTGGCTTCCCACGACACCACGGTGAGAAAGCCGGAGTCAGGGGCCACTCCCAATGTATTCTACATCGAGACCAGCGAGGAGATGCTGGACCCTTCAGCGACCGAGTTTACGGGTGGAGGCATGTGGACCGAGCAGGAGTTTGGTGTGGGGCACTTTGCGAAGTACGCAGAGACTCGGGCTGCAGAGGCTGACACCCATTCGATGATTGTTCAACTGGCTCTTGAGAAGAAGGCGAAGGCTGCTGCGCCGCGCGACCAAGCCATCATCCGCGATGTCGCTGCCAAGTTGGCAGTCCAGTCTCCAAAGGCGAAGCGAGTCTACGACCAGCCCTCCAAGGGAGTCCTCTGGGGATATGAGGTGTCAGCCTACATCTGGACGAAGGCGATCGCCGCTGGCACATACATGATGGCTATGCTCGCGATGCTGTCCGGCTATCTCGAAATGACCGACACGCTCTGGTGGATGGTTCTCTCAATCGGGCTCTTCTTCCTCGTCGTCACAGGTCTGTTGCTCGTCAAGGACCTCGACAGGCCAGAGAGATTCCTCTATGTTCTGCTTCGCCCCAACTGGGATTCGTGGTTGGTAAAGGGAGCGTACATCTTGGCAGGATTCAGCGGGGTGCTGTCTGCGAGTGTCGTTGTGTTGCTGTTCGACTTGGATCGTGAACTATTGACCTACTTGGCCTACGCTGGAATCCCACTCGCCGCTCTCACCGGCGTCTATACTGCATGGCTGTTCCAACAGGCGAAGGCAAGGTCTTGGGCAAATGACCGAGCTCTGCCAATCAAGTTCCTCGTTGAGACGATGGTGATTGGCAGCGCAACTCTTCTCTTCCTCGTAGGCCAGACACTCGTCACCTATGTGGTAGGCGCACTAATTCTCGGATTGCTGTTCCATCACATCAACAAGGGCGTGTTCTCGGCACAGATGGAGCCGCTGTTGTGAGGTGAGAAGATGGTAGTCAAGAGGTCAATCATCGAGCGGATTGCCGAGTCGATTCGACTCATTCCCAAGATTTCCGACAGAGAATGGGCGCATGGAGCAGAGGGACCACTGCGCGCCTACCCCGACGCTGAGAACTGGCACGACCACATCGAACTTGACGCAAACGCATGGCCGAAGCGTGTAGAGCGTCGCTACTCACTGGTCCCCACAACCTGCTTCAACTGCGAGTCGGCCTGCGGATTATTGGCGTATGTCGACAAGGAATCCGGCCAAGTTTCGAAATTTGAGGGAAACCCGGACCATCCGGGCAGCCGTGGCCGCACCTGCGCCAAGGGTCCAGCGACGATCAACCAGATTCAGGACACGGAGCGAATTCTCCACCCGATGCGACGCAAGGGCCCACGCGGTGCAGGTGAATGGGAACAGATTACCTGGGATCAGGCACTTGACGAGATTTCCGCCAAGATCCGTGCCTCCCTCAAGACCGGAGCAAAGGACCGTGTGGTCTACCACGTGGGAAGGCCGGGCCATGAGGGCTACACAAATCGAGTGCTGAAGGCGTGGGGTGTTGACGGCCACAACAGCCACACCAACATCTGCTCGTCAGGCGCTCG
>DAVI01000111.1:15306-19982 GCA_002505495.1 Euryarchaeota archaeon UBA59 | reverse complement strand
CACCTTGAAACCGGCCATTACTTCAACCCTCACGCGCAGAGGATTCTGGAGGGGATGATGGATGGTGCCAAGCTGATTGTCATCGACCCTCGCCTCTCGAACACCGCCGCAATGGCTGACCACTGGGTTCCGACCTGGCCCGGCTCCGAGACCGCTCTCTTCCTCTGTTGGGCGAAGATGATTCTCGACAAGGGGACCTACGACCGCGACTTCCTCGAAAACTGGGTTAACTGGGAGATGTGGCTTGAGGCGGCTCACCCTGACGAACCCCGCACCTTCGAGAGGTTCATCGAACTGCTCAAGTTGGAATACGCCGAATACACCCCCGAATTCGCCGCTGAGGAGTGCAGGATTCCCGTCGAACAGGTGATTGAGGTCGGCGATATCGTCGCCGAGGCGGGCTCTGCACTCTCTACGCATGTCTGGCGGGCGGCGGCGATTGGCAACTTAGGCGGTTGGCAGGTTTCCCGCACTCTACATTTCCTCAATGTCTTGACCGGCTCAGTTGGAACGGTTGGAGGAACCGCTCCAAACTCATGGGCGAAGTACAAGCCGACCCTGTTCAATGAGCCGCCAGATCCAGACGGCTGGAACGAGTTGCACTTTCCCCCTGAGTACATGCTTGCTCACTTTGAGATGAGCCACATCCTTCCACATATGGTGAAGGAGGGCAGAGGCACCATGGATGTCTACTTCACGCGTGTCTTCAATCCGGTCTGGACATATCCAGATGGCTTCGCCTGGATGGAGATGCTGCAGAACGAGGAGTCAATCGGCTGCCACATAGCCTTGACACCAACATGGAACGAGACCGCGTTCTTGGCAGACTACGTTTTACCAATGGGTCATGCTTCAGAGCGCCATGACATCAATTCCTATGCGACCCAAGCTGGGAAATGGGTGGCATTCCGCCAACCGGTATTGAGAGAGTATGCTCGGCGGGAGGGTAAGGAGGTGGAGTTCACCCACGAGGTCAACCCGGGCGAGGTGTGGGAGGAGGATGAGTTCTGGATCGAACTCTCATGGCGAATCGACGACGGCACGATGGGAATTCGCGAGCACTTCATCAGCCCTTACCGGGAAGGCGAGAAAATCACCGTTGAGGAGTATTATCAGTTTACGTTTGAACATGTTCCCGGCCTTCCAGAAGCGGCCGAAAAGGAGGGTCTGACAGCGCTTAACTATATGCGCAAGCATGGCGCATTTTTGATTGAACCATCGGTCTATAGCAAGCACGAGGAGGAAGGTTGGCCAACTCCGAGCGGCAAGCAGGAGTTCTACTCAAACACCATGGTCGAGTTCGGATATCCCGAGCACTCCATCCCTCACTACCGCATCAACAGCCATGTTCATCCCTCTAATTTACAAGGTGATGACGAGTTCTGCCTACTCCCAAACTTCCGACTGCCACAGCACATCCACTCCCGCTCGGCAAACTCGAAATGGCTGTCTGAGATTGCCCACAAGAATCCGATTTGGATTCATCCGTCTGATGCAGCAAAGTTGGGGGTCGCTGAAGGTGAACTTCTGAAAATCAAGACTGAAATTGGCTGGTTCGTCGATAAGGTCTGGGTGACCGAGTCAATCAAGCCTGGAGTCGTAGGCTGCTCCCACCACATCGGAAGGTGGCGCAGAAAGCAGGACCGTGGCAATCGCTTCCTCACAAACACAGTCGAGATTTCCAACCTTGGCGACGGCAAGATGCGGATGCGAACGGTCGAAGGAGTGCGCCCGTGGAAGTCGTCCGACCCGGACACAAACCGCATCTATTGGCGTGATGGAGGAGTCCATCAGAACCTCACCCACGCGGTGCAACCCGATCCGATTAGTGGAGCGCACTGTTGGCTACAGAAGGTTTGGCTCTCGAAGCCAGGTGAGGACGAGCTTTACGGGGACATTGAGGTCGACACCAAGAAGTCTCATGAGTACTATCAAAAGTGGAATGCATGGGCCAAGGAACGAGAGACCCACCCTAGAGGCGAGCGTCGACCACTTTGGATGAAGCGACCGTTATCCCCGCGACTTGAACACTGGTATCTGGAAAAGGAGGCATGACTGTGGAACTAGTACTCATCGTCATTGTGATGCTGTTGATTCTAATGACCGCCTTCATGTTCGCTCCGCTGGGACTTGGCGGCGGTGTCCTGTATGTTCCAATCTTCATATATCTCCTCGATTGGGACATCAAGCTCTCTCTCGTCTGTTCGCTGTTGTTGGTCTGGACGGTCTCCATGGGGAGCCGGGCTGCTCATGAGAGTGGAGGTTACTCAGTGGATGATGTTGGTCGTAAAGGAACGCCTGCCGCTCTATGCGGGGCAATAGTGGGGGCCCTCATCGCTGCACTGCTGATAGATCATCTCGGAGACATGTCAATCAAGATTGGTGCCTCAATTCTGTTGGTCTGGGTTCTGTACAGGACCGTGAAGCAACTCAATGTCGAGATGAACGGTAAGGCCAACAGCGATGATGAGCCCCCACCGGTCGAAGGAACACTTCTGACCAAGTATCGGGCCGGCTGCTTCAGTGGCGGTGCTGCCTCGGGTCTTCTTGGAATCGGTGGAGGGGCCGTTTTCATGACTCTTCACCGCTCGGTCCTTGGATTCAAGCAGCATCAAGCGGCTGGCACATCTTACATCATCGAGTCGTGGATGGTGCCGGTTGGGGTGGCGACCCACTTGGTCATCGACGGGACTGGAGCATTGATTTTCGAAACTCTGGGTCTGTCCATAATACCGATTTACCTCAGCGTCGTTGGAACCGCGTGGCTGGGTGCAAAGACGGCCATCAAACTGCTTCCACAAAGGGTCCTGACCTACCCGTTCATCATCGCCGTCGTGGCCAGCCTGCTTCGATATCTAATTGACATCCGTGAGGTCTTTTTCCTCTAGTTGTTGGCTGCGACTCTACTGCCAGATGGCGTCAGTTCAAACTGCAGCGGAATGTCTACCAATCCCTACGCAGTAGACCCCTCAAAAAGCGCCATCGGGGGACATCTCAATGAACTGGAAGTTTCTTTGCCAGAGCATCTACATCCACATCGACATCCTCTAGGCCCCAATCCAAATTGCTCCAACCGCGTTCGTGCAGATAGTAAAGCGCCATCTTGGTCACTATCTCGATGCTGGCTATCCCGAACCCAACAGTCCAGCTTCCAGTGATGAGTCTAGCGATAATGATGGTATCTGTAGTCGCGATGGTTCTCCATGACAGGGTTTTCACTAGGCTGCGCTTTTTGTTTGCGTGCCCCGCTCCTTCGATGTGTTCGGTAATTGTGTGCTCAGTCATGCTATCAACATTCTATCCGGGCAACCGGTTGTTAATCCCTCGCATGGTGTGAAATACCGAAAAACGGTCAAATTGACTCGATGATGAGCGCAATCCCTTGGCCACCACCAATACATGCAGTAGCAATTCCATATTGCCCGCCTCTTCGCTTGAGTTCTAGGGCGAGAGTAAGAACAAGGCGGGTGCCAGTAGCAGCAAGAGGATGGCCAAGTCCAACCGCCCCTCCATTGACATTGACTTTTTCAACATCAATTCCTAGATCTTTGATGCAGGCAACAGCTTGGCCGGCAAAAGCCTCATTGATTTCCCACAAGTCAATATCGTCAACAGTCATTCCTGCTTTTTCCAAAGCCTTGCGACTACTAGGGACCGGCCCATATGCCATTATTGCTGGCTCCAAACCAACAATTCCCCAGGATACTATTCGAGCCAAAGGTTGGTCGCCGTCAGATTTAGCACGGCTGGCTGACTTGATGACAACTGCTGCTGCCCCATCAACAACACCGGATGCGTTCCCAGCAGTAACGAGGGAATCTGGGCCGAAGTGCGTCCGAAGTCCAGAAAGAGCCTCAACAGTCGTTCCTAGAACGACATGGTCATCATCAGATGCCCCAACCATTCCATTTGGGGTTTCTACCTCAACAATTTCCTCAGCCCAAACACCATCTTTCACACTCTTTTCAGTGCGCTGGTGGCTGAGAGCAGCGAAGGCATCCGCTTCCTCGCGGGTCACGCCGATTCGCTTGCACAGTTCATCGCTGGTCTGCGCCATGAACGAGTCACAGGTGCTGTCGACGAGGTTGGTGAATAGGTAATCCTCCATGTCCTTGGTGAGTTCATCTCCCTGTCGGGGTGGCCTTCCGAGCCCGTAGGTGTCTCGCATTCCACGCAGCACGTGTGGCGCTTGGCTCAGGTTCTCCATTCCGCCAGAAACGACCACCTCGGCCTCGCCGAGCATAATCATCTGCGCGCCCGAAATGATCGACTGCGCGCCGCTGCCGCACAAGCGGTTGAGCGTGAGCATAGGGACTTCCTGTGGGATTCCCGCTTTCAGGCCGGCATGGCGGCTGCCGAAGATCGCCTGGTCGGAGGTCTGCAGGGCATGCCCCATCACGACATGGTCAACAGAGCCAGCATCGGTACCGGTCTTCTCCAACGCTCCCCTAATGGCGACAGCACCCAACTCCTCTGCTGTCATGTCGGCGAGCAGTCCGCCCCGCTGGCCATCGCCCCGCTTGCCGCCTAGCCATTCGCAGAAGGGTGTTCTCGCCCCGCCGACGATGACGACATCCTCTACCATGATGCGGCGACCCGCATCCGGTTCTTCAACGGAACGGGTTAGGGTTCGACCTTCGTGTGTCTGAGCATCACCCTTGTTCGGCTTCTTCTGT
>DAVI01000111.1:13511-14919 GCA_002505495.1 Euryarchaeota archaeon UBA59 | reverse complement strand
AGCGCGACCTCCTTCAGTTGCTCGTAATTCCCCTGCATGAGTAGGTATCCAAACAGCAGAATGATTGCAGCAGGAAATCCATATTTCACAACTGTCCAGAACTTCTTGGGTTGCGGCTCCTCATTCAGTTCAGCGAGCCTATTTTCATTTTTTAACGCCGGCCCAGCGAGTTTTTCAGCGACCGCATCTAGATGGCCAGCGCCAATCACGACTAGGATTCTTCCGTCGGGATTCCGACCCCTAAGTTGGTCTATAGAGCCTGCAAGGTATTCATCACGCTCGTCGATCAGAACTTCACCTGCACCGGGTGCGACCGCCTTCAACTCGTTTAGCAATTCGGTAATCAGGTCCTTGTTCTGCAGAAGTTCGTCGACCGAAGGAATCTCCTCGTCATCATTCTGGTCACCGTTCAAGAGGAGCCCGTTGATTACTCGAAACTTCTCGCGCAACCCCATCCGCCGCCACGCTCTCCTCATCGTGGTCTGGATATCTCGGTCGACCAATTCGAACTCGATTCCTGCCTCCTCAGCCGCCTCTATGGCTGCCAAAAGGTCAGTCCCGGGTTTTTCACCCTCCTCAATGCCGAGACGGCGTTGTTCAGTAGCCAACAGTGATTGAAAGAGGACCAGCTGGGTTTTGCCCTCTTTCAGCACCTTGGTGAGCGCCTCGTTGTCAAATGCCTCGGGGTTACGCAGCGCCTTCAGTCGGCTCTCGCAGAGTTCGACCGCGACCAAGTCCGGCTTCCACTCGGCAATCTCTTGGCGCACTAGGTCAGCGGAGGCACTGCTAATATGAGCAGTCCCGATTATTCGCAGATTCTCGTCGACATCAACGACTGGAATATCTGCCATCACGATTTCCTCCGATTCAATCTACTCACCTTTGAGCGCTGCGAGGGTGGAGAGAAGGTCGTGGTGCTCAGCGACATCGTGGACCCTCAGAATATCGACTCCCACAGCCATCGCATGTGCCGCAACCGCCAAAGTTCCTGCCAAGCGTGCATCAGTCGAGTCTCTACCGAGTAATTCCTTGAACATCGACTTTCGACTGACCCCCCACAACAGGGAGAATTCAGCATCGCCGCGTAGACCAGCATCAGAACGCAACAGGTCCAAGTTATGCTCCAACCGCTTACCAAAGCCAATCCCGGGGTCGAGTGAAATCAAGTCGGCGGGATGACCGGCGGCGACCAACTTGTCTGCGACGGCGAGAAGGTTGGCACTCACCTCGCCGACCACATCAGCGTAGTCGGGCTCATTCTGCATGTTACCAGGCTCGCCGAGCATGTGCATGATGCAGACCGCACAGCCCCGCTCGAGCACCACAGCCCGCATGGCGGCATCTCTGAGCCCTGATACATCGTTGACCATCTCTGCGCCAGCGTCGAGCGCCGCCATCGCAACCACGG
>DAVI01000111.1:13092-13281 GCA_002505495.1 Euryarchaeota archaeon UBA59 | reverse complement strand
TTGACAATTCCCATTAGGCGAGGTCGCCCACAGGTCCGGCGTTTCAGGAAAGGTGCCAAGTCAGCCATAAGCGGCATCGGCTGTGGGGCATCGTTTATCATCCCACGCAGCAGCCAAACCGCTCGTGACGATAGCGGACGCCTCGTCTAGAGACGAGTCAAGCGAGCCAGAGCCTCGGCTTTCGGTGAC
>DAVI01000111.1:10224-12859 GCA_002505495.1 Euryarchaeota archaeon UBA59 | reverse complement strand
TTGGGTGATGCAGATTCGAGCCTGCCCAATTCGATGATTCTCAACTTGGATTTCTTTTCAGTCTCACTACTGATTCCAATTCTTGTACTTGTGGCGACAGTCCTGTTGATGCACAGCAGAGAGAGAAGCAGTTGGCAGTCAGGGGCCACCGGCGGAGTTCTGCTGATCATGGCGCTTTACTTCACGCTGGAGCCAATCGGTTGGTTGGTGTTCACCGACAGCGGACAGCCCTCAATGATTCTTCAATCGCTGCGAATCGGCGCGCTCGGGGTGATGGTCCACTTCGCCACTCACCTCCTGCTCGACGCCATCCTCCTTTCGTGGGTCCAAAAGTTGCTCCAGACCTTCCCACTCGACATCGCACCACTCGATGAACCCCTACAGCTGACTTCCGGCGACTTTGAGAACGCTGAAGAGGAAGTCCCCCCCGCCTAATTCTGCGAGAGGGTACCTTCGATGACCGAGAAGTCGCAGTCAATCACCGTGTTGAGGCTCGGCCATCGTACTGGTCGGGACCCACGCATCTCGACTCATCTCGGCCTTACCGCACGCGCCTTCGGCGCTGACACATTCCTGTTGGCAGGCGACTACGACTCCTCTCTTCTCTCGGGAATCGGTGATGTCGCCGAGCGGTTCGGCGGCGAGTTTGAGGTCCGTCACGAAGAGTCGCCACTCGGCTTTTTACGCCGTTTTGTCGGCGCCGGAGGGGTCGCAGTTCACCTGACCATGTACGGTCTACCCTACCACGATGTCATTCCCTCACTTCCGCACGACAAGCCGCTGGCAATCGTGCTCGGGGGAGCAAAGGTGCCGCGTGAGTTTTTCGAGATCTGTCAGCACAATGTCGCGGTGGGAAATCAGCCTCATTCAGAGGTGGCCGCTTTGGCGGCATTTCTCGAGTGCTACTCGGGCGGCGCGGCTGGGGCAACTGAGTTTGAGGGTGGAAAGTTGGAGGTTCACCCAACAGAGCGTGGCAAGGACTTGCGCGAAAGTGTCGACGAAGAGTGAATCACCCACACAGTGGGTGGCGTCAGCAGTCACGCTGCATGGTGAATAATGATAAGCGGCATTCGGGCACAATCCTAGGGTGCGAAGGTGAAGGCTGCGCACGGCTTCAGTCCCGGCTCGGGCCAAAGAGGCGTTTCAAATCCATATTCGGGCGTTGACGCGGCCGACCTGTTGCTCGATTCAGCCGACACCGAACTCACTTCGGCAACTGGCAGGGGCGTCCTGCTGCTCGCAGACGGCTCCCGCCACGAAGGCATTCTGTTCGGAGCGCCAATCATCGGCGAAGGGGAGTTGGTCTTCACCACCGGAATGAGCGGCTTTCAGGAGAGCCTCACTGATCCCTCCTTCGCCGGTCAGGTTCTAACCTTCACTTGGCCGCTGCTCGGCAACTATGGAGTTGCGCCGGGAATCTCTGAGTCTTCTGCAGTTTGGCCAAGAGGCGTGGTCTGCCGCGAATGGATTGACCACCCGGACCATCGTAATTGCATCGGCAGCGTGCACGATTTCCTCCTCGCCCACAATGTTCCGGGCATCACCGCTGTAGACACACGCGCAGTTACCCGCCGAGTCCGTGAGCATGGCGTGATTCTCTGTATGTTCGGCCCACTAGAGCAAGAGGAGGAGATGCGCAACCGTCTGGAGGGCATGACCTCACCGGATTTGGAGGACTTGGTCGACGATGTCAGCCGCGACGATGCAGTCCTTCTCAACGAAGGTGCAAAGGGTAACGGCGGGATTCCCATGCCACGGATAGCAGCCCTCGACTGCGGCATCAAACACAACATCCTGCGGGAACTATGCAAGCGCTTCGAGGTCCTTTGGACGCCACCCGACTTAGCCTTCGACACCCTGTTAGACGAATACCAAATCGACGCCCTCTTTTGCTCAAACGGACCGGGTGACCCGGCTCACGCTGGCAAGGCGTTTGCATCTAGAGAAACGCTCGCTGCCGGACTTGAAACGAAGATTCCGGTGATGGGGATCTGCCTCGGCCACCAACTCTTGGGGTTAGCGACCGGGCTTGAGACCTACAAGCTCCGATATGGCCACCGTGGAGCCAACCAACCGGTAGTCGACCTAGTGACGGGGAAGGTCTCCATCACCAGCCAGAACCACGGTTTTGCGGTCAACCCACGAGGCACTGAACCACTTGCACCCCACCCAATCTGGCAGAGCCAAGGCGCACCCGAGGCGCTCTCCGATGCCCCTACCGAAGTTCGATTCGTCAATGCGAACGACCGTACCGTCGAGGGGTTGGATGTGATTGGTCGGCCTGCCTTCAGCGTTCAGTATCACCCAGAGGCGGCGCCCGGGCCGCACGATGCGGCGCCGCTGTTCGACCGTTTTTCTGAAATCGTGGCGAAGGAGATGCAGGACGAACTCCCACTATCCAAGCGAGGTGTTGCCTGATGCCTCGCCGAGAAGACATCCAGCGAATCATGATTCTCGGCTCGGGTCCGATTAAGATAGGCCAAGCCGCCGAGTTCGACTTCTCCGGTTCACAGGCGTGCCGGGCACTGCGCGCCGACGGCTTCGAAGTCATCCTAGTCAATTCCAACCCCGCCACTATCCAGAATGACCCCGAGATGGCAGACCGCATCTACATTGAACCGCTTCTCCCAGACGT
>DAVI01000111.1:7924-10092 GCA_002505495.1 Euryarchaeota archaeon UBA59 | reverse complement strand
GCGTTAGCCCACGACGGCTCACTCGCCCGCCTCGGCGTCGAACTCATCGGCTGCAATCTCGCCACCATCGATGAGGCGGAGGACCGCGACCTGTTCAAACAGGTCTGCGAAGAGGTCGGCCTTCCTGTCGCAGACGCACACGCCTGCTCCTCAATCGAGGAGGTATTGCTAGCCGCAGAACGCATCGGCCAATTCCCACTGCTGATTCGACCGGCGTTCACCTTGGGAGGTCTTGGCGGTGGAACGGCATGGAACCGGGGTGAGTTGGTGGAGATAGCGAGCCAGGGGATTCTTCATTCACAAATCGGTCAGGTGCTCATCGAAGAGAGCATTCTCGGCTGGCAGGAGCACGAGTACGAGGTGATGCGAGACGCGGCTGACAACTGCATCATCGTCTGCACGATGGAAAACATCGACCCGATGGGAATCCATACCGGTGAATCGGTCGTCGTCGCCCCCCAACAGACTCTTTCTGACCGCGACCACCAAATGCTCCGAGACGCTTCACTACGCCTCATTCGTAGGCTTGACATCAAGGGTGGCTGCAATGTTCAGTTCGCCTTCAACCAACAGACTGGAGAGTTCGTAGTCATCGAAGTTAATCCGAGAGTTTCCCGCTCGTCAGCACTCGCTTCAAAGGCGACTGGCTACCCAATCGCAAGGATGGCAGCGCTCATCGCGGTGGGCTACACACTAGACGAACTTCCCAACCCGATTACCGGTGAAGGGACTACCGCGGCGTTCGAGCCAACGCTCGATTACTGTGTTGTAAAAATTCCTCGCTGGCCGTTCGACAAGTTCCGAACCGCCGACCGCACACTTGGGACTTCGATGAAAAGTACTGGCGAAGTGATGGCTATCGGCCGCTGCTTCGAAGAGGCCTTCCTCAAGGCTTGGGCTTCCCTAGAGTACGGTAAGCCACACCCCCGGCCGCTCACACTGGCGGACACATCAGAGGGAGAAGGCATGGGTGAAAGGGCCGAGACACCACTCCCTGACGAGACTCTCGAGCATTGGTTGCGGGTCGCGACCGACCGCCGGATGGGTGCACTCTACGAGGCGTTCCGACGAGGTTGGTCGATTGAGAGGGTGCGAGAAATCACCAGCATCACTCGCTGGTTCCTGCACAAGTTCCAGCGGATGGCTGCGACTGACAACGAGGTGCGAAGCGCTGGCTGGGCGAGCCAAGACGGAGAGGGAGGCATTGAGCCGAGTGAGATCAGCGCTGCACAGATGCGGCGCTGGAAGAGTGCGGGGATGAGCGACGCTCACATCTGCGATGCACTTGCGGATTATCCGGTTCATGGATTGAATCTCCTACCAGAGGGTCGGGGCGAAGATGCGGTGATGAGGTGCCGTCATTCACATTCCATACACCCGGTCTATAGAATGGTTGACAGTTGTGCAGCGGAGTTTGCGGCAATCACGCCATACTACTATTCGACCTACGAGCCGCACGGTCTGCCGGGAATTGACTCCGTTCCTCAAAAGCGCAGAATCGCCGCCGATGGCGACCCTGCGAGGAGGCTAGTGGTACTCGGCTCGGGCCCGATCCGCATCGGCCAGGGAATCGAATTCGACTACGGCTGTGTTCACGCCGTCCAAGCAATCCGCGAAGTGGGCCATGAGGCTATTATCATCAACAACAATCCTGAGACGGTATCCACTGACTTCGACACCAGCGACCGCCTCTACTTTGACCCGCTGACCCTAGAGAGCGTCGCTGAAGTTCTGCTGCGGGAAGACGCCGACGGCATCCTGCTGCAGTTCGGCGGCCAGACGGCAATCAATCTCGCGCTTCCCTTGGACGCTCGGATGGCTCATCTGAACACCCTTGGCCTTGAGATGTCGTTGGAAGGGACCTCACCCGATGCGGTGGACGAGGCGAGCGACCGTGAACGGTTTGAGGCGTTTTCCAAGCGTGTTGGGCTTAGGATGCCCAACGGATTGACCGGCAGCACTCCCGAGGAGGTCAGGGCGGCAGCGCACGAAATCGGATTTCCGGTCCTCATCAGACCCTCTTACGTTCTCGGTGGCAGGGGGATGGAGATTCTCACCAACGACGACCAACTCGACGCCTACATGCAGGAGGCGTACATCGCTCCAGACAAGCCGCTGCTCTGTGACGAATACCTCGGACACGCAATCGAACTCGATGTCGATGCGGT
>DAVI01000111.1:6493-7794 GCA_002505495.1 Euryarchaeota archaeon UBA59 | reverse complement strand
CCACAGAATGTCAGCGAGGAAGTCCTCGCACAAGTAGAGGAGTGGACCACAAAGATTGGAATCGGCTTGAAAATCATCGGCTGCTTCAACATTCAGTTCGCCATCTGTGATGAGAAACTGTATGTCCTCGAAGTTAATCCAAGGGGCTCTCGAACCTTCCCATTCGTCGCCAAATCGACCGGGATTCCACTCGCCCGAATTGCCGCTAGAGTTGCCATAGGTAGCCGGCTTTCAGACCTCGAGATTCCGGAGAGAACTACCGGCCTCGTCTGTGTCAAGGCGCCGGTCTTTCCGTTCATCAAACTGAGAGGTTTGGACCCCGCCCCCGGTCCGGAGATGAAGTCTACTGGAGAGGTGATGGGCAGTGACCCCGACCCCGCACGGGCCTATCTGAAGGCGCGTCTGGCGACAGAGTTGCCAGTGCCGACCACTGGTGGAGTCTACATCACGGTGAAGGATGAGGACAAGGAGGCGATTGCGGATGTTGCTGGCCGCCTCATTGAGCTCGGATTCAACCTGCACGCCACGCCGGGCACCGCCTATGCGTTGCGTGCCCATGGGCTGACAGTCGAAATCGCCTATCGAATCGCTGAACGGCAGCATCCCGACGCTCTCGACCTGATGCGGCAGGGCAAGATCAACCTCGTGCTGAACACCCCTAGCAAGAGTGGGGGGGCGGTCCTCGACGGGAACATGATGCGCCGGTTGGCGGTCGAGTTGAACATTCCGTTCGTCACCACGATGTCAGGAGCGAAAATGGAAGTCGAAGCGATTGCAGCCGCCATCGACGGAATACCTGAACCCCACCTGCTCCAAGTAAAATATCTCGACTGAACTTTAACTACGGGGTGTCTCATTCCTCCCGAGATTTGCAAAATTAGGATATATGAGGTCCTCCATTGACGGATGGGAACCATGAGCGAGAAGAAAGTAGGACGGCTGTCAAAAGTTGCATCAGCAGTAGGTGGAGCGGGTAAGGCGGCTGCCAAGAGGAAGGCAAAACAAGCATTGTCGACCGCTGCCAAGCCACTAACTGATGCAGTGGCCGCAAAGGCCGAAGAGGTCGGTCAGAAGGCGGTCAAAGCAGTCGAGGAAAAAGCCACTGAGATGGTGAAGAACCAGATGAAGAAAGAGGCTAAGAAGAAATTCTTCGGAAAATGAAGACTCTTCTCAATCTCTGGGATTAACCCTCATCAGAATCTCGACTGAGACCATCAGCGGTGGTCGGAATCCTCGTCCTCTCCCTCGTCTTCGTCACAGTCCACTTCTTGTCGATTGTCGTCGTAACAGGTCTCATCTTC
>DAVI01000111.1:2376-6431 GCA_002505495.1 Euryarchaeota archaeon UBA59 | reverse complement strand
CGGTCGTCATCTTCGCACTCGACTTCATTGCGATTTTCATCGTAGCAACGCTCTTCTTCATCTTCACAATCCACCTCTTGGCGATTGTCGTCGTAACAAATATCGCGGTCACGATCATCGTCGCGGTCGTCTGTCAGGCGGTGAAGCGATCTCCTCGCATTGTCCAAACAGCCAACAGAGAGCGAACTCATAATGAGAATCAGAGCCAACACCAAACACTTTGCCTTCATGGTGTACCCTAGAGGGCACAAAATATCAACATTTCCAAATAATTCTCAGCACTGGTCGAATGCCTCGATGATGTAGCGAGTGAAGGGAGAGGTCCAAGCTAGTTCACTGAGTCCATCCTCGCCTTCGCTGGCATAGATTCTGACAACATCCTGGACTCTGACATTCCCCTCGGCGGAACGAGCGAGAATAGTCTTCGGTTTCAGCGCCTTTCCAGTGCCGTGTGGGTTGAACACGATGTCAAGTGCCTCCGCTAGGAACCAGTCCGGTTTGTCCTTCTTCTTGCCTTCGAACTTCTTGGAAACCTTCGGCCCACCTCCAAACATACCAGCCGCCTTGGATGGCTTCTTCTTGGCACCACCGGATGACTTCTTCTTCGCTGAGGCCTTCTTGGGGGTTACAGCACCTCCTCTTGCCACCGCCTTCGACTTGTACTCCTTCTCCAACTCGGCGCGAACCTGCTCCTTGATGCGCGGCTCGATTTCCTTGATGATCTTCTTCTCATCGAGTTCGTCCAATTGCACTTCGAGCTCCTTGTTCTTGATTTCCAGCGCGTCCAGCGCCCCCACGTAATGTGAAGCGACTTGGACGATCGCCGCTTCCATCGCCGCCTGCGCCTGCAATTGCACGACTTCGGCGGAGTGTTCTCGCCACTTCTTCCACTGTAGGTGCGAGTGGGAGAGAATGTCGCTCCCACACTTGGGACAGAACGAACGTTTGGGAGGCTTGAGTACCGGAATTGCGCGTAGGTCTTCGTTTGTCAGTTCGGTTTCGTCAATACCGCCGTGCGAAATGTCGTGAATGTGGTGGCTCGCCTCCATTCCGAGGTCCATCGCAGCACGGAAAGTCGGGTCGGATATGTTGACCCGTCCGGCCATCACCATGCCCCACGCGTCCGTCGCCTGTGATACGCTGGCAACCGCTGCCGCGGCTGCGGGACTGCTGACCATCGCGACCTTTGATCCCCCTCCTTCCTTCGCTGCTGGAGCCGGCGTGGGTGCAGCCGCTTCCTCCTCTGCATCATCTGCTGACGCCGCAATTCCGAGTTCTATCGGGTTTGAGCCATCCTCTACCTTCGCAATCAAGTCGAATTTGTCTGCCATCGAGAGATCATCTCGGGAGCGAATCGACTCCTTCAGAGCCTTCACATCGTGCCCCGTCGAGGTGATTGGGCCGTTGGTTTCGTAGTCTTGACCACACTGCAAACAGAACTTTGAGGTCGCCTCCGTCGGCGCCTCACACTTCGGGCAGTAGACCGCCATCGGAGTCCTTCAGAAGCCCTCCCCATTTCAAGCATGATGCTCGCGTGTGTCCTACGCGCGCGATTCCGGACAGGAGTTAAAACCGCCAAATGGCGATATTATTCAAATTGTGAGGTGGTCGATTGCCTTCTCCAGTTGAACTAGAACCAGCTCAGCCCCCAACTCGTGGAACAGCGGTGCGAGCCGAGGCCCGAAGTTCTGGTCGAGGAAGACCCAATAGAGGAGTTTGAACGCTTCACGGACCTCGAGCCCGATTTCCTCCCTTCTCGCTGTATCGCAGACAGCATCGTTGATGGTTTTCGACTTCCATTCACAGCCACGAATCAGAGGTTCCAACATCTTGAGATATTCCAGATGCTCCTCAGCCACGAGGAATTCGCCGGCCCCATCAGTGATTTCACTCTGAACGCGCAGCCTGAAAGGTTCTGGGAAGTGCTCCGAGGCCAACCAAATCCGCATCCTTCGCAAACGGTCCTCCAATTCCCCTCCAGCTTCCGCCGCAGACTCGATGAGTCCGCCCCGCTCGAGTGAAGCCCAGACATCCTCGTCTTCACTGCGAATCTGGGCCAACATCGCGAGGTGTCTGAATGATATCTTGCGAGACTCGTAGTTGACCTCCTCGCCCTCCTTAACCTGCGAGTAGAGTAGAGACGCCTTCTTTGTGATGAGAGCAGTCGATGCTCTCTTGCTGCTGTCGCTGTCAACCTCCGCCTCCATCTCCTGAATGTTGCTGAGCAAATTCCGATACTCCTCAGTGAGTTCGACGAGCGCAGAGCCGGTATCGAATTCGATGTGCTTGTTCGGCTTGTTGCGAGCAATCAGGAAGCGCAGTATTTCCGGTGGAACCAATTCCAGTGCGACGAGTGGGCCGACTGTGATTCCGCCGCTCGCAGACATCGCGCCAACTCCTCGCAGCAGTATCCACTCGTAGACAAGCGGTTCGGGCGGCTCGCTGCCAAACAGTTGCACCAGAGGCCGCCCGGTCGAGTAACTACCTCCAGAGGCGCCGTGGTCCTTTCCGAACGGTTCGAAGGTGACTCCCAAGGAGTGCCAGCGAGCGGGCCAGTCGAGTCTCCAGGGCAACTTTCCTTCCCCCTTGCGCAGGTCAGCCGAACCGCTTTCGCCGTGCGAGTCCGTCCAGTGGACATGGGGCCATTCGTAGCCGGTGACCGTGACGCCGTCAAGGCATCCCTGAGAGTCGAGCGGGTTGTAGGGGTACCATCCCTCGGGCAACTCCCTTCCCGACTTACTCTCGATGATCTCTCGGACTTCCGCCACGTTCTCACACGCTATGCGAGCCGAATCTGCGAACTCTCCTTGTCGGTAACTATCCAGATTGTCGATGATTCGCGGTTCGACGCCGATTTGCTTTAGCGCCTCCATGAAGGGGTTGAGGAAGTGGGCGGCGTAGGTGATGCTCCCGTCACCGGGTTTGCCGTTCTCATCGGGGGCGGGAATTGTTCCCAGTTGATGGCCGATGTACCTCTCGTATTCCGGGTCGAGGAAATCGTAGACTTTCCTGAGAGGGTCGGCAGAATCGACGATGAAGATGAATTCAGCATCCAAGCCTCTTGCGTGGCAGGCGCGGGTAATCATGTCTGCAGTCAGGATTTCCCTGAGATGGCCGATGTGAAATACGCCTGACGGAGTTATGCCTGATGCAATCACATGCTTGTCGCCGCGCCTTGACAGGCGCTCCGCCATGACATCCGCCCAGTGCATGCGACCTACCTGCGAGTTCAGACGGAGACTGCCCTGATGATTCCGCGCAGCGGAACTCCTGCGATCTCGTTTTTCTCCGTCTTGTTAACGAGAACCATGCAAAGTGCTACATCTGCGCCTTCCGACTGCATCGACTCAATCACTCCTCGCATCGTTTCACCGGTGCTGAGCAGGTCGTCAACGATGGCTATTCGCCTCCCGGCGACGTTGGCGTACTTCTCCGAGAGTGCTCCGCCAGGGCCGTTCACGGCGCTCCGATAGATGGCGACGTCAGTCCCGAGTTGTTCGGCGAGTGAGTGAGCGAAGAGGATGCCATTGAGGCTGATTCCCACGACTGTGTCAATTCCCTCCGGCACAGCCTCATCGAGGATGTCAGCCAAAATCATCGAGATTGCATCGATTCGCTGCGGCCGTACGCCGATTGTCCGCCAGCCTATTCTGATATCTTCAGGCTTGCCCTCCGATGCGGAGGTGCCCTGCAACCATTCAACAGTCATGGCGCTGATAGACAGTTCGTCAGCGATTTGCATGTCGTTCAAGCCACGCTCACGCAGAGTGAGTACCTTCTCCCGAAGTTCATCGACGCTCAGTGCCATCACAAATCACTCGACCGTGGGCTCTCTATCAACCCACCGCCCTAAGGCGGTGTGCAGATGGTCAGAAGCGACCCGTACTGCCAAAGCCACCCTCGCCTCGCTCGGTATCGCTCAATTCCTCTTCGGACACCTCGATGAATTCCACTTGAGGTACTGGCGCGATGATCAGTTGTGCGATTCGCTCTCCGGCGGGAATCGTGTAGGATTCCCCCTCGCCTATCCAAGTGAGCAGCACCATCAACTCGCC
>DAVI01000111.1:1913-2154 GCA_002505495.1 Euryarchaeota archaeon UBA59 | reverse complement strand
GGAGCCTCGGCACCATCTGCAATGCGCGTGAACTGCACCTTGACTGGCTCGCCCATCACTGCGCCCTCGCGCAACTGTCCCCTATTGATTGAACGGTGGGTTAAACAGGGAGTCGCGGGTGGGCCGCTTCGATGACAGACTTCGACTACGAGTCTCTGCTCGACCGAGCTCGCAAGAACATCCCCCGGGACATCTCGTCGTCCGCCCGTTGGAAGCTACCGGAACCGAAGGTGATGATTGA
>DAVI01000111.1:0-1654 GCA_002505495.1 Euryarchaeota archaeon UBA59 | reverse complement strand
ACCCGCCCAGTCAAGCTGTAATCCTCGGATTGCGCAGAGACTAGAGCCACCCGTGCTATTTGGCCTACTCTGGTGAGAAATCGAGTAGCACCTTACCGCGATTCTTGCGGTCGTGAATGTACTGCTGAGCGGCTGCCACTTCCTCAAACCGAAACACCTTGTCGACCATCAGGGGAGATTCGCCCGTCCTCAAGCATCTCCACCAACGAGGATCACCTGACTTTTTCAGTACGGCCTCGTCCTTCCAAGTCCCCATGTGGACTCCGAAGACCGCCTTGTTTGAACTCATCATCTTGAATGGATTGAACTTCGGAGTGGTCAGCACCATTCGCAGCGCCGTCACTATCGAGCGTCTGCTGCCCTTCACTGCGGCCGAGCCGCCGAACGCGTACAACCGCCCGCCCGAGCGCAGAGCCTTGTAGGAGCGCATCATGTGTTTGCCCCCGACCGGGTCGAGAGCGTGGTGGACTCCTAATCCGTCGGTCTCTCGCTTACACACCTCAACGAAGTCCTCGCTCTCCCGGTCGATGAAGCGCATTCCGAGCGAGCGTACGAAGTCAGCTTTCCCGGTGGAGGCGGTGCCGAACACCTTGGAGGCCCCGAGCGCCTTTGCGAGTTGGCCGGTCGCAGTCCCAACCCCTCCGGCAGCGTGGTGAACGAGAATCGTGTCTCCCGGTTGGAAATTCCCCAGATAGGTCAGCATGTGGTGTGCAGTCAGGTAGGTGACTGGAAGTGCTGCTGCGGCGTCAAACGAGATTGAGTCCGGCAGTCTGAAACAGCGCTCGGCGAGGGTCACAACCTGCTCCGAATAGCCACCCATTCCACACAATGAGACCACGCGGTCGCCCAAAGAGAGGTTCTCGACATCTGCTCCAAGTTCCTTCACAACTCCAGAGATTTCGTAACCCGGGGTGAAGGGGAAGGGTGGAACCGGCGAGTAGAGTCCCTGCCGCATCATCAGGTCGGCGAAGTTGATTCCGGCCCGATGGACCTCAACCAAAACCTCACCCCGGCCGGGTTGAGGGGAGGGCGATTCCGAGATGTCAATCGCATCCATGCCGCCTCGTTTCGTGTAGACGACGGAGCGCATTCTCAATCCTCCAACTTCATTCGGCAGGATTCTGCGGGGACGCCTGTTCGGAGGTGTTCAAGAATTGCTGGGATGTCCTCGTCGGGATTCTTGATTGAGTACCAGACCGCTTCTGGGTAGACGACGCATGAGATGCCATTTTCACAAAAGTCGAGACACCCTGACTTTTGCACCCTGACCCCGGAAATCCCCTCCTCCTTGGCAGCCACTTTGAGTCGCTTCATCACCGCAATGCTATCGCGGGCCGAACAGCAGGGGCGAGAGGCGTCGGGTGGGCGCTCGTGGCCACAGATGAACACATGGCGAGAATATCCCGGCTCTGTGCGGCCCTTTGGGTCCTTCACCATGGTTTTGGGACGGGCTTCGCATCAATAGCATTTCAGCCACCGACAGTCAGTGATTGTGGCCTCTCCACCTACTTTGAATGCATGAGGGAACCATTCCCAGCTCCCAAAAGAATCATCAGTAGAGTACAGAATAGCAGATACATGGCACAGGATTCTCAGAAGAGCGGGCTGGGCTCACGAATCCTGATGGGGATCATCGGCATCCTGATGTCACTTG
>DAVI01000054.1:5491-7295 GCA_002505495.1 Euryarchaeota archaeon UBA59 | reverse complement strand
CCAACTGCTGCCAGCACTTGTCGCCAGTCGAACACTGTCCCAACTACTGGTATTCTGGTAGGCGATGTATTCCTCGCCATTCCCGTCGATTGCAAGGTCCAACCACCTCGCCGGTCTGTAGCCAAAGTCCGGCCCATCGGTTTCGTTGACATGAACATCGGTGATGGTCCATCCAGCACCGTCGAAGGAGGCGTGGCGCAGAGCGTACAGGGGCCAGCGGGTGACCGTCTGGTCGAGGTTGTCACGGCCCTGCCAGATTTCACTGTCGTAGGCAACTCTCGGTCTGCCGTCAGCTCCAATTGACATGCTGCTGAACTGTCCGATGTCAGACCAGTAGTCCGTGTCAGGTCGCTCCCCGTAGCCGTCGTCAATAGTGCCGTAGGCCCAGTTGCCATCGCTGCTGTCCCAGAAAGCGAAGGAGAGGTTGTAGTCGTAGCCGCTCGAAGTGTCAGTCACCTCGACATAGAATGAGTACCACTCCGAGTCGGTGTCGTCTATGGCGAAGCCGATTCTTCCAACACCAGCATAGGGATTCTCCTCACCGGTGTTTTCGCCCGGAGCAACCACGCTCGTCGACCACATGTTGCCGTCGTAGCGAGAGATTCGAAGTACTGCGCTCGTCACATCAAAGCAGGCGATGCGTGGGTTACCCTGCGAGTCGAGGTCAATTTCTGCAAATCTGCCAACATCGCCGATGCCGGTCACGCTCTCGACCGACCAGCTCCAGCCATTCCAGTGGGCCGCCTTCAGGTCGCGGCTGGCGGCGTCGTAGTACGCCACCCAGATTTGTCCGTCTGATGCGCTGACCGCCGATGTCCAGCGGCCTGTGTCTCCATCATCGTCAGCCACTTCACGTAGCCAGGAGGTCGCTCCTGAGCGGGCCCCGGCTGACCAATCTACGGCTTCGGGTGGCAGCGTCACCTCGGTAGTTGGTGAATCGGGGGAAGAAGCGGCTGGCGAATCGAAAAGTGATGGCGCGAGTGGCACCATCATCAGCGCCAACATCAGCGGCAGCAGCCAATTGTGGGTACGAACACTTTCGGACATCACTCAGCGCAGGTTAGCAATCGTGGTTAAGCATCACCCCCCAACAGAGTTGGGGGTATTTTGAGCGCTCTCCGCCCACCTAATTCCCTCTCCGACCAATGAGAAGTCATATTGAGCCCGGCCCCCTGTCGCGGTCGATGCCCGAGCGTGAGCCTTCACAGAAGGACCCCTCCGAGTTGCCCGCAGACTTGGACAAGTCGGGTGATGGCTACATCACACCTGAGGAATTACTCGACCACTTCGACGCCGACCATGATGGGCAGGTAAGCACTGAGGACTTCATCGAAGTTAGCCAAGCCGATCGCATCGACAAGCATCTCGACGGCATCCGCGCCCGTCGCTCTGGAAAGAAGAAGTTCTTCCGCGGCCCAGAAGACATAACCCTGCTCGGTGGCATAATCTACGGGATTCTCTTTTTCACCTTAATCGGAGGAATGTCGGGTGGCTTCCTCGGCGAGTACGGTAACTCCGTCTCAATCGACGAGAACGCTTCAAACACCTTCCTCGACCCTGGTGGTGAGTGTTTGGACAGCAGCGGTATCGTCTGGATAAACATCTGGGTGGACAATCCCGCTAAGCGAATCAGAATGAGAGTCAACAATGTCGAACCCTTCCTCATGGATGCGAAGGACCTCCGCTGGGTTTTGGTAAATGACGATAGTTTTCAGGTTGCCTACGGCAGTTTCGGCAATCGCTCAGAAGGCAGTTTTGAATTCGATTACATTCAAGACGACCATTACATTCTGAGCGTATTCTT
>DAVI01000054.1:3177-5451 GCA_002505495.1 Euryarchaeota archaeon UBA59 | reverse complement strand
CTTCTCACTGATGGGCCGGTGGACATCGGTTTTGACATCGCCACGGAGAGGTCCAAGTTGGCTGACATCGTCGACGGAATCCCCGGTTTGAATCGTGTCAACCCATTCGAAGATGAAGAAGTTCAAACGGCTCGCGTCTCAGAACGTGGACAGAGGGTTTGCCTCTCCCTTCAGCAACTTGGCGCTTGGGGCTGGGGCCTCATGGGTGCGGAGTGGGCTGGTGGTCGAGAAACTGCGATGCTGACCGGCGGTTCAGCAGGTGTGCCAGCCTGGTGGATGGCTTTCATCTCACTATCAATGAGCATCTTTTTCCTCTGTGTCCAATATCCACTGATGTATCGATTATACCATGTTGACATAGATGATGTGCTCAACGAAAAGCAACTCCGTCGTGTCGTTAAGCGTGCCTTGGAACGGTGTGAAAAGCGACATCACATCGAGATTGATTGGGAAGAGTTCCGAATGCAACAACGGCCCCTCTCAATTGATGTTCTCGTGCCGTACGAGGCGACCCATTCGGCCATTGTCACGAAGGAGCAAGTTCTCTCTGAGATGATCAAGGAGATTCTCACCGACTTCAAGGCCTTAGGAGAGACGACTCCACTCCAAGTCAATGCCAAGGCTGTTGGTTCTTCGCACGCGGGCGCGGTTGAGATGGACAACCCCCTCCACCGAATTCTGGCAGAGGGAAGAAAAGATGTTGTATTACCCGAATTGTCGAGCGAGCGCCCCGCCTTCGTGCAGGACTACTCCGACTTCTTCGGTGGGATACACGCCACCGCCACCCTCGAGAAGCTTGTACTGGACAGCATCCAAGACTTCCTCACTCTCAATGAACTGCTTGACCGCGGTTGCTGGGCTGGAGTCGATGAGCATCAGGTACGGGTACGCATGATATATCGTCCTGATGTGAAATTCGCCTTCTTCAAGTTCAGGCAGTCATACGACGAGATTGAGCAGAAGGTGAGGGAGCACCTCAAGAGGAATATCGGCAACCATCTCGAGGATCGAGAATTGATGGTCTCCTGCAGGAATGAAGTCTCCACTCTTGCGGATCGTTCCGGTGCGGGCCGCACTGAATCTGGAACCGGCGACCTGTCTGGCCAGGCGTTCGTCGCAAAGCAGGATGGCATTGCAGGAGCGCTCCTGCAGAACAAGTTCATGGGCGACATTCTCTCATCAGTCGAATACGTCGCGCACGAAAACAGGCAGCGGATTGACCGCTGGGGCTTTTGGGGATTGATTGTCTTCGTTTGGATTCCATTCATGGCATCCGGGGTGCTCGTCGGCGCGATGATGGGCTTGGTCGCTCGCATCCCCTTCTTGCGTGTGTTGACCGCCTGTTTCATCGGTGGTGCCGCAGCCTCAATCACCTGGGCCTACACCGCCGAAGGCATCATCGAAATCATGCACGCGCTAAACGCTGAATTGTTCATTCCGATTCTCATCGGAATCATTTTCGTAGCCGCAGTGATGCACATTCGCACCAACAAGCGCCGCCGCGCAGAAAAGCTGTTCAGAGGCTCACGCGCCTACTTCGCTGGGGACTTCGAAGAGGCTGAAGACATCGCTTGACCCGCCCCGGCAAATACCGGTCTCAAGCGATGTTGGCATAACGCTCAACTAGCTGCAGGCCGACATAGTAGGCCCCTATGGTGAACAGGCAGGCGAGTCCGAGCGCTGGCCAGAATTCCATCCCCCTGCGAAGGAGCACCGGGAACGAGAGGAAGAGGGTTAGCGACGGAATCACGAGATAGAGAATTCCTGTGGTGAAGTCAGCGACCTGTTCAACGTCTGAGGTGTCGTTGTAAAGCCAAATTATTGCCATAATCGATATTAATGGGACTGAGATGATGAGAGCACCGAGCAATTCGTTCTTCTTCGCCACCTCACTCGCAGCGACGATCAAACCTCCAGAGACCAAGGCACGCACTGCCAATTGCATCCAAACCATGTGTGGGCCGCGCATCGGGCACTCTCTTGACTTGTCGGTTTCAGTGAGAGAATTCCTTCGTCTTCTCGACTAAATCCATGCCACGCACGCGGAAGATGCCGAAGGGTACGACGGCGACGCTAGCGACGATGACTCCTACGGCAGTCATCACCACGATGTCCCACTGTACCGGAAAACTCATCGTGAACGCCCAGTTGCTGAACGCGGCGCCCATCCATTCGGCCGCTGCAACCGAGGCGACAGCGCCTACAACTCCTCCAATGATACCAATCACGAGATGTTCGAACAGCATTATTGTGACCAGTCTCGACGAAGATGCG
>DAVI01000054.1:1223-3088 GCA_002505495.1 Euryarchaeota archaeon UBA59 | reverse complement strand
ATCATCAGCGTGTTGAGCAGAACGGCGATGGCGATGAGTGCACCGACGAGGATGAACACCGAGAATAACTTCTTGGAGGACTCCCACGACTCGTCCATCACCTTGACCATCGTCTGCTTGTCGATGATGGAGGCGACCCCATCGACCTGACTGAGGCTCGAATCGTTGACGATGTCTGCCTCTCCGATGTTGCGTAGGTAGAGCACATTGTGCGCATTCTCGCCAATCACCCCTGTACCGTCCAACAGATCACCATGGTGGACCCAGACCGAGCGTTGTGCCTCATCGACCACTCCCACGACCTTGAATAGTAATTTGGTTACTCCCAAACGCACCTCAACCTCATCCCCGATGTTCCAACCGAGGAAGGTGTTGACGCCCGAGTCCACCACCACTTCGGGAACCGACGCACCAGGGTTGGGTAGATGGCCATCGAGTAATCTGGAGGTGTGCATCCTTGCACTGGGTTCCTCGCTGAATCCCTCCACCAAATGGAGCATCATGATGCGCGATTCTCCCGAGGCGTTGATTGGCGCCTCGAAAGCCCACTCTGCGGAGTATGAGGCATTGTTCTCTTCGACCCAAGTTCTTAGGTCCTCGTTGTTGAGTGGATTGCAGCCAACCTTGAGGTCCCAAGTATCCGCTTCGTGAGTCTCATTCATCCACTGCAGCATCCCCTCGGTAATCATCGTCATGCTGCTCACCAAGATTAGGGAGAGGCCTAGACCGAACACGGTCATCGTCAGTCTTCCGGGGTTGCGGAAGGTCGAGCGGAATCCGAGTCCCATTGAGGGTGGCATCCCGCTTGTCGCCCAGGCGACGAAGGGGTTTGGCTTGGCGCCAGCCTGTTGCCTCATCACTTCGAGTGGAGATAGTTTGACAGCCTTGCGGGCGGGCAGGAGACCGAACAGCAGTAGAATGGCTAGGACCGAGCCTAGGACCATCAGTGAGATGTCGTTGTAGTGATTCACGACGACCACCGGCATACTGGCGATGAAGTCGAAGTACCACTCGGTCATTGCCGCTGACAAGTAACGGCCGAGCCAGAGGCCCAGAGCACCTCCAACCAGGCCGTGGAAGGCGGGCACAGTGAGATATGATATCAACAGGGCTTCAGACTTCACCCCGATGGTGCGCAACACCGCAATCTCCCTACTCTGACGCTTGACCAGCCGCTCAAGGCTGATGCTCATCACCAGAGCCGAGATACCTGTCAGCAACACAAGGAATACCGGTGTAGTCTTCTTCGTACCTTCCAAGTCCTGACGCATCGCCTCGACGCTCCAGATGCTGCTGCGGTCTGTGGTCTGCACCTTGTCAATTCCATGCTCACCGAATTCCTCGTCGAGGCTTGCACGCAGTCGGTCGAGTTCCTCGCCTTCGTTTTCCATAGTGTCTTGAAGATTGTAGTCTGGTGTTCCATGAATGTCGATCAGCATCGAGTTTCGTAGATTGGTTTCCAATCCCAGATTGCTCAGCAGTTCCTCCACGGGCATGTAGACCACGGCGAGGTTCCCCATCGCCATCACTAACTCACCATCGTCGACCGTGTAGAAGATGTGATTCGGATGGTTGGCATATCCTGTGACATTGAAGGAGACCTCTTGGCCGCCCAAGACCAAGACTACTTGGTCTCCTGTAGTGATGCCGAGATGACGGAACATGTTCCTGTCAACCGCTACCTCCCCTGCACCCTCCGCCATCTCGCCCGAATCCTCCTCGAACCACGGAATGCTGACTTGCGCACCCGATACGAATCCATGGGCGATGAGCGTGATGTTCTCGCCCTCAGGAGTGATGAATTCCTCGCGATGGGTGTAGTGGGTGTCACACCTGTTGATGGCGAGTTCCGTTCCGGCGTATTC
>DAVI01000054.1:573-941 GCA_002505495.1 Euryarchaeota archaeon UBA59 | reverse complement strand
GCCTCTTCTACATCCTCAGAACTAGTATCCAGCATGTTCGAGACCGCACCCGCAATCAAGCCTCCAACCGACTTCGCAGCCTTCTCCACCGCACCGACTGCAGCTCCAGCCACAGCCTCAGCGGTGTCCATGGTGGCGTGCAGGGCCGCTCGCCCTCCCGGCTCATCTCTGATCAGTTTCCCTGAGTCGATGTGGATGACTCGAGTTGCATACTTTGTCAGAGCGAGGTCGTGGGTGACTATGATGGCGGTGATCTTCTCCTTCCGGCACGCCTTGACTAGGACCTTCATCACCTGCGCTGTGGTTTCTGAGTCGAGGTTGCCGGTCAGTTCGTCACCCAGCAGGAGCCTAGGCTTCTTGGCGAGGCT
>DAVI01000054.1:0-460 GCA_002505495.1 Euryarchaeota archaeon UBA59 | reverse complement strand
CCTCCTTGCCCTCGAGGCCGACCATATTGAGCATCTCGATTGCTCTCCCCTTGTCTCGGCCGCCGTGTATGTCTTGGGCGAGTAGCACATTCTCCAGTACGGTGAGGTCGCCGAGGAGGTTGAAAAACTGGAACACATAACCCACATTTTCTCGCCTGAACTCCGTCATATCTTCTAGTGCTGTACCCACTTTCCATGCCTGTATCGTCTTGATTGGTAGAGTGACGACTCGCAAAGTTGAGTTAGCGATGAATTCGGCCAACCAGCCTACAAGTTGAAGCGAGGAGCTAGCAATTCTGCTGCGCCGTCGATTCAATGTTCGAATAGGTGGGGCACTTGGTACCAGTTCTCCATTGAAATGGTAGGTTCCCGAGGTTGGGCTGTCCAATGCGGAAACCACATTGAGCAGCGTTGTCTTGCCAGAGCCCGAAGGCCCGAGCAGCATGACAACCTCGCCTTC
>DAVI01000087.1:32383-33408 GCA_002505495.1 Euryarchaeota archaeon UBA59 | reverse complement strand
CCGTGGTAGGAGAGTACCCGCACACCGTGGAGGCTGAAGTCACAGGGGTTTCCGACAAAGGTGGTGGAGTTGTAGTACTCCTGGATTCTGGGGTCGAGCGCCGGTTGCGGCTCGGCAGGTCTGACAGCATCGTGGTTGCCGGGCAGGATCATCGTATCAATCCAGTCGGGTAGCCCCTCGATGAGTCGGGCCACTCCCTCGTATTGCTTGTACACATCTGTGATTTCCAACTCACGCTGTTGGTTCTTGTAAATGCCAACTCCATCGACTACATCGCCTGACAGGACGAGATATTTGATGGTCTTCGCGAGCGGGTCCTCGTGGAACCACTTGGCCAACTTCTCCCACTGGGCGTGGAGGAAGGTGTTTGAGCCGAGGTGAAGGTCAGAGAGAAATGCCACAGAGACAGCTTGGTCGGCGGGGGCGGTTCTCTTGCGCTGTTTTTCAAGTGGGGGGAGGTGAATGTCTTCGACGATGAACATGTCACTACGTTGGGGTGAGACATATCCTGTAACGCCCACCACGTCGTCGTTCATCAGGCCGCCTGTGACCACTCGGTTACGACGTTTCGCGACCGCCGCTCCGTCGCTATCGCGCGCCGGTGAGAGGAGGCAGAAGAAATCGCCGGTTTCATCTTCGATGTTGAAGTAGAGATTGTCTCCCTTGTGCCGAACATTGTTGACAAGTCCGATTACTGTGGCGCTGTTTGAGGATGATGAGAAGCGGGCTCTGTCACGAATCAACTGGTTGACGCTGATGACTCGATTTGGCAACCGTCCGGTCTGAACGATGATTCTCTTGATCCTCTCAAGTCGGTCGTTGTAACAGGCGAGAAAGTCCTTCATCTTCCCCTCAGTGGTGCTTTTTCCTGTGATTTCAAAGTGAATCTCCAACTCGGTATCGACATCGGTTGCCAGCATTGGGAACCCGTCGAGTGAGAAGTGCGCCAGCCCATGCGGCCGATCCGCCTGACTCGGCTCAGGCAGAGAAATCGGTGCAATCACACGACCTGTCGCCTCTTCGCC
>DAVI01000087.1:29646-32299 GCA_002505495.1 Euryarchaeota archaeon UBA59 | reverse complement strand
GCGACAGTCGGCGCTTCTCCGTCATCGCCCCCAACACCGTTTCCCTCTTTCGACCCATCAACATCAGCTCGGTGTTGTAATTCATCGAAGAGTTCCACTGTCAAGACTCCTGTGTAGCCGAACTGCTGCGCCCTGTCTAGGAGCCCATTTGGGTCCTTGTGGGCCATCAGGCTCGCCTGTACTCCCTTGACTGGGAAGAGCCCTATTCGGGTAAGGCGAGAAGAGATATCTCGCCAGAGTGCCTCGGCCATACCTTCTGTAGCGGCAGACGGCCGCTCAAAGCAATTACGCTCGAACTCGCCGCAGGACAGGACTCACTCACTCTTCGCCCCATTTGACATCCGAGTCGAGAATGTCAGCATCCTCGTTCTCATCAGGTTCGACTGGAGGCGGTGCGCCATCGACCCACTCGACCTCTCGGTCCCAGTTGGCATCATCTCCGTCGACAGTGCGGAGTGCATCGTCCAACTCGGGCTGTTCTCCTTCCTCAAGTTCGCCTTCCTCGGTAATTTCGGGGGCCGGCTCCGGCTCCTCGAAGTGTTCGTCCCAGACCTCCAATACAGTACGCAGAGCGAAGTTGGCGAATGCCTCCTTGTTGCTTCTCCGGTCTCCCTGTCCAAATGATGCTGATTTCGCCTCGACAGCGTCACCGATTTTCACGCCGACCCATACCAAGCCGACCTCCTTGGTTTCGGTACCGCCTGTGGGACCCGCGATTCCGGTGACCGAGATTGCGACATCGCTGGATGAGTTTCGCGCTGCCCCCTCGGCCATCGCCTTGGCGACATCCGCACTCACAGCGCCCGCGTAGCCTTCGTTCTCCTCGAACAAATCCGTATTCACTCCCAATTGGTCCACTTTTGAGTCGTTTGAGTAGGTGATCCAACCCTGCTTGAACCAGATGCTTGCGCCCTGTATGTCGGTCAGTGAAGAGGCGAGCAGTCCTCCGGTGCAGGACTCCGCCGTGGATACCGTCATGCCGTTCCGCTTGAGCCGTCGGGCGAGCCGGGCGGCGTGTACTGAGGTGTCCTGTGGCACAAGCCGACCCGCGGAGCGACCGCTTTTGACGATTCGCATTCGATATCGGGGGCGGGAGTAGCGGCCGTTGGCTTTCGGTGTGAGCGAGAAATACAATTCCAGCGCCCCTCGGCTCGATTGTCATGCTGAAGTGGAAAGCCATTTCTGACTCCCCCTCACTCGGCGACCGAGCGCGCTCGGTGGTGGGACCGGCAGGAATTGAACCTGCGATATTCGCCTTGTAAGGGCGACGTCATAACCGCTAGACCACGGTCCCTGTGTCTACCCCACAAAGCGTCATGATATCAAAAGTGCGAACCCTCAGCCTTTTGTCTGTCAGCGGCACTGGACCCACCATGGCCGAGATGGCGGAGTTGCTTGGGAGGCTGCGAAAGGCGGGTTTGCCGCTCACAGATTCCATCCGCGAAGCGATGTTGAGAGTCGACATCCGGAAGTTCACCGATTACGACCCACTACCATTCTGGCATGACCGCCCAATCGTCTTCACAGAGACTGAGCGTGGCGGCGTCAAAACCATCTCCGCACCGCACATGGTGGTGACTCTTCTCCACCATTTGGAACTCGCAGAGGGGCAGGAAGTCCTCATCCTCGGGGCGAAGGGCGGCTACCTCGCCGCGCTTGTGTCACATATCGTCGGTCCTGAGGGAGGAGTGACAGTCGTCGACCCGAACAAACAGGTGGTCGAGCATGTGCGCAGGAGGCTGAAGGCTCAGAACCTGAAAAGCCGTTTCACCGTCCGCAAGATGCGCTCTCTGGAAAGGGCTCCCCCTAACCTACCCGACCCCCTCAACCGGGTTCTCGTCACCGGCTCTTTGGCTGCCCTCCCGAGATGGCTTGAGGAGAGGATATGTGAAGGCGGATTTGTCATCGCGCCCCTCGGAGGAAGGGTGAGTCAGCGGTTGGTGAAGAGAGAGCGACAGCAGGAGATGGTTGACACCGACTTGGGAGGTGTCTTGTTCGGTCCGGTCGATATCAGCGAGACGGAGCACGAACCAGCCGGTCCAGAACAGTTGGCTGAAATGTTTGAGGACGCACTCGAAGTCGGTGGCGAACTCGGAATCTTCGCTGATGAGGTCCTTCAACAACTTGACCAGCTAGTCAGGGAATTACGGGAGTTGCCTGAGACCTTACCTCCTTTGAACCTCTACGCGGAGGAAGGGGTGGAGATTGTCTTGGAGGATGAACAGGAGGATTTCATCTTCGAACTTGAGGGAATGGGTCTTGATGATGATCATCCTATTTTTCGACTCCTAGCTGAGGCCGCAGAATGGCTCACCCCTCTTTGGCCCACCCTTCTGGCACTATTCGAAACACAGATGCAGCACCCCGGTGCTCCGGATGTTGAGCAGGACGAAGGCCGCGACTTCGGCCCCCACGGTGACTTAGTTCCCTGATTTGTCACCACTTGCTCCCTGCGGAGGTTTTTGGATGGCGGGCCTGTGGGCCTGTCCCGCATGGTCCGTCAATACATGTCTCGCCTCTCCGACAAGGATGTCAGGCAGCGTCGAATCGCGGTACGCAAGTTGTTCGAATTGAACGACGCGGCAGCACTACCAGCATTCATTCCTCTCTTGGATGACGACAGCGAGTGGTTCCGCGCTCGAGCGGCAAATGC
>DAVI01000087.1:27497-29503 GCA_002505495.1 Euryarchaeota archaeon UBA59 | reverse complement strand
AAACACCAGGTCCGTCTTGAGGCGTGGCGTAGCATTCTACTAGTCGCACCATTGTCTCCTGATTCGATAATATTGGCCTTGAAGGATCCACATCCTGCGGTTAGGCGACTTGCGGTACAAGCGATTGAAAGGTGCGAGTCGAATAATTCGGCACTGCTTGCATTGGCGCTCCAAGACACCCACCTAAGGGTCAGAGTGGCAGCCCTCGAGCAACTTGCCCTCTCATCATCTTCCGTCCCTAGTGAGTTGAGAGAGATCGTTGCAAGTCTGGCAGACAAGCCGCTGCAGACTGCAGAGAGAACGGCTGCCCTGCGGCTGATTCTCCCGATTGACTGGGAGGGTGGCGACTTCTCTCGGTGGGAAAGGACGATAATCGACCCATCAGCGGACGAGTTCCGCATTCTCATCGATTTGCTGTCTGAGAGAGATTGGGTGGAAAACAAGGCCGTCGTCAAATCGATGAAGAGTAGTGAAGCCCCAAACCTGCTCCCTAGACTCATTCGCGGTCGTGCTGACCAATGGGCTCAGAAACTCGCTGTTGAAATCGTCTCTGATGATAGAATGCCGGCGCTGATGCGATTGCGACTGCTTGAGGATGCCCACGGCCGAGATTGTTCTCCCGAGTTGCTTGGTGCGGCCGGCGAACTATCTTCTTCAGAACACGATCTGCTCGCACAGGCGGCATCCAGTCTGCTCGCTGATGTGGAAGTCCGTACTTCCTGACCCGGCGCTTGCGGCTCTGCCCCGTTCCTTGCCTTCAATCGGCTTTCTCGGCGAGCAGCTCAAGTGAGACGCTGATTGGAGGTGTGTCCTCCTCAATCGTGTGCTTGCTGGTCTTTGGGGGATAGAGGTCGTCGGAGAGTGACATTTCTAAGACATCGGCTTTGGAGAGGTGGTCCACATCGGCGTTTGGCCACGCTTCAACCGTAATTCGCTCGTCGGCGAGGTAATCGAAGAGAATCACCGGTAATCTGTTCAATCCCAGACGAATTCCGACTTGATGTCGGTGGTGTCCATCGAGGATTGCGCCAGTTTCTGAATCGATGAGTAGAGGCTTGGTGTAGCAGCCCCAGCGTTCGGTGACCTTGGCCAACTCCTCGACCTTGTTCCACCTCACTTCCTCGTGTGGCTTCAGCCAATCAATTGCAACCAGTTCGACTTCCACGGCCCCTGCTCGCCGTCGCCCTTGAAAGCAGTTGCCACCACCGCGTAGACGATGGAGTCCTTCGCCCGTCTCTCGCAGTTGCCCGCAGGTCTTCTCGCGGATGTACCGGCGGAGCCTCTCCAACAATCACTCGCAGGCTGGATTTCAGCTCTTCCAGAGGAACTGTTGACCATCGTCTCGAAGGTTGCGGAGAGCGGCCATGGAGTTTGGGTGGTCGGTGGCCCCGTGCGTGATGGCCTTTCAGGTAGGATTCCCAATGACTTCGACCTCACCAGTACAATGGAACCTGAGCAGGTCATCGACCTTTTTCCAGACTCGATTCCGACTGGGATGGAGTATGGTACTGTGACGGTGCGGACAGAGCCCGGCGGCTCTCATTTCGAGATGACTACTCTGCGCTCGGACCAAGAATATCTCGACGGCCGAAGGCCGGAATCCGTGAAGTTTGGAAAATCCCTGAATGATGATTTGCAGCGTCGAGACTTGACCATCAATTCGATGGCAATCGACCTTGCCAGATGCCTTCTGCACGATCCCTTTGAGGGGCGGGTGGACCTTGGAAAGGGCGTACTACGGGCGGTTGGAGAGGCCAAGGTACGGCTAGCAGAAGACGGCTTGCGAATCATGCGAGTCTACCGTTTCATGGACCAAGCCGAGGCTGGTCTGTGGCAACCTGATGAGGAGTTGTCCGCGGCGCTCATCGAGTGCCAAGCGATGTTGCAGAATGTCAGCGTCGAGCGAATCTGGCAGGAGTTCACTAGGATTCTCGAAGGCGGGCACGCGGCAGATGTTCTCTCTCGACTCGCTGTCGATGGTGTTCTCGAGCGCCTACTTCCGAGCG
>DAVI01000087.1:17064-27433 GCA_002505495.1 Euryarchaeota archaeon UBA59 | reverse complement strand
GAGGCTCGCCTAGCCATCCTATTCCACCCCGCATCGGCTCAAAAGGACCTCATCGCTCTCAAGGCGCCCAAGAGGGTCATCGTCGGAGTCGAGGATTTGCTCAGCCGACTCGGTCAACTTCCTAATCCTGCGGCACCGGGCGAGTTGCGTCTCTACCGCGCTGCACTCGGCGCTAGGCTGCAGTTGCAACTCGCCTGCGAGAGTGCTTTGGATGAGCCTTCGGCAGCAGCGGTGAGAGCTGCACTGGATGCGCTTGCAGTCAACCGGGCGGGCAACTCCCCATTGGCCGATGGGAATTGGATAGCAGAGCAGACCGGATTGAGCCCTGGAATTCGGCTTGGCCGGTTGAAGGCGTGGCTGCATCACACTCAGGTCGAAAGTGACCTAGCAACTCTCTCAGAGGTCGCCGAGCGATTGGCTCAGCTGTCTTGGCAGGATGGCGAACCGGAATCTTGGCCCCGACTTCAGTGGCCACCGGCCGACACCCCGGCCGGTTAATAGATCAAATCCGCCGCTAATCTATCCGGCTGAACCTTCCGGGTTGATGTCTGTCCAAAGTGAGGACAGAAAGGCGGGGGAGTCATCGAGAATGACTGTTCTGTAATTCACGGCTTGAGGTTGCGAGCGATTACCAGTTTCTGAACTTCCTGGGTCCCTTCGTAGATTTGGGTGATCTTTGCATCTCGGAAGAAGCGCTCGACCGGGAATTCAGTGACATATCCGTAGCCTCCGTGAATCTGGACCGCTCTATCAGCGACCCACATCGCTGTGTCGCCGGCAAACAACTTCGCCATGCTCGCCTCGACAGTATGCCGCGGAGCGCCCTCCTCGTAATGCCGCCGCTTTGCATCTGCAGCCCTATAGACAAGAAGACGGGAGGCGTCTATGCGAGTTGCCATCTCGGATAGATATGAGGTAATCATCTGATGGGCGGCGAGTGGTTTTCCGAAGGTCTCTCTCTCATGTGAGTACTTCACGGACGCCTCGAAGGCGCCTTGCGAAATTCCCAACGCCTGTGCAGCAATGCCAATCCGACTGTTGTCGAGGGCGTTCATTGCAATCGAGAATCCCTTGCCCACCTCGCCCAGTACATTCTCAGCGGGTACCACGCAGTTTTCGAGGACGAGGGTGGTCGTGTCGCTGCTGCGAATCCCGAGTTTGTCCTCTTTCTTACCAACCGAGAAGCCTTCAAACGCCTTCTCGACGATGAATGCTGTCGTCCCGCCGTGTTTCTTTACACCATAGTCTGGGTGTCCAACCACCTTGGCGAAGAGGACATAGAAGTCGGCACTAGCACCGTTCGTGACCCACATTTTGAGCCCATTCAGGATGTAGTGTGAGCCATCTTCGGAGAGTTCCGCCTTGCATGAGAGTGCCCCCGCATCCGTTCCAGCTCCGGCCTCGGAAAGTGAGTACGCACCCACCTTGTCAGCCGCCAACTGAGTGAGATATTTCTGCTTCTGCTCATCTGTGCCGTGGAGTGTGATGGTCTTGCTGCACAAGCCGACGTGAACCGCGTAAAAGACTGAAAACGAGGGATCGACGCGCGCCAACTCCTCTATGATGATCGCTTCTGAGATGTCATCCACAGGGAATCCCCCATATTCCTCAGCGATGGTGATTCCTTGAAGTCCGGTCTCGTCGCAGAATTTCTTCCACTCTTCGACCGGCGCAATCTGGTTCTTGTCGCGATGTTCTATCGTGGGCGGTAAAACCGACTCCGCGAAGCCCCTGACCATCTCTCGGATGGCGCTCTGTTCCTCGCTCTCTCCGAAGTCCATGTTTGCTCCCCGCCACCTTCTAATCGTCCTCGCTTCATGAAGGGTCGCTCTCAGCCTCCGACGACGAAAAACAATGGCTGCTTCTCAAATGGTTAAATATGACGCCAAAGTGGGCGCCGCCAACGGGGAATGAAAATGGATGATGACGAAGTTATTGAATTCCAAATAATTGAGGGTAGAAAGTACTTCAAGAGCCACATGTGGTTTCAGCATCTAGAGTCTGATGAGGAAACTGGGGACCTCTACAAAGTCGGAATCACTGACTACCTTCAGGCTGACCTCGGAGACCTAATCCGGGTGATTCTCCCCCAACCAACGGAGATTGAGGAGTTCCAAATTACGCCGGAGGAGGGCAAGGAGCAACTCGGAACGGGAGCGAAGGAGGCCGGAGTGACCGGTCAGGAACTTCACATCGGCGATGCATTGGTTACCTTGAGGACTTCTCAAGAGCGCTGGGTCATCGAGACTCCATTCCCCTGCCATGTCATCGAGTTGAACGGCGAGGTTGAGGACAGCCCGGAACTGGTGAACGAAGACCCCTACGGCGATGGTTGGTTGTTGAACATCCGACCCCACGACCTCGATCCGGATGACCTGCTGGAGCCCGACGAGTATCTTGAACTGCTCAGCGAGTTCTGAGTCGCTTCAGCGCGACGCTGAGTTGCCCACTATCGACGCGGAGTCGATTTTCGCTCGTTCATCCCATCCAAGAGTAGGTTCGAGCCCCTTCGCGGACGCCCTCGGATTCGATTTCAACGAGTGCGAATTCGCCCGACGGTTCTAGGACGCTCTCTGTGAGGATACCTTTGTGCAGCGACTCGTATGTCATCTTGTCAATCGCCTGCCGGCCAGCCAACCGCTCAAACAAGTTCCAGCTGGCGACGACCTCTCGCCACTTCGCCGAGACCAGACCCTCGAACACCTTCGCCTTCGCACCTGAGCCGTAGCCACACATTCCGAAGTACTTGCCTTCAAGGAGGGAGTTGTCTTCGTAGTCCGACTCAAAGGTTGACATCATCGCGAGGAAGATGGAACCGGTGTACTGGTTGCCTATGAGACTCGATGCACGTTGCCCCTTCTCGATGCTCGCGGCGTGGAATTCTTGGTATGCTGCAGTTTTCGAGATGGCTCTACGGAAGGCGTCCTGCGCCTTGTCGTACTCGATTTCACCCTCTGGAGTATCCTCAAAATCAACATACCGTGGCTCGGTGCCGATTTCTGCAATCAACTCATCCCAGATTGGCTTCTCTCTCCGGTCGTGCCGGAAGACATCGGGGAACATTCTCTTCCCCTGGAAGGCGTATGGTAGATGCATGATGATGCGAACCCACTGTTCTGTGAGGATTTCATCCTTTTTCGGATCGTAGCGCCCTTGCTTCTTGGCTCGTCGCTGAAAGTCGAGGAAGGCAGTCTTGACGGCCTCCTGATAACAGCGATTGGAGAACGCTCCATCGAAAATCGGCTCATCTCGGTGCACAGAGACCATCTCCTCTCCATGGGCGAAAATACCGAGCCTGCGCACAGTTGATTCTGGCAGGTGTTTGACCATCCGGTCAGCCAACCCCTCCTTGACGTTGTGGCCGGTCTCCTTCGCCAGTTGCAGAACATGAGTGATTACGGACTTGATCGAGACTTCTCTGCGCGGTTTGAAGAAGTCGTGAACCGGAGTTGTCGATACGCCCCAGCGGTCTGGAATGGAGATGAGTCGTGGGTTGTGCCGAACGATTAGAGCGCCACCGCCGGCACCCTGTGTGTACTCACCACTCGACTCAAGGTCGTACTTGGCGTTGTCACTGAAGACGACAATCCCTAACCGGTTCTCTTCTTCGCCCCCTCTGGCAACCCAGTCGAGGGTGTTGTGAAGAGCGTCTACCGCACCGATGCAGGCGAAGGTCATGTCTACAACGTCGCAGTTTCGGAAGCAGTCCTTACCATACTGCTTGGAGTAACGCTGCTCAAGCATGTCGAGAATATAGGTGGCGGTCGGCTTGGAACCATCGAGAGCAGACTCGGTACCGAGGTACATCCTGCCGATATTGCTGGGGTCGATGCCATTGCGGTCGAGAAGTCGGGTGACCGCGTTTGCACCCATCGTGGCGGTGTCTTCGTGCTTGTCTGGAATTGACATCGCTGTCAAGCCGAGACCTTTGTTCAACTTTCCGAAGTCTGCACCCCGCATCTCTGCGAAGTCCTTCATGTCGAAGTAGAGTTTCGGAAAATGAATCGCGATATCATCGATGCCTACTTCAGCCACGTTACTCACAGGTTCTGCGGTATTGACATACGCTTAGAACTCTACCCCGGCTTGAGGAGCAATCCTCCCAATTGGGGGCCTACGGGAGTTATTCGAAATAAATCATCGCCGCAGTGTAAGTGAGTGTTAACCAACTCAACTGTTGGTAATCTCGTTAACCGCTTCCAACAACTCCGGCTTCTCAGCGAAGTGGGCGGCGAGTGGTGCGAGGGTTTCTGAGAGCGCATCGGCGACTCCGAACTTGAGGTCTATTGGGTGTACTTCACCCGCCTCCACAGCCGCCTTGAGGGCGGCGAGGTCACTCCAGGTGGAGGGCTCGCCATACTCTGGCTTGGGGGTGATGGTAAGGGTGCCCAACTCGGGAAGCAGGATACTCTCGACGAGTTCGTAGACCGGGGAGTCCGGGGAAGTAGGGTCGAGGAAGGCCTTTCTCATCTTCTTTCGAAGTGTGGCGTTGTCGTCGTGCAGCAGAAGCGCCCCACCGGGGTCCGACTTGCTCATCTTGTGGTCGAAGGATTCCATTCGGGCACCAGCCGCCTTCAGTCCGGAGAGAATAGGAGTATGGACGCAGGTCGCCTTCACCCATCCATGGCGGTCAGCAACCCTGCGCATGTACATGTGCGCCTTGCGCTGGTCCATGCCACCGAGTGCGATGTCGATTTCCATCTCGAAGATGTCAGCCGCCTGCATTGCCGGATAGAAGAACTTGGAGAGGTCGCCGTCGGAGGAGTCCTCGGCTCTTCCCATGATGCTGAATGTCCGTCGGACGCGATCAAGGCTCATGTTCTTGGAACATCGAAGGACCCGTGCCCAGTAGTCGCCCGAATCCATCAGCTCACTCGCATACAGGAAACGCAACTGCCCCGCTCCATCCCCTTCCTCGGGCTTGCCCAGAAGGGCTCGGAAGACCTCTTCCGTGTAGCGCCCGGTAATCTGAATCTTCTCCATGTCGCCGCCGAACTTGTCGTTCACCCAGGCGTGCCAGTCGGCCATGAAAATGAGGACATTGACGCCGTTGTCCAACAGGTTTCGCAGGGTCTGCGAGATTATCTTCCAGCCGATGTGAGCCTTGCCGCTCGGCTCGAAGCCGACATATGCGCGCAGGACGCCGTCGCCGGCGTGTGAGGTAGATTCGTTCAGACAGTTGACGAGATGGCCGATTCCGACGACCTCTTCGACGCCCGCCATCATTGCGTTGACGCGCTCTCGGTTCTCTGGCGAGAGAGTAGAGAGGTCGTCTGCTTCCATCAGATCCCTACCCGAACAACTTGCCCAACTTTTCGCCGCGGCTCGCGGCGCGAGTGTTGTCTCCTCTCTCAAGGGCCTCTTCAATCTCGGTGATTAGAGCCTCCGCCTCTGCGGCAGTCTCTTCATCGACATTTGTCATCGTCATTAGATGTCGAGTCTGACGGATGGCTGACTTTGCCTTGGAGGCCTTCTTTGTGCTCTCCTTCGCCTTGTCGCCTCGTTGCTTCGGGTTGTAGCCGGTCGCCTCGTTGAGAAAGTCGCTCCAACGGCGGCGTGACTCCAAAGCCTGTTCACGGCCGCCATCGGCGGAGAGGTACTCCTCCAAGTCGGAACCCTTCATCTGCACAACATCGACGCTCAGTTTCCCCTTCTCGTCGTAGTGTGCGGAGATGTTGGACAGAATCCCAAATGACGCTTCGAAGGCATTCTCACCGCTCTCTGAAACATCGTCGAAGTACTGTCCGGCGAGCTTCGCCAAACCTCCATCCGCTGACACGTTCTTGACCATACCCCGCTTGACTTCGAAGGTCTCCATGAGCGTGGGCGCGAGGCGGCATCGGTTGAACCTAACGCTTCGCCTTTCCCTTTAGTGGGCCCATCGGGAAGAACGCGTTGAGCATAGGGTTCATTGAGGAATTTGAAGGGTGAAGGATAAACCGACGAGTCGTTTGGCCGCACCATGCTGAGGAGGGCGGTATTGGTCGCCATACTTTTTCTGCTCGTTCCATTGACGGTTGCGGCGGAAGGCGATTCGGCGGTCGGAGCCTCCACCGGAAGGATGCTCGCAACATTCGACCTCGGCTTGGAAGAACTCTCAGTCTCACCTGACGGCCTGAATGTGATTGTGGTCGGCGCGAACGGCTTTGCTCTCAGGTTTTCAACGGAGGACGTCAATGATGAAATCGAGTTGAACAGCGGTGATGAGGACGACCTAGCCGATGTCGATTGGCACCCGCGCGGCGAAACGGCGCTATTCGTCGGCGAGGACGGTACCATGCTTCGCTACGCCACCTCAGACCATTCGGTCACGCATGTAGCAGGCTCGACTGCATTCTTCCTCGGCCAATCTCTCAGCGCCGTGGCTTGGGATGCAGCAGGTGGTTGGGCCTATGTCGGGACTCCAGATGGCTCCATCGTCCGTTACCGAGAGAACGCCAACGGCAACGGCGAATTCTTCACACTCAACGACACCAAGAGCAGTGCAATCCTCGACATCGCCTGCCTGAAGAAGATGCATTCACACTGTGTCTTCGCCACTGAAAGTGACGGGATAGGCATCATCGACTCAGAACACCAAGTATCGTGGCTCAGCGGCTCAACCGGATTGAAATGGCGGGCGGTCATCTGCCCTCATCCGGCCCGCGACCGATGTTATGGCGCAGGTCAGGGAAGCTCGGTTGGGGTGGTGGAACTGAATCCCACGGTAGCCTCGGACAGCTATGTTCTCGTGAAGCAGGTCAACATTGACGCTGAATTCACAGGATTCCACATTGGAACGGAAGACACGATTCTCATCCAAACCGCGCCCTTTGGTTGGGTTGACTGGAATGTGATGGAAGGAACTGACTCCTTGGGGTATGCCTATCCTTGGCTCTACAACCATGACGCAGGGAAATCCGACCCGATGATTGCACACGAGCGACTAATCGGTGGTTGGACAACAACCGATGAGACCGGCTTCGGAGTCACCTCATTTGGCCGTATCGTTGAATATGCTCCTCAGCCCAAATCAATCGACGAGAAACTAGTCTCCTCACTTGCCGGTATTCTTGTAATAGTAGCCGTACCCGGTTCTGTGCTCGGACTCCTCTACATGATGAGTCCGAAGATGCAGAAGAAGTACAAGAAATGGAGTGACGGCCGCAGAGAGCGGCGAATGGAGAAGCGAAGGGCCGGGCAACCGGAAAAGAAGAAGGAAAAACCAACGGGTAGACGGCGTTGAGGATGTCGGAGCATTGATGAGCCAGTCTTGTGCCCGCAGCAACAGAAGGTGAGCGTAGTGACATACGAGGCACTCGACTTCTACGACATCGAGTCGCAGTTGACCGAAGAGGAGGTCATGGTCCGTGACATGGTTCGGGACTGGGTCGAGGACGAGGTCATCCCCAACATCGAGCAGGCTTGCCGAGACGGCGTTTTTCCCGACGAGTGGCGAGTGGCACTCGGAGAGATGGGTGTGCTCGGCGCTCCGCTAACTGGCTACGAATGCCCCGGCCTCTCCTATGTGGCGTACGGCCTCATCTGTCAGGAGTTGGAGCGAGGGGATTCGGGCGTCCGCTCATTCGCCAGCGTGCAAGGTTCACTTGCGATGTATCCAATTTGGGACTTCGGCAGCGAGGAGCAGAAGCAGAAGTATCTGCCCGGCATGACTCGAGGTGAGTTGGTCGGTTGTTTCGGCCTGACTGAGCCGGACTACGGCAGCAACCCCGGCGACATGATTACTCGGGCCGAGGACAAGGGCGACCACTACCTGCTCAATGGCGCCAAGATGTGGATCACCAACGGCACCATCGCAGACCTCGCTATCGTCTGGGCGAAGTTGGAAGGTGTCATCCGCGGCTTCATCGTCGAGAAGGATGACCCTGGCTACTCAGCACCGGAGATGACCGGCAAGCACTCACTCAAGGCGAGCGTCACAAGCGAACTGGTGTTTCAGGACTGCAAGATTCCGAAGGACCGAATCCTGCCCGGAGTCGAAGGACTCAAGGGGCCGTTCTCCTGCCTCAACAACGCTCGCTTCGGCATCTCGTGGGGCGCAATCGGCGCCGCCCAGGCGTGCTTTCACTCGGCCAAGGAATACGCCCTCAGCCGAATCCAGTTCGACCATCCGATAGCCTCCTACCAACTGGTTCAGAACAAGTTGGCGTGGATGCTCCGTGAGATCACCAAGGGACAACTCCTCGCCCTCGACCTCGCTCGCAAGAAGGACGACGGAACTTGGATTGCCGAACAAATCAGCCTCGCCAAGATGAACAACGTAGACATGGCACTGGAAATCGCTAGAATGGCCCGCGACATTCATGGAGCCAACGGAATTCTGGATGAGTACTGCATCATGCGCCACATGGCCAACCTAGAGTCGGTCAAGACCTACGAGGGGACCCACGACATCCACAACCTCATCCTCGGGCGCCACATCACGGGCATCCAAGCCTTCACCCGAGAATCGTGAGGGTTGCCTACGACGGAGCGCCCTTTGGGCGCTGTCTAAACTTTGATAGAGGGATTGCAGGTCGCCCGCTTCGATGGTCGAGATTGCAGTTCTGCTGAAGCAGGTACCCGACACCACCGCCAGAATCACGGTTGCAGGTGACAGGGTGGATGAGAACGCAATCACGAGTTGGGTGACGAGCCCCTACGACGAGTACGCCCTCGAGGCTGCGCTGCAGCACAAGGAGGCCGCCGGTGGCAGCATAACCGCCATCACTCTCGGTCCGGCTCGAGCCGACAAGGTACTGAAGGACGCAGCCGCGCTGGGAGTCGAACAGTTGGTGCGGGTCTGGCAGGACGGCTGGGAGTCCCTAGACTCGATTCAGGTTCAGGCCGCATTGGCAGTTGCGGTCCAGGCATCAGGCGCTGAGTATGTATACTGCGGAAAGCAGGCGGCCGACACCAATCAAGGTTCAACAGGACCGGGAGTCGCCGAGATAATCGGCGCACCCTGCATCGTCGAAATCACCGACTTCGACGTCAGCGGCCCGTCATTCACCCGCTCTTCGGCGACAGGTAGCGAGAAGGTGACCGTGGCGGCACCAGCAGTCCTCACCTTCTCCAAGATGACGATTGAGCTGCGCCGACCGAATGTCCGGGGCATCATGATGGCCAAGCGGGCCCAAATCGAGGTCGTAGGCGGCGAAATCGGAACCACAAACGTCTCGGTAGTCCGTCATGCATCGCCGGCTCAGAAGCCACCGGGCAAGACCTTTGAGGGGGCCGATTCGGTACCCGAGGTTGTCGGCCTGTTGAGGGATGAGGCGAAGGTCATCTGAGGAGTTGGAATCATGGATATCACAATCATCGCAGAATCAAGAAGTGGCGAACTTCACCCTGTCACCCGCCAACTCGTAGGCGCAGCAACAACCCTCGAAGCGAACACGACCGTGCTCTGCCCCGGCGGAGTCGGCGCCGATGAGGCTGCAACGATTCTCGGAGTCGGAAAAGTGCTTTCAGTAACCGGCGACTGCTTCTCCTCATACGATGGGGGGGCTTGGTCAGAAGCGCTCGACGCAGCTGCGGGTAGCGGTGTTCTGATTGGCGCAGCGACCTCAAAAGGTAGAGACATCTGCTCCCGAATCGCAGCACGGCGTGGCATACCCGTCATCCAAGATGTGACTGCGCTTTCTCCTGGACTGAATGTGACCCACCCGATTTACTCCGGCAAGGCGATGCAAGACCTCTCGGTGAGTGGCGACTGTGTTCTCACCCTCAGGGCCAACACCTTCCCTCCCGCAGGTGATGGAGGTAGTGCCGATACGGCAACCGTTCAACAGAGCGGCGATGTTCGGATCGCAGTACAGGAGGCGATTGCCAAGGCGAGCGAGCGCATCGATGTCGCAGACGCTGACATCATCATCTCAGGCGGTCGCGGCATGGGAGACCCAGCCAACTTCTCTCACCTCAACGCCATCGCCGACCAAATCGGTGCAGCGGTCGGCGCAAGTCGAGCGGCGGTTGACACATGGGAGGAGATTCCTCACAGCATGCAGGTCGGACAGACTGGAAAGACTGTCAATCCGAGTCTCTACATCGCGGTCGGAATCAGTGGCGCAATCCAGCACCTCGCTGGGATGCGAACGAGCAAGTACATCGTGGCCATCAACAAGGACCCCGAGGCTCCGATATTCAAGATCGCAGACTATGGAATCGTCTCAACATGGGAAGAGGCGCTTCCAATCCTCGCAGAAGAACTAGGAAAACTGTCGTGAGTGAGCCAAATGGCTGACTACGAACTGGAACTTGTCGTCGTGGATGCCACGGAAGAACACACCTCCACAGTCATTTGGCTGCATGGACTCGGCGCCTCGGGCGACGACTTTGAGCCAATCGTGCCGATGATGGAGATGCCTCACACTCGCTTTGTCTTCCC
>DAVI01000087.1:16689-17012 GCA_002505495.1 Euryarchaeota archaeon UBA59 | reverse complement strand
TGGTACGACATTCTCACTTTGGAGTGGGATTCAGAGGCGCGGGAGGACGAGCGAACGATTCGAAATAGTGCGGAATTGGTTGTCGAGCTGCTTGAGGCGGAGCACGCCCGAGGGATACCATACGACAGAATCGTACTCGCCGGTTTCAGCCAAGGTGGTGCATTGGCCCTCCATGTCGGGACGCGCTATCCCCACACTTTGGCTGGCATCATGATTCTATCAGCCTACGAGGTACTCTCGGAAACCTACGACAATGAGGCGCACGATGCCAACTCGGAAACTGCCATGCTATTCTGTCACGGAGTCTACGACCCGATGGTTCC
>DAVI01000087.1:15176-16420 GCA_002505495.1 Euryarchaeota archaeon UBA59 | reverse complement strand
TCGGAGGTGCTGGCGAGGTCGTTGTCCGTAACCGTCAATGTGAATGTGTAGTTCCCTTTTGGGAGTTTCACCTTGATTTGAGGCGCCTCACCGATCACCCTGTTGGACTGGTCCCTCCATTCATGGCTGACAATCTCACCATCTTCGTCGTATGACCTGCTGCCATCGAGTAGTATCACCGCGTTGCCGTCCGCATCTGCCTCGACGATTTGATCTTCACCAGCGTCAGCAATTGGTGGCAAGTTGGTTCTTCCCGACTCGTCCAACAGCCCAGCCGCGATGTCGAATTGGTCGTTGGGACTCTCATCGGTCATCGTGACTTCTGCTTCTAACAGGTCGAGCAGTTCTCCAGAGACCGAGGATGAGGTGCTGCCGCCTGTGAGTTGCTCCAACTCCTCTTCAGTGAGCAGACCTTCCATCTCACCCGAGGTGTCCATCTCGTAGGCGCTGATGTCAGCGACCCGCCCCTCGTCTACGGCTAGAGGCTCGTCAAAGGCGATGAGGTCGGAGTCAATGTCACGGCCAGATTCCAGCATGTATGGTTTAGCCCCGACCTCGAGGAGCAGCACCTCATTTTCCCGTGTGTACTCGTTTTGATTGTCGCCAGCAACTGCGAGTAGTGTCCCACCACCATTGGCTCTCACCAGTTCGGTCAGACCTGTGTGTTGGACTTGCCATATCTCATCACCAGAAGCATCTACGAGGTAGACTTCGAACCACGATGTCACAACCATGTTCTCGCCCACGCTGAGCAGGTCGTGAATGCTGAATGCAGATTTGAAACGAGTCTTGCCCTCCCTCTCCGAGTCATACTCGACGACCTCGCCGTCGAACATTCCTGCAAGGACGCCACTCTCGGTCGCTTCCAAGACTTCACACCTCTGACGCAGAGTCGTTCTACCTACCTCTTGTCCGAGGGGGTTCCACCACTCGATGACAATCTCCTCCTCCTCGCCAATAGTGACGTCGAGGGATTCGCGGGCGATTACGAGGTGACCGTCAGCAAGGAAGGATAGGGCTGTTACCCGTTCCCCCTGCTCTCCTCTGGCCGGTCGAGTGTAGCGTATCGTACCGTTCCGTTCGACCACGGTCACTGTGCCCTCGTCATCAGCCACAGCTGCGACCTCGCCGTTGTCGGCGACCGCGAGGCGACCCAACTCGCCGCCTGAGTGATGGCATAGCAAGCGCCCGCTAGAGGTCAACAGATGGAGTAGGCGGGCGCCATCAATCACTGCCACGAGGTC
>DAVI01000087.1:6742-15018 GCA_002505495.1 Euryarchaeota archaeon UBA59 | reverse complement strand
CCCTCGACCACGAATGGGTCGGGGGTTTCAGAACCTGTGAGTGAGCGAAGGGTCACTGTACCGGCATCGTCACCCCAGGCGAGCCAACTTCCGTCAGGCGATAGTGCGAGAGCCTTGACAGGTTCATCGGTGGAGAAAGTCTCCTTCGGGTCGATTACCATCGGCATCTGAATCGGCTAAGGGTGAGTAGGCTCCGATATCATGCTATCCCTGAATGGGTCAAGTCGGTTGTTTTTGGCCAATCGCAGGAGTCCGAGGAGCATTCCCTCAGGTGATTCCAGCACGGAGTTTGAGTTCGTGCAGCGCATCGTCGCTCCAGCCGACCAACGGCTCGAGCCTAGCATACGGGACTCGCCCCTCGTCCTCGTCGACAAAATCGGAAAGGTCGTCGCCGACCACCGCCCAGATCTTCCCGACATGACCGACCCCCGGTGATGTCTGCAACCGGTCCGCCCAAGACTCATCCAAAAGTGCGGGGTCCCAGTTCGCCAGTGCGCTAACCAACCCGGGCTCCGCATCGGGGCCGAACAGAAGGCGACATCCCCTCCTCATCACGAGGTAGGATGCGAGGTAGTCTCGCTCGCTCTCCAACTTCGCCCGTACTGTGCCCTGAACCCCAGTGGGCAGACCTCCGGGGCAGACAATCCTCTCTTCAAGGAGAAAGACCTCTTCGGTCATCAACGCCACCTTCACCTCCCAGTCGGGGTTGCTGAGGTCAACTTTCAGGTGGGGTGCCAGTCGTAGAATTTCCGCCCCCAGCGCGCCTGCGAAGGTCTGGCTGTTCCATTCTCCCTTCTGACCGTGCCGCCGACAGCGCACCGCGAAGGTCGCGCCGGCACCGGGCTCATCGACAATGACAGCCTCGGCGACCGCAGCAGGGTCGATTGGAAAGGGGGTCGCCGGGTCAGCCGCCACCAATCCGAATGAATGTCTGAAAGCGTCCTCTATGGCGAGCCGCTCATCATCATCACCTTCGGCCATGATCAATCCGCCCCACGGCCGAACGGAGAGGCTCGCGCCGCGCACCTCCGCCTGCGCCCGGAGGTGCCTCTCGAGGGTCTTCCGCATATGGCGTCTCACAGGCCGCGATTTCAGGGTCAATTCACCCACTCTGAGAATCCAGCGCAAGGTTTTCGCCTCCGAAGGGGGCCAGCCGGCTACCCATCATCGTTGTTTGTGCGGCCGGCAATGTCCAAATACCGACGGCTGAGGCCGGCAACCGGGAGTTCCGATGTGTGGCATCATCGGCATCGTCGGCACCACCGATAGCCATGTCAGCCAGATGCTCTACGACGGTCTCCTCGTTCTCCAACATCGAGGACAGGACGCAGCAGGAATTGTGACCTGTGAAGATGAGCACCTTCACCTCCGCAAAGGCAACGGGTTGGTTCGGGACGTCTTCTATGAGCGCCACATGGACCGGTTGAAGGGCTCGATGGGAATTGGTCACGTCAGGTATCCAACCGCTGGGACCTGTTCCACGGCAGAGGCCCAGCCGCTCTACGTCAATTCGCCGTACGGGCTCACGATAGCCCACAACGGTAACCTCGTAAACGCCGAGGAGCAGGCCACCCAACTCTACCTCGACGACCTCCGCCACGTCAACACCGCCTCCGATTCCGAGGTTCTCCTAAACGTGCTCGCACACGAACTGCAGAAACTCGGCAAGAAGCAGTTGCGCATCCAAAACGGGCTCTACCTCAACATTGAACAGATTTTCAGGGCGGTCCATGAGGTCCACTTTCGAGTCAGCGGTGGCTACGCGGTGGTCGGCATGGTGACCGGCTACGGGATGTTCGCATTCCGCGACCCGTATGGGATTCGACCGCTCGTCTTTGGCAGTCGTGAGACGGAGGAGGGGACAGAGTGGGCGGTGGCGTCAGAGAGCGTGGCTTTGGTAACTCTCGGATTTGAGATTGAGCGTGATGTCGAGCCGGGAGAGTGCATCTTCATCTCTCCGACTGGTGAGCTATACACCTACCAGTGCCACCCAAGTCCTCAGAACATCCCCTGTATCTTCGAGTATGTCTACTTCTCAAGACCAGATTCGATTATCGACGGGATTTCCGTTCACCAGGCACGCTGCAACATGGGAGATGCCCTTGCCAAGAAATTGCAGAGAATGAGGCCGGACGAAGACATCGATGTTGTGATGTGCGTTCCAGACAGCGGCCGGATTGCGGCGATGCAAATGGCCGAGACTCTCGGAATTCCGTTCCGTGAGGGATTCGTCAAGAACAGATATGTCGGTCGGACCTTCATCATGCCCGGACAGGCGCAGCGACAGGACTCGGTTCGGAAGAAGTTGAATCCGCTTCCAAAGGAGTTCGAAGGCAAGAACGTCCTTCTTGTCGACGACTCAATAGTGAGGGGAAACACCTCTCGCAAGATTGTCGAATTGGCCAGAGAAGCGGGCGCAAAGAAGGTCTACTTCGCCTCCTCCGCCCCTCCACTGATTCACCCCAACGTGTACGGAATCGACATGCCGGCTCGCTCCGAGTATGTCGCCCACGGCAGAAGCATCGAAGAGATTAGCGAACAGATCGGGGCTGACTTCCTGCTCTATCAGGACCTTGAGGACTTGATTGCATCGTGTACTGCTTGCAATGAGGAGATTACGACCTTCGACTGCTCATGCTTCACCGGTGACTACTGTACCGGTGACGTGACCGAGGAGTACTTGCTCGAGTTGGAACAGCGGCGGAATGATGCTGCCAAGAGTCAGAACGGGAATGGCGAGTCTGTTGAAGTCGGTAGCATCGAACTTCACAACGAAGAATGATGGTCAAGGCCTTCGATTCTTCTTGGCCCAGCCGAAGCCACGCCGGCGAGCGGTGACGCCATAGCCGCAGGAAGCGCACTTGTGCTTCTGCTTGTGATAGGAGTGCTTGCCACATCGGCGGCAGCGAATGTGGGTGCTTTTCTGGCGCTTACCCATGCTCGGAGTACCCTTGCTCATCCACTCACCACTGCCTAATGCAGCCCGGCGACCGGCCCTCCCATTATGAGGCTTCTCATTCCTCACCGGAGGTGAACTCGGTGGACTCCAGTTCGAGAAGCGGGTCGGCTCTGCTCTCCCGACCGGTTACCAGCACGAGCAGGATGCCGAAGATGAAGGCGATTGACAACCAGCCCGCACCTTGAACAATCAGGATTCTGAGAGTGCCCATAGAGAACTGTGACCAGACATCGGTAGCGGCTCCAGCCGCGGTGAATCCAGAATCAACCAACGCCCCAAAGAGGAAGGCGCCCACCACGGTGGCCAGAAGGGTTCCCAAGGCTTGCTCGACCAGCCGGGCGTGTCGGTGGGAGAGTGCCATGGTGCCAAGGAAAATCGCCCCGCTGACAAGTGTGAAGCTGATGAGTGCAGCGTGGACGAACCGTGACCAGATTCCGACATCGGTGACTTCGCCGCGCACCTCAAGTCGGAGATTCGCCAAGACGATGAGCACCAGCAGTCCGATCACCACCAAAGAGAGGGTTCGCCAATCCCGGCGAGCGTCGCCCTCCCCCTTCATTCCGACACCTCCTCTGAAACATGTCTTTCGAGAATCTCGGTTACTCTCGCCCGCTCCTCCTCCGAGAGGGGTTCGACCGGTCCTGGAATCGGTTGATTCTTCTCTCCGAGCCAAACCAGCATGATGAACAGGCCGAGTGCTGAGAATCCGCCAACGAGGAGGCCTGCCAAATCACCGAGCACACCCCACGATGCCGAGCGCCAAAAGACCGGGTCGTCAGCCGCGGTGCCCTCAGCGAGAAGATAGATGAGAAGTCCGAAGGCGGTGAGAGACAATCCGGTCATGATGGCACTCTCTCGCAGCCTTTCATCGCCCATCACATAGGCGAAGGCGGCGGCAAAGCCGCTCACTATGACCGAGATTGTGAGCAGGCTGGTGACAAGGTGCAGCCACCACTGGTTTTCGAGGTCGTCGAGGAAGGGGCGACTCTCGAAGAGCATGAACATGAACCAGACGACGGATGCGAGAATCATCACCAGTCCGACCGGCCGCAGTCCACGTGGGAGGGGGGCTACCGGAATTGGGCCGGAGAATAGGGTGACGAGGAGTCCCATGCCAGCGAGTAAGGTCGGTCCGAGAATCGAGAGGAAGATGTGCAGCGTCCAACCTTCAAGCGATGTGCTCAGCGGGTTTGGTTGCAGGATGACAGCAGCGAAAATGGCGAGGCCGAGAAGCCGCCCAGCCCACCTGCGGGGTGGGTCTTTTCCAATCATCAGGGCGATTGCAAGCGGCGTTGCCGCCAATGGCCACCAGAAGTGAAGCAGCAAATCTTGCTCTGGACCCATCCCAATCGGGTCAGCCGAATCGGACCAAGGCCATGAAACTTCACTGAGCCGAAGTGAGAGGGTGGACGAGTACTTTTTTGTTTGAAGGGTAGGATTGGTAGCTTCTTTCAGCACTGAAATAGTTGGATATCAACTGCTCTGTCATGCGATTCGGTTGCTGCTGCTGGCCGACCCATTCATATAGGGGCCGTCGGTGGGCGACTCGCCCATAGGGCGATGGAGGAAGTTGCATGGTGAAGCGTCCCCGGCAAGTCAAGCGTTACAGCCCATCCGCTGGCAAGCACACGATGCATACCGTCGAGCGGGTCAAGAAGCGCCGAGCGAGTGAGCTCAAGTGGGGTCAGCGACGATTCCGCAGAGTTACTGCCGGTTACCGTGGATTCCCCCGTCCCAAGCCAGAGGGTCGAGAGAAGCCGACCAAGCGAGTCAACATCATCTACCGCTGCACTGAGACCGGGAAGGCGCATTCTCCCAAGTGCAAGCGTGCGAAGAAGTTTGAACTCGTCGATAAATGAGGTGTGAAAATATGTCAAACAGCAATTTCCTCCGCGTACAGTGCCGCGATTGCGGCAATGAGCAGGTCATCTTTGACCGCGCCTGCACCCGAATCTCGTGCAATGTCTGTGGCGCCACCCTGGTACAGCCAGCCGGTGGCAAGGCGAAGTTTATCTCCGCCGCGCCAGTTGAGACGCTCGAGTGAACACGGTGTGAGTGATAGATGGCCAACGATTACGGTGACTGGCCCGATGAGGGCGAATTGGTCGTTTGCGTCATTACCAAGATTAAGCAGAACGGGGCCTACGCCTCTCTCGAGAAGTACGGCAACAAGGAGGGCTTCATCTTCGTCGGCGAGATAGCCGCCGGCTGGGTCAAGAACATCCGCAGCCATGTTCGCCAAGGACAGCGACTGGTCGCCAAGGTCACCCGGGTCAAGAAAGAACGCAAGAGCGTTGAGCTCTCACTCAAGTCGGTTTCAGAGGAGCGCCGCCGCGAGGCGATGCAGGCTTGGAAGAACGATAACCGCGCCCGCCAACTGTTGAAGATAGTCGGAGAGCGTTCAGGTTGGAGTGATGATGAGACCGCAACCACTCAAGAAGAGTTGATCATTGCCTTTGGTGAATTGTATGCCGCCTTCGAGGAGAGCGTGATTGACAATTCGGCGATGGAGGCGGCCGGATTTGAGGGCGACTGGATCAAGACCTTCGTAGACCTCGCAATCGAGAACATCGTACCTCCCTTCGTTCAAATCAGGGGTCACTTGGAACTCGTGGTGACCACCGAGCGAGGAATCGAAGTCATTCGAGAGGTATTGAGTTCCGCTGAAGAGGCCGCCTCGGATGGTGACGAAACGGTCGTAACCTGCCATTATGACGGTGCACCCCGATACAGGGTCGAAATCCGCGCCCCCGACTACAAAGCCGCCGAAAAGGCGTGGGAGGCTGTGGAGGCTGCAGTCCTGCCCACAATCGAGGGCGCAGGTGGCTCAGCAACCGCAGAGCGCGCCTGAACGACCCTATTCGGAGGGGAACCGCTTAGAACCGTGACGAGCGGACTTACTGATGGAGAGTATCTGATGGCCCGTTCCCGCACGCAGAAGTGTACCGCCTGCGGAGCCTATGGGTTGACGACAACCTGCAAGCAGTGTGGCGCCCTCGCTCAAGCAGCAGCACCGCTGAAGTTCTCTCCCGAAGACCCACAGGCAGCCCGCCGCCGTCAGTTCCAGAATGTGACCGACCCAGAGTGGACTGCCAATTTGCCTACCACCGCCTCAAAGGGGGAAGGGAAGGCCGAGAAAGAGGGCGAGAATTCGGAGGAAGAGGAATGAGTCGCACACGGATGGTTTGGTCGAAGGGGCACAAGGCTCTGCCGAAGGCGGATTGGCTGCTTGAAGCGGTGCCTGGAGTCGGAAATGTCGGAAAGCTGGTCGTCGATTCGCTGGTCGAAGGGTACGAAAGCGAGTTGGTAGTGAAAATCCTCCACCCTGACCTACCACCTCATGCGACCCTCGATTCCGATGGCTTCCTCATTCCCCCGAGCCTCGACATTCACCAAGTCACCCTTCCCAAGGGCGGCACGCTCCTCACACTTTCAAGCAACTTTCAGCCGATTACACCCGCAGGTCAGTACGAAGTGGCTTCGGAACTGCTAGAGGCGTGCAAGTCGGCCGGCGTGGGACGAGTGTTGATTCTCGCCGGATTGGCGGCCGAGCCGGGCGACGATGCTGTGCATCTGGTCTGTCCGAGCGCGGAAGATAGGGGTGCGATGGAAAAACTCGGTCTACCGATAAGTACCGAGCACCCTTCAGCCGGTATCATCGGATTGACTGGTATGATAGCCTCGCTCGCACCCACATTTGAGCAGCCTGCAGTCTGTGCTGTGGCCGAGACGGTTGGCACCAGTGTTGATGTGGTCGCAGCTGACCGGTTGGCAAAGTGGATCGATGACTCATTCAAACTCGATTTGGGGCTTGCTCTGGATACCACAGAATCAACTGCAGAGAAACTTCGCTCCTTCTTCGACCTGGACGAGGTCGCCGAGTTGGACGCGCTCCTCGGCTCGGATGGCGATGCAGAGTCAGAAGCGTTCTACGCCTGACCTCTTCAGCCGCCCGAAGAGACGGTGATGAGTTCAAGGTGGATATCGCCGTTGATCTTGCTATCGTGCGGGACGATTGTCCCGTCGTGAACTGCGAGTACGGTACTCGGCGCGATGTCGAGAGCGTCGAGCACATCACTGATGGTCGAACCCTCATCCAAGTCGACTGTGTGGCTCGCATCATCGTGCTCTACTGTTACCTGCATGGTTGGCCGACTCGGCTTTTACTTTCATTATCTTCTATCTAACTGATAGGGGGGATATTGGAGGAAAAGGCGCCGAGAGAGAGATTTGAACTCCCGCGTCACGAGGACAGTGGATTTCGAATCCACCGCGATACCGGGCTATGCGATCTCGGCTAGCGACTCGGCGAGCCACCGATTCAGCATAAGGGTGATGCTCAGGAAGTCGAGGGTGTAAGGCGAGTTGTGAGCCGTTTGGTGATTTTCCCCTCGAGCACCAACTTGCCATGCTGGTCCTTCGCGGTCGCCCCCACAATCAGCACCTCGTCGCCTCGCTCCGGCTCGTATTCGCGCAGAACTTCGGGCGCCTTTTCCAAGTTCCAGATTTGGAATGGGATGACACCGCTCGCATCGATGAGCCGCGCCCCCCACTTGCTGTAGTCTTCGGTCTCACTGTGTTCGAAGTTGAACAGTTGCGCCTTGACATTGTATGTCCGTGGTCGAAGTTGGATGAACGGGGTATCCTCTTGAGAAGCAGTCGGCGCCATCTCGATGCTCGAACTGGCTGACATGTCGAGTCGCAGATGATTACCCAAATCCTTCTTCCATCCGGCCCCTATGATACCGTTCCGAAGTCGAACCACCGCCCCTTCTACAAACTCAGCCGGAAGGTTCGGCTCATCCAGTTTGACGACGACGGCAATCCAATCTCGGTCTGCAAAGTCCAAGAAGAACTCCCAAAACTCTCGTTCATAGGAGGGCCACTGCGCCACTTTACGGAGTTTACGCACGGCCCCTCGCACGGTCACGAATGGGTCGATGGCGCCGATTGGAGTACATTCAATCGAAGCTGCCCTCGTAACTGGATGCTGGGCATTTTCACCGCGTGGGAGTTCCTGCCGGTGTGGCGAGCCGCTGCACACCCTGCGATATTCGCAACCGCCACATCTCGCCATATCACCGATGGGGGCCTCATCGAGTGGCACACCGCCTAGGCCGAAACGCCTGACGGGAGTTGGATTTGCCGGAAAGTCATCTTCGTTGAACTCCGATGTCGCCCGTAGCCTCGCATGAAGCCCCTTCAGGCGATTCTCCAGCCTCAGCATCGACCGCTCATCAGGAACAGGGATTTGCTTTCGTGCCGGTGCACCGAGGTACCATATCTGTAGGTCAGTAGGAACTTCCTGCCGTCCGTG
>DAVI01000087.1:6126-6541 GCA_002505495.1 Euryarchaeota archaeon UBA59 | reverse complement strand
CACCTTCGCTTGCGCATGGGTGCGGATCTGAATGCCCGTATGGGAATCCGTCAGGAGAGGGCCATTCCAGCCGCCCCTCACCAGCGCGCCATTGAGCAAGGTCGGGACCGCCATTAGCATTCAGACACGACTCGACCTCATCGAGGTGGAAGTCAACTCCGTTGGCAACCCAACTCTTCGCAGCATCCATGTTGGCTGCTTCGAACTCACCCCAGTCACCGACCCGATTCGCATCGGCTTCCCACTCGGCCTTCACGGCTGCCCACTCTCGTGGGAAGTGAACCTCAAGCCGCGCCAGCGCCCACTCTCGAAGCGCCTCCTGACCAGTAGGCCACTCCGCTTCGGGCAGAACCTCCAAACGGGGGCCCGGCCAATCAGCATCGTCCAGCCGTGAAGGGCGCTCCTTCGGCTTGTC
>DAVI01000087.1:4589-5922 GCA_002505495.1 Euryarchaeota archaeon UBA59 | reverse complement strand
CGTCGAGGGGATTTGAACCCTGTCACGTTTGTTCGGGGCTCTTGACTTCGAGTCGAGTCTGCCGAGAGTCAATTCTGAGTTGGGGAACTCCGTCCCGCCAGCCCAACTCTCCTGCCAACACGCGCAGGCGGTCACCCACTCTTAAGTTCTGGAACGTCCGCCCAATTGACTGGCCAAAGGCGACCACTTCGATGACATCCTCACCATCCCAAAGGTGGCAGGTCTCCATGCTCCACTGCCTGCCGCGGGCGTTGACGCCGCTCATGCCGCCTCTGCTGACCACCAGCCCCGAGAGGTTGGCGCGCGTGGGAATGAGTCCCAATCGAGTGAACTCGACATCACCGGCCTCAGCTACGGGTTTCACCGTGGAGTGCTCGTCGAGGTAGAGCCGTGCCATCCTTCGCCACTGTCCCGGGGCGACATCCAAGAGTGCGAAGTCCTCTCCTTCTGGAATCTCACCAAAGGCACCCGCACCCATCTCTTCGACCACCACAGTGGTGCTTCCCACGACTACTGTGGCTCCTCGTACTTCCTCACCGAAGTGGTTGGCCAAAGGCCCCCAGTGTCCCTTCAATGTCCCCTTGACATGGAGTCGGCGGGGAATTTCGGAAATTGGAGTGCATGGTGCTGTTGGAGTCAGAGTCTCAGCCAATTTGGTGGAGTCGGATATGTCTGGTGAGGCTAGAATTGCAAGTGCCTTCGTCCTCGCTAACTCCGGCGCTGCATCACAATACGCGGCACCGGTGCAGCGCTCGCAGGTGATTGCCTTCGCAGCCTTTTCGTCGGTGACCGGCAGCGGGTTTCCGCCAGGCGCATGGTTCACCCACGGAGCGGGGTCGGCGGGCGCGAGGTCGGAAGGGTGTAGTCCCGAACTGGTCATCTGTTCGTGTGTGTTTTTCCAGCGCTCAACTTCTGATTCAAGAGTCTCATCGTCAAGCAGGTCGACCATTTTTCGGAAAGGCCCGGAAAGATACCATCCCTCAAGTCCTGAGAGAGGTCCTTCGACGACTCGTCCGGTCGGTCTGCCGTCCAAATCTCGGGTGACTCTCCAGAGCCATTGATAAAAGCGCAGTTGCCCGACTAGCCCGGAGGAATATCCGCTAGTTCCTGCACTCGCCTTGATGTCGCAGATTCGCACAGTTCCGTCCCAGCGATGAACCAAGTCCATCTCGCCAGCACCCCATCCGTCGGGATGGAAGAGCCGTTGAGGTTCTTCCACGCGGGGGTCCTTCACCCAAGGTCGGGCGATTTCCCAAGCCTCCCACGCTGTGACATCTCCGGATTTCAAAAAGCCCGATGCGGCTAGGCGCCCAGACTCTTCAGCCGGTTTGAC
>DAVI01000087.1:1729-4394 GCA_002505495.1 Euryarchaeota archaeon UBA59 | reverse complement strand
GAATCCTGAACCTCCTCGATGTCGCGCCCGACCGCCTTCCAAGTGACTTTCTCCCAGCGAACTCTCAAGATCCGCTGAATCTCGGCGACCAGCGCTGGAAGAACCAGGTCGCACCAAGCGCCAATCGACGCAAGGCCAGTAATCAGCACATCGCCGTTCGCCTCGCTGGGCTCGAGCCCAGCCTGTTCGCGACTGAAGTCAACCCACGATGAACGGCCAGCCATGACTTCGCCATCAGCGGCCAACCGCTCCATGTAGAGCCCGCATAGCGCATCCTCGACGACAAGCCCGATGATCATCTCAGGAACTGTCGCATCGTTGAGCCCAATCCTTCGCCGATAGTGCCACTGGCGTGGGCAGCGCTCCCAGGTGACTAGACCACTCGCTGAGATCCTCCGCCTGCTCTTGCCGAGGTAACCGGCACCGGGTGGGAGGACGACGGGCATGGTTTTCTCACCTCAGATGTAGTAGTAATCGTCAGACGCCTTCTGCGTGCGGTCCTTCTGGCTGTTTTCCTTGTTGATGCGCGGCCGCTTCGAGTCATGGTCTCTCCGGAAGGTCACCCCGACCCCCTTGAGGAACCGGTTCATGCCTTCCCGAAGTGGTAGTGGCCCAACCGCCAATCCAGACTTGCCCCCTTCGCCCTCAAAGACGAGCAGTGAGTCGCTTACGATGTCGATGAAGTAGATGTCATGGTCGATGACCAGTGCCGATTTCTCATTCGACTCCATGGTGCGCCGAATCGCCTTCGCCGCCTCCATTCGCGTATTTGCGTCCAAGTGAGCGCTCGGCTCATCGAGCAGGTAGAGGTCAGCGTCGCGGCCTAGGCAGATGACGATTGCAACTGCCTGCAACTCGCCACCCGAGAGTTTGGTCGCCTGTAACTCAAGAAGTTGGTCAACCTGTAGTGGTCTGACGACGCGGGTTTGGAACTCGCCGATGTGCCAACTGTTGCCTATTTCAGCGTCGAGCCATTCGCGGACGGTTCCGGGAAACTCCGCGGTGATGTGCTGCGGCTTGTAGGAGACCTTCGCCTCCATCGTGCACCAGCCCGCATCCATCTCCAACTCGCCTGCGAACACCCTTGCGAGGGTTGTCTTGCCAGTCCCGTTCGGACCGACGACGCCGACAACCTCCGCCTCGTGAAGAGTGCCCTTCTCGGTCTTCAGAGTGAATTCCCCGAGACTCTTCTCAAGGTCACCCCACTCAAGGATGGGCAATCCAATCCCCTCAGCCCGGGTATGGCCGCGCAGGAATGAGATCGGCTTGTCGCGGATTCGGACATTCTCCTCCTTCAGGAAGCCGTCGAGGTAGGCGTTGATGGCGGTGCGGGTGGCGCGCGGCGGCGTGAAGATGCCGAACGCGGCGCGGGTTCCATAGACGATGTGAACAAGGTCACAGAGCACATCGAGAATCGCTAGGTCGTGCTCAATCACGATGACGCGATGATTTTCAGCCAACTTTTGGAGAATTTTGACGATTCGCATTCGCTCGAAGATGTCGAGATAGGATGATGGCTCGTCGAAGAAGTAGACATCAGCGTCTTTGAGCAGCGTTGCTGCAATCGCCACACGCTGCAACTCACCACCCGACAACTTGGGCAACTCCCGCTCAAACAGATGGTCGATTCCGAGGTCGACGGCCACTTCGGCCAGCGCCCCTCGCTCATCGACGCCAGAGAGGAGTTCACCGACTTGTCCCTTGAACGCCTTTGGAATGTGGTCGACATATTGCGGTTTGACCGCAACCCGTACTCCGGTTCCAGCCACTTCCGTGAGGTAGTCCCTAAGCTGGCCCTTGGGAATGGTGGAGAGAATGTTGTCCCATTCAGCGGCCTCGATTTTGTAGTCTCCGAGGTTTGGCGTGAGGGTGCCCGAGAGGATGTTGATCGCGGTTGACTTGCCCATGCCGTTCTGTCCGAGAATTCCCACCACCTTCTCCTCCCTTGGTGCCGGTAGCCGGAACAGCCGAAACCCGTTCTGGCCATACCTGTGAATCATGTCGGTTTCCAACTCGCTCGGCAGATTCTGGATGATGATGGCGTCGAAGGGACACTTGTGGATGCAGATTCCACAACCGATGCAGAGCGCCTCGGAGATGATTGCCTTGCCATTCTTCGGGTCGAACACGATGCACTCGATTCCGTTTCGGTTCGGAGGGCAGAACGCCTCGCACTCGGCGTTGCACTTCTTGGGTTGACAGCGGTCTGCCAGCAGCACAGCGACTCTCATTTTCCACTCCCTCCAGTTTTGTTCGCCATGTTTTCCCTGTTTGATGCTTGCTGCGCCCTAAAGGGCGCAAAGCGGCTTTCGACTCAAAGTCGAAGGAACCGCTGCTTGGTGTACACTATCGCGGCTAAGGCCATTTTCTCAGTCTTGGTGAGCTTGATAGTTCCGTGGAACACATTGCCGTCCTTCCTCTTGATTTTCTTGAGAATCGATGAGTAGAACGCCATCATCGCGGCTGGCGAATAGCGCGACCTTCTGTCGAGCAGCGGCAACAACTTGAGTCCCTTCTCTCGGTAGCCTTCAGCACGCTCGATGTAATCAGCCACGAAGGCGTGCCAGCGCTTGTCATTGGAGAGGTCGCCTGCCAACTCGGTCACCTTGATGCCGTGACGAGCCAACTCATCGAGTGGCAGGTAAACACGATTGTCGAGCGCATC
>DAVI01000087.1:444-1537 GCA_002505495.1 Euryarchaeota archaeon UBA59 | reverse complement strand
CAAATCGGGTGACTGAGTCCTTGAGGGCCATGAAGATGGGGTCTGTCGAGGAATGCGAGTTGTAGGCGGTTGACAATTTCTTGCGATAGAAGAAGAGTTGGGCCAACTTGTCTCGGTAGGTCGGCGCATCCAGTACGCTCTTGTCACCGGTCAACTCCTCTAGGCTTCTGCGGTATTCGACAGCTTCCTCATCGTCCGCGCCTAGACTTCCAGGGAAGACATCGACATAGTCACCGTCGGTGATGTCGTCCGCTCTGCGGCAGAATGCGTAGTAGGAGTCGATGGCTCTCAACTTGTCCTCAGGTAGATACTTGAACGCGTGGTAGAAGTTTCCAGCCTCCTTGCGGGTCAGAATGTGGCAGAATGCAAACGCTGCGTCGATCATCTCTGTGGGGACTACCTCCTCCTCCCAAATCGGTGCCTCGATGTGCTCGAACGGGTTGACCAACTCCTTCTCAAGGTCGAGACCCGCCATGAACGCTGGAATCTCTCGCAAGATGTCAATCGCTGTGATGCTGGCCGCCTTCACCGCCTCTCGGGAGATATCTACGGCGCTCCGAATCTGCTCGAGACGCTCGTCGCTGACAGTCCCTTGCTGCCTCTCAACCACACCCTCGAAGAGATGGGAATCTCCGATGTTGGCAGTCTCTGACATACGCCTCAGTCATCATGTGACAATGTTTGTCCTATGAACCTCACGGCCCTTAGGGCCGCCCATGCCGATTGGGGTTCCGACGGGTCAGGGATTGCGATTTTTATCGAGGAGTCTCTGACTTTTCCCGCGAAACAGAATTGCTTGAATTGTTCGGTTTTTCAGTTGTTTGATTTCTGGTCGCAGAACCTTGACTCGATTTTCTCCATCCAGAACATTTGCGGTACGCAACAGGATGAGCGTCCGCTGCCCGATGAGCACCGGCAACATGCAAGCGCCACGCAGACGGTATTGGCGGTGAGGTAACAATCCGATGTACTCGACCGCGGCATCTAGATGTGCCTCGGCCACATCGATGTAGCTGTCGAAAATTGGCCGAAATCTCTCCATGTTCCCGGCATCGAGCAGGTCGCCCGGTTTCAGGCCATGTTCGGCCAAGAC
>DAVI01000087.1:0-359 GCA_002505495.1 Euryarchaeota archaeon UBA59 | reverse complement strand
ATGTTGATCAGTTGCAGAGCCTTTCCGAAGCGCACTCCGGTCTCGAACAATTTCGCCGTCGTCTCATCATCAGCCTTGAACAGATGTTCGAGAGACATGTGCGTCCAGAACTCGCCGACGCTTCCCGCAACCCGGTAGGCGTAGTCGTCGAGTTCATCCTCAGTGGCAAGTGGAATGGCCTCGTCACCGGTTGCATGTCCAAACCGTTGCAAATCGAGGGTTTGCCCGCTGATGATGATGTTGAGACACTCCCTCAGTCGCTGTTGGTCAATAGGGGGGAATTGCTCAAGGCAGGCGACAGGCAGACCGAGGTTCTCCAGCAGCTTCGCCTCGGCCGGGTTACTCTGGAGGAGAGCCAG
>DAVI01000014.1:12180-14498 GCA_002505495.1 Euryarchaeota archaeon UBA59 | reverse complement strand
ATGATTGGGATTGAAAATCACTCTGATTCCAGATCGAGTTCATTTTGGGCTTTTTTCCTTTCCGCTCGCTTGCGGCGGCTTAGCAGGAAGGGGACTATGGCGATGAAAAACGCCGCCATGGCAAAGCCGCTCCTAGCGAAGAAGTCGGTCTTCTCGGGAATGAAAATGATGCCACCTACGATGAATACACCAGCCGCCATCATGGCGAGAGCGTAGCGCTGGCGGTAGCGGGTCTTTGGGTAGGAAATCTTGGACATCATGAGCAGGGCGAGAACGGCGCTGGCTGACAAACCGAACAGCGCTGGTGCGTCGATGAGAACGAGGGCGCAGATTCCGGCTGCACATATGGGCGTTGGCAGGCCGTCGAAGGTGAGTGAGTCATCGCCCTCAGTGTCGGAGTTGAAGCGAGCCAGCCGGAGGATTCCCATTACTGTGACTAGACAAGCGACGAAGGCCGCTCTGACCGGATACTCACCAGGTGCGCCGTAGCCGTCGACCAGAAGGAGAGATGGAGCAATCACGAAGGTGACGGCGTCCGCGAGGGTGTCCAAATCCCCCCCCAGAGCGCTTGAGCCGTACTTGCGTGCCACCATCCCGTCGAAGGCGTCCGCCACCGCCCCCAGTATGATGAGGCCAATCGCCCACTCGTGGTCTTGGTAGCGACCGAAGACCTCCTCGCCGGAGTCACCTGCAATCGTCACTATTGCGAAGAATCCACAGACCAGATTGGTCAGTGTGAGCAGGTCAGCACGCGAGATGATGCTGCGCACGCGAGGGACTGGTGCCTTGGCCAGCACCGAGCGAAGTCCCATCACTTCTCACCTCGCATTCGGGCGATTGTGCTCACTCCAGCTATCACCCGGTCTCCCTTCCGAACCACCGACTCACAGCCGGCAGGCAGGTGGTGGTCGAGCCGACTGCCGAGGCGAATGAGTCCGAATCGCTCGCCCTTTGCAATCTCATCACCGGCACTGATGTACGGCACTATTCGCCTAGCAAGGCTGCCCGCAATCTGTACTGTGGTCACAGAACCGATATCCGTCGACCATTCAACCACAACTCGCTCGTTTCTCTCACTGTCCTTGCTAAAGGCAGGAACGTGACCACCTGGGTGGTGGGTAACGGAAACCACCCTGCCAGCGAGCGGTGCACGATTGACATGGACGTTCAAAGGTGACATGAAGACATTGACACGCACTCCGTCCTGACGCTGTTCGACATGGGTCACAGTGCCGTCTGCAGCCGATACCACCCCTTGGCCACAGGTCCTCTCAGGGTCCCTGAAGAACCAGAGGAGAAGCATCAACAAAACCAGTCCAAGACCAACCGGGAGGAGGGTCATGACATGAACTCCTGACGATGACTCGAGCGAGCGAGCTAGAGTGAGGCTCAGACCCCCAATAATGAGGACTATGCTCACACCGAAGGGGAGGAGGGGGGTGCCCCGTGCAAGACTCATGGGAGTTCTGTGAAGGGCGTTTTGGTTTGAGGGTGGCGGAGGAGGTGATAGGCCGTACAGCAAGGCGTTCACCCACAACTGAGACATCAACAAGAGAGCCGGAAAGTGCAGGAACTGCTCGCGACGGCACCGTTGCCCTGAATCACTGGTCTAGACGGGAACACAGTCGTCTTCGTTGGCCCTCTCCGGGAAGAGGATGCACGGTCGAACTACCGAGACCGAGACTTCAAACTCGTCGTGGAAGGATATTTGATCCACAATAGTGGTAAGGCCGTACCCTTGTGCCTCCACCTCCAACTCCCAAGTCCCCACCTCGAATGGGGGGTAGAACCGCTGCTGGGGTGGATAACGGTCAGATGTTGCGTTCTCCTGCCAAAACGGCTCGTCAACATTCTTGTCAGCACCTGGCTCCCAAAGTCGAGCGTGGACATAGCGTACTGTGCTGGTGAGATTATTGGTGTCGATGCCGCCGATTTCACTGAAGTCCATCACCACTCGGAAATAGATGCGGATTGATTTGACTTCAGAGTCGAATTCAATCTCTTGCGGTGGTGGATTGAAAAACGTGTCCAAATTAGTGGATTCGAATGTATGGTTGAATTGGTAGGCTTGGGTTTTTTCATCAGTCTCCGGAACACCCCTGGTCCACTCCATCAATTCCCGGCTGGCAACCAAGCCGATGCAACCTGAAAGACTGCTCGTGAGCAACAGCGTGAGAATCAGCATCACCAGCGGCTTGACCTGTCGCATCAATACCCTAAGTTCGCCTCCCTCATTTCAACACCCCGCTGCGTAGTGTTGGTCAACAATCGTTTGGAGAGGTCCGAGTGAGGCCGCGTAACGAAACGCGAACCCCGAC
>DAVI01000014.1:9663-12032 GCA_002505495.1 Euryarchaeota archaeon UBA59 | reverse complement strand
CCTCCCGCCCGTGGCCGGTAAGTTCACTCTGTTGAGTCGTCGCTCTTTCGACGTGGAGCGCGGTGCTTCTTGACTTCGCCGTCATCATCCTCTTCAACCGTGAAATCGGTGACATCCTTCGCCTCCTTCAACTCGTTTCCAACAAAGGTCTGGTCTGGGATGAAGTCGACACTGACATGATCACCGGGTAGGACCCCTTCTTCGCCGGTCAATTCGAAGATGTCGGAACGAATCTTGGCATCTGAGGCGGTCAATTCGACCTGTTCATCAGTTAGGTGTCGGCGCCCTTCCTTGTCACCGATGATGTCGTCGATGTCGACCTGATGGGCTCGCACAGCAGCTCGCAGATGAGTGTCCGCGATTTGATCGCCCGACTCTGCATCTTCTGGATCAATCTGTTGTTCGTCTCGCCACTCTTCCGCCTCGTCGATGTCCTTCTCAGCAGCCTGCAACTTTGAATCCCACTCGCTCTCGTACTGGTCGGCGTCGAAGCCGAGCTCGTCAAGAGTTTCGTCGAAACTGTCCGTGCCGGTCACTATCTCATCCCAATCGACCTTCTCCTCAACCTCCTCTGTGATGACCCGCTCCTTACGCTCTCTTTTCTCATAGAAAGAGGATACATCCTGAACTTCGCCGCAGTAGGGGCAATGGTCCATCAGGTCAGGAATGTTGGAATTGCACTTTGAGCAGTCGTGGAACTGCGACTGGCCGGCGGCGAGGTCAAAGTCACAGTGTGGACATATTTCCTCGTCGCCTTCTATTTCACCGTCGCAGGTTGGACAGTAGTCGAAGGTCTCTCGTTCCGCCTCCTCCTCAGAGGTGCGGGTTAGCACCCAGGCAGCTGCTAGGACGGCAATCAGCAGGATTGCTGCCACGATGAAGAGGATGGCCCCTTGTGTGACTGAGTTGTCGTTGGACTCGTATTCGCCCTGCCCTGTGGCTGATATCGTCCAGGAGGAAGTCCAAGTGGCAACCGTACCACCCTCGGGCACGATGTACAATTCGAAGGGGCCGGTCTCCTCCGCTTTGAAGGTGCAGATGACATAGTGGCTGTCACCTGCCCCAGTGAAAGTGGACCGGTTTGAACTGAGCACCCGATTGTCAAGATGGTCCAAGCAGGTGAATGTCTCGTCACCGCTCCCTTCTGTTGCAGTCACCTCGATGGTGTAGGTGTAGGTGGTTCCGTAGACTAGGGGGGTGTCGCTAGGTGTCCAACTCTCAGTCTCCTGCATGAAGCGCAATGTCAGGCTGCTGTGCAGTGTCACTGAGCCGAAGGCGGTGTTGTCATCGAGGTTTGCGTCGTGACTATCTTCGTTTGCAGTCCAAGAGGCACTGAACGAAATTAGCCGGTTGACATCACCGGCAGCGGGAGCCAAGAAGGTGAAGGTCCGCTCCTCTCCTGCTGGGATTCCGAGTCCCAGTTGGGGGCTCAGCGCCTGCCCATCGAAGGTCGCAGAAAGGCTACCAATCACCGCGATGACCCCGATGTTGGTCACCGTGACCTCGAAGGTCACAGACTCACCCGGCAGGACCGTGTCACTCGAGGCTGCGGCGAGAGGTGACACCGCTACATTCGGTACGGCGTTATTGGTGATTGACACATCGAGGTCGTCGTTGAATTGAATCGACTGAGGAACCTGACGGCTCGGGTCGATTCGCACGCGCAGCAGGTATTGACCAGCCTCCGTAATCTGAAGTTCGGTGGATGTCAGTACCTGCTCCCAACTCTGCAGCGGGGATGTCTCTGAAAATGAGAGCGAGAAGGAACGAACAACGGTCTCAGTCTGCCCTTCTACTCGCAATATTGCCACATCTATCGAACTGTCACCTTCACCTCCCATGCGGAGAATGTCCCCACTGAGTGTCCAAGGGCCAGAGAGGGCCCCAAAAGGGGTGGAAACCGAAACTTGGGGGTTTGGTTGTGCGTGATGGAGGTAGTCTGGGTCGGCGAGGACGGAGAAGATGGAAGAAGTCGCTTCGTTGTTGCCGACATTGCTCTCGACTATTCCATCAGCAGATGATTGTGAGTTTACGAAGGCGGTCACCTGATGCTCACCCGCAGTCGGCGCATTGAACGAGGTCTGCATCGTGGTTGACTGGCCTACGGGAAGAGGTGGGACTTGCATCTCGGTCAGTAGGTTGCCATCCAATTGCAACAGCAGATGAGACGCACCTGCGTCCAAATTCCCTGCGTTCGTGACTTCCACTGAAAGGTTGACCACATCGCCCTGATGCAAACCTGCTGTCGGGCTCACCATCACCGCCGCGGCGGTCAGATCTGCCAATCCGGAAACTTGGATGGATTTGCTGACGTTGTCGCTCTCTCCCGAATGGGTCACAACGAGAACTACTGAATGGCTGCCGAATGG
>DAVI01000014.1:5525-9558 GCA_002505495.1 Euryarchaeota archaeon UBA59 | reverse complement strand
TCGGTCGCCTCACTCGTCGCTCCGTTCGTCAGGGTCACTGTGACCGAGAGGTCATCACCCTCGACCAGTGAGGTGGGTGACAGCGCAAGACTGTCTGAGGAGAAGGTGACATCTCCAGCCTGCGCTGTGGAACCGAGGGGGAGGAGCAGAGTTAGCAACAGAACGAGGGCGACGCCGACGGCTGGTACCTTCCGCATGGAGTTTGGAGGGAGCCCAATGCACTTCAACCCTGCCGCAGAGTGTTGCGGACGACTGAACCCGCATCACTTGTGATGCGTCGGCCTTCACGGTGCAAAGGGTTGAAGGGCGAGGTTAGCCGTCATTGTAGCGATAACATGCGTCGCTCGGCTTCGGCTCTCCTCATCGCTGCGCTCTTCCTGCTGAGTGTCGCACCGACGATGTTGGTTTCCGCCACCTCTGGCAGGAGTGGGACGCCGACCTTTGGAACTGGGCCAAACGAGGATGATGTCATCGGTGGTTCCTTCACCGTGGTCGTATCTGGGGCATCGACTCTCGATGCTGTGCAACTCGACCTTTGGGATGGCGCTTCGTGGAGCGGATTGAACAATGTCACCTCAGCGGATTCATGGCTCTACGGCTGGGACTCCTCCACAGTCACCGACGGTGGTGGTTACAGGATGCGGATGGAGGGTTGGCTCAGTGGAGCGTCGACCGGAACCAGCGAAAGTGGAAATTTCACCGTGGACAACACCGCGCCTAGCAGTCTAGTGCTCACCCCGCTCTCTCCAGACTACGGCACTGGCGCCTCGATCTCAGACAGAGCCTGGTACGCCATTTCGAGCACGGGCACGCTATCGTTCACATGGAACGCCACCGACGACAACCTCGACTACGCTACGCTCACCGATGTACCCGGACCGGGCGCACCCTCCAATGATGGCCCGGGCTTCCTAGCCCACCGCTGGGATTGGACTTCCGGCGCATTTCCAACTTCAGGAACTTGGAGTCCGAAGTTGACCGTCTATGACGAGGCTGGTCTGACGACAAATCTGGTGCGCTACATCGGAATCGACACGGATGGGCCTACGGTCGGAACCCCGTCGCTGTCGGTCGGTTCGGGATGGTCGAATGCCAACACCCTCGTATTCTCAAATCTCTACAACGGAGCTACTGACAGTGGGGGCTCTGGAATCACTGGTTACGAGGTGAGAGACTCCACGGATGCGAGTTGGACCTCTGTTGGAATCGGCGGCGCTGGAACACTCACACTGCAAGAGGGGATTCGAACGATTCAGTTCCGCGCCGTTGACAATGTGGGCAACCGAGGAAGCGAACTCAATGTCACCTTGAAAATCGACCAGAATGCGCCGCAGGCCGGCGGCTGGTTGGTCCCGGAACTGACCACAGGACTCTCCGGCGCAGTGGCGGTAGAGGTGCAGGCGAGCGACGAGTTCTCGGGTATCGACCAAGTCACATCGAAGGTACAGTACGGATTCGACTCGGATGGGACGGGCGACACGCCAGACCTCACTGGAGCGTGGGTAGATGTTGCGCAGGGGCTCAGTGTGTCACTTTCAGCAAACATCGACTGGTCGACAAAGGAGGGGCAGTACCTCTCCCTGAGAGCCGTTCTCTACGACAATGCGACCAACACGGCCAACAGCGCCACCCAACACTTCCTCGTCCTCCCAAGCCTCGATCTCGCTTGGCAATCCGCCTCGCTCGACAGGTTGGTTGTGCGGGCGGGCACATCAGGATTCGTAAACGTGACTTCTGTTCTGGTCAGCAACGAGCCCTACGCCGGTTCCATCAGCGTCCGCCTCCAAACCGCTCCCGCCGACCGCGACAACGACGACCCTTGGACCACGCTTGAGACGAGAACCCTCTCCGCTTCGGCATTGGTCGATCAAACTGAGACGATGCTCTGGTCAATCACCATCCTGAATCAAGGAGAATACGACATCAGGTTAGTGGTCGATCCTGATGATGCGATATCCGAGCGTGATGAGGGCAACAATGAGGCCTACATGGTGGCGCAGGGCGCCTCACAGCGTCTGGTCGGTGCGGTTCCCTCATTCGGCCCATCCCTCCTCGCAGTTGGCGTGGCGGGGGCCTGGATAGGATGGCTCCTTTCTCGGAGAGAGAAACAGGATTCGCAAAGTGAACAGGACTGATTGTAGTCCTATTCCTCTGCGTAGGTGATTGACTCGTCGTCTGCGAGTTCCATCATTTTGGCGATCTCCTCCTCATCTTCGGGATCGACCTGAGAGTTGGTGAATCGGCGTTGGCGGCGGCGGGCATCGGCGAGACCGGGGACCAGTTCCTCAAAACCAGCAGAAGTCTCTGGGCGGCGCTCCTCGATGTTGTCGAGGCGGCGGACCCTCATCTTTCGGTCACGCCGTTCACGCTCGAGCATCTTGATGACGGTGCTGTGCTCGGCGCCGCGCAGAATGCGCTCGACCGCGTTGTTGGCGAGAGGTAGCCCCTCCTCATCTCCGATGAGAACGACTGTGCTGCCGTAGACCGACATCTCACAGCCGGTGTTCTCCTCGATCATCCGGCGAATGCGGCCGTTCCTGCCGATCAGTCGGCCACGCATCCGCGACTGCTGGGTGGATTTCTTGCCGACCCACTCACGCATGTCGTGCATTTGGAAGTAGCAATTGTCGTCCAATAGCTGCAACGCCTTCTTCGGCGCCATGCCACGGCCTATCGCCTTGACGATGTCTGGCAGTTTCATCATCAGAATCGGGTCGGAGCCCTCAACCGCCCACGAAAGTGAGACATCGCCGGTGTTGGAGTCTATCTCAATGGCTGCACCAGAGCCCGCCTCAAGCGCCTTGCGAGTCGCCCCACTCCTTCCGATGAGAACCGCAATTCGGTCCTTCGGGACTCTGACGGTCGTTTCCATCGGCCTCGCCGACCTGCCTCCCCTCTTTCAAGCCGTCGAGTGGAAGTTGAGTCATGTTCTTCTCAAATTAACGAAAATAAACGACTCACCGAGTGCTCGGGCACAGGGGACCGAGTGCTGTGACCCTATTGAAGCACTGGTTTTCCTATGGTGAATATTATTTCCGGCTACCCTTCCCGCTAGAACATGAAGAAGGACAGAGCACTTGGAACTGCTCAAGCCCGCGATAGGAAGGCCAAGGCGAAGTCCAAAGCGAAGGGCAAGGCCAAGGGCAAGCCCAAGTCGAAGGGAGTAACCTGTGGGCGGTGTGGGAACACTGGACACGACCGGACTTCCTGTTACACAGGCACTACGGTGGATGGAGTCACTATCACAACCAAGACTTGGAAATACCGACCGAAGGCCAAGGCCAAGGTCAAGAAGAAGCGCAAAACCAAGTCGAAGGCCAAGGCCAAGGCCAAGAAGAAGCGTATGAAGGATTTCATTGAGGCGACGACGAATTATAGGGACCCGTTCAAACCCTCCTCGCCACCCCCTGCCAAGTACAAGAAGCAGTTCAAGGGTGGCAAAGACCCGTTTCGGTAACAGGGTGGGGTGTGCCCGGAGAAATCTGCCATTCAACATCAGCACATCGTTTGATAGAGCGACCCATCAGTGGGAGACCATGCGAGCACTCTTCGGGCTGACCGTCGCCCTCCTCCTGCTGTCCGCGGGGTGCCTTGAGAATGATCAAGATCCCCCTCCATCTGAACCGTCAGAACACATATTCTCCTCCGGTTTTGAGCCAACTGTATCAATCATAGATGTGAATGAGAATTTCGCTGATATCATCGGCTCAGACGGCCTTGATTGGCAATCTGACCTTGAGGACAACGGCTCTTTCGGAAACTTCCGCATTTTCTATGAGGGCGGAGATGAGAGCCAGCGCAGCGCGAATATCATTGAGTATGAAGGAGGCCATGTACTCGAGTTTCGTCTTTCAGAAGCCAATGTGAATGATGGTGAGAAAGGCCGCGTATCGGTATCGTTGACGAATAATGTGAACCTGACAGAGTTTACCTACAGCGTCGATGTGAACCTAACCGATGCTTTCGACCTAATATCTCCAGCAGATAGCCGCCTCACTTGGATGACTATCGCTGAGTTCTGGAATGACAAGGC
>DAVI01000014.1:3383-5236 GCA_002505495.1 Euryarchaeota archaeon UBA59 | reverse complement strand
TGGCTTTGACAATCTGAATATGATGAAGTTGTACACTAGTGGAGATGTACTCTCTCAGTTACCCGAAGGACGTGCTTTCGTCATTCTGTGGGATAATTTCATTCTGTCAACGAATGAAGAGTGAAAGGTCGTCGCAAGTGACCCGAGCAGGGGGTGGACTGGATATTCGGAATCACTCACCGAGGACTTCGAGCATCGCATCGGCAACCTCGACTTCCACTCCGTTCCTCTTCGCCCACTGCACGAGCCTCGTCACGTCGCGTACGAGGTATTCCTTGGAACTCGGATGTGCGACATCGACCGCCTGACCCGCATCGATGATCCACGGCTCCCCTTCGTGAATCAGCACATTGTATTCTGAAAAGTCGGCGTGAGCGAGCCGCGACTTCTGCCAAATCAACTTCAACTGCTCGAGCAGCGACTGATAGACCTCCTCGGCATTTTCAACCTTCAAGTCCTTCAGCCGGGGCGAAGGACCGTTCTCGTCACCCAGATAGTCCATTATCAGGACATTTCGGAAAAGCGCGAGTGGTTCAGGCACCCGGACACCGTTCTTGCGCATGCGAAGCAGGTTTCTGTTCTCCTTCCGAACCCAGACATTGACCAATTCACGGTGCCGGCGTCGGAGTCCACCGAACCGGGGGTCGCCATCGATGTACTGGAGAAGCCCCTTGAAAACCGCGTTGCTGGTGTGGAAAATCTTCACCGCAACTGAGCCCGAAGGTGCTGTCGCATGGAAGACGTGAGCCTCCTTTCCGCGCGCAATCGGCCAATCCAAAGTATCGATGTGCCCTTGGTTCATCAACTTGTAAACCGCCATAAGCGTGGACTGGTCAAACACCTGGTCGAAGACTCGCCGGTCAACCCAGTCGTAGCCACCCTTTCCGAGGACACCCGACAACTTGCCCTCGATTTCGCGGAACATTCGCTCAAACCGTCTCTCCTTCATCCAGTGGAAACTCTCACCGGCCCGGTCCAGAGCATCCAGCCGCTCGTCCATCCCGAACACATCCTCCTCCTGATCTTCCCACGCCCCTTCGGGGGAGTCGCCGTCAACATCAGTGGATTTGGGAGGTGGACCATCGATGTCGATTGGATTCGATTCGAGGTCAGCAGCCTTCGCATCCATCAAGTCGGTCCATTCACGCTCATCGGACCGGCTTTTGCCGCCTCGCTTGCGAGCTATTGAATCCCCTCGGTTGGTCACGACTCGTCGTCAGATTCTGAAGAATCGTCCGCCTCGTCATCTGATGTGGAGGGTGCCTCTTCAGCGGGTTCGTTGTCTGTTGCACTGCTCGCCCAGATGTCATCTGGATCTGCGCTTGAATCGTCGCCACCCATGCCAAAGATGTCGACGATTTCGGGGAGCACCCCCTTTCTGGAGAGATAGAGAGCCTGAGTCTTCGTGTAGCGCATCTTGACATCGGCCTTCGAGGGTTGGAAGTCCCACGGTTGGAGAATGATGAGGTCGCCTTCGCGCACCCACTGTCGGCGCCGCATCTTGCCCGGAATTCGTGCCAGACGATTTTCACCGTCGGCGCAGATGGCGCGGATTCGACGGCCACCGAGGATCTGGTCAGCGATGGCGAACATCTCGTTCACCCGCTCATTGGGCACCTTGACCCGAATCTTGACATCGCCGCCCTCTTCCATGCGGGCGAGCAGTTCCTCGTCCACAGTCTCCTCACGGCGCCGTCCCATGGTTTCGCTCGACCTGCCGACCCCTCATAAACGGTTTGAGGGGGTTTGAGGGGATTTTGTCACCAAGGAATAGGGATGGTGGCCGGCGCGCTGCTCAAATCAACCACCGCCCTCTCAGCGACGGGGAGAGCCGTGAGTGAGTCCATCCTTGA
>DAVI01000014.1:454-3191 GCA_002505495.1 Euryarchaeota archaeon UBA59 | reverse complement strand
CCCACGAAGGCGCTATGGAAATCGGTCAAGCGCGACCGCGATGCCGAGGAAAAGCACTCTCGCAGGAATGTCGAGGATCCCGACAAGAGACTCTACTCCCGAGCCCATATCATGCCGCTGGAAAAGTTGGCAGCGGTCTCGATTCTGATTGCCGGCAACGACGAATGAGTGTCCGGAGAGCTTACTCAAGACTGAAGGAATGCTGTCGCAGCATTGCTCACCAATGTGATGAGATGATCTGCCAGTGGTCCGATTCCGAAGGCCAGGGTGCCCAGCAGGCAACACATGATGGCGATTCTCAAGAAAGGAGCGTAGACCATCCGGCGCTTGGTCGGAGGTTCTTCGAAGAACATCACCCAGCCAACCCGGAGGTAGTAGAAGAGGGATAGTGCGCTGTTCAGGAAGACGAGCAGGGCGAGCCAGAATATCCAGTGGAGAGAGCGGGCGGCGGCGACTAGCCCATCGTCGAATGACATCGTGTGGTGCACTGAAGCGTCGATTACTCCGCTGACCAGAAGCATCTTCGAGAGGAATCCGGAGAGCGGTGGGACACCTGCGAGTGAGAGCATGAAGACAATCATCGCCAAGGCGATCAACGGCTCTCTCTTGGCCAACCCGTGGAAGTCCTCGACCCTGCTTCCCCGACCCTCTGTCTCAAGCATCGTGATGACGAGGAACGCGCCCAACTTGAAGAGCACCAAGACTGCCAGATGGAAGAGTATCGCTGCCACGAGAAGTTGTGAGATGTCGTGGTCACCCGCCCTGCTGCTGTTGACGCCGAGGGCGGCTACCGCTGCAAGGAGGTATCCTGCGTGTGCTACCGAGGAGTAGGCTAGCATTCGCTTCGGATTGTCGCTGGAAAGCGCACCGAGATTACCCCAAGTCATCGTTACAGCAGCGATGATTCCAACGGTCCCGACCCAGAACGCAGAGCCCGACTCGGGCATCGTGATTGTTACCAGTACTCGCAGAAGGACGACGAAGCCCATCGCCTTGGAGGCAGTGGCAAGCATTCCGGCAATCGGTGCTGATGCGCCCGAGTATGCGTCTGGTGCCGCGAGGTGGAACGGAGCCGCACTGACCTTGAAGCCGATGACGACGAGGACGAAGGCGAGACCAACCAGCGCCAGCGGATCGATTGTCTCCATCGCAGCCCAACTTGCTGAGAGGTCGGAGATGTCCAGACTACCGTTCCACAGGTAGAGCAGTGAGATGCCGTAGAGGCCAATGGCAGATGAGACGGAACCGACGATGAAGTACTTCATTCCGGCTTCGGGACCGGTGCTCTCCTCCTTCATGAAGGAGACCAAGACATAGATTGCGAGGCTCGCCAACTCGAGGCCGACAAACAGCACGAACAGGTCGTTGGCGAGTGCCACGACTGACATTCCGAGAGCGACCATCAGAAGGAGCAGGTGGAAGTCGACCTGCCGTCGGTTGTCCAAGAGTTGCTGGATTCTCTCATCTTCGTGGGGACCCGCAAGCTTCTGTGAGTGAATCAGGTTGCGGGGAGTCGCGGGAAGTCTACTCCAGGTTGCAACTCCGGTCAACATGAGGGAGCCATAGAAGAGGACCTCCAACAGACGACTGAAGCCGTCCACCCTCAGGAGTGTGCTCTCAGTCATTCCAAGACAGGAACTGTAGGCCTCTCCACTCGTGGTTATGCACCAGACATTGTAGTCGGTTAGCGGTGTTGACGCCTGTGACCAGAGAGCGAGCGAGATGGAGAACAGCAGGGTGACGACGGCGATGATTCCAGGCACCCGCGGACTCGAGGTGAGAGCGAAGCGCTCTCCACCTAGCAGGTAGGGAAGGCGGATGTTGGTGTTTGGAATCGGCAGGCGGAAGGTCCCCTTACCGATGTTCGGCACCAGAATCATCAGCACGATGCCGACGACAAGCGTGAACTCGGGCAACAGCACTCTTGCCGTGTTAGGGTCAGCGAGCAGCGTCAAGGCGCTCACGGCCTCACCTCCAGAGAATTCAGAATTTCAAGAATTGAATGTGCCGCCTCACCGAAGAAGCCGTCTGCATAGCCCGACATCATGTCGAAGAAGAGGAATGGCATGATTCCGATTAGCGCCGACATTGCGGCGAGGATGAACATCCCGGAGTTCTCATGCCAGGTGATGTCGACCGGTTTCTCATCCCCGAGACTCTCCGGCAGTTCGCCCTCGTCACCACCCTCAAAGAGGGTCCTCTGGATACTCCACAGGTAGTAGGCGGCGGTCACAATCAAGGTGAGTGCGGGCAGAATCACCCACCAGCCGAAGGCGAGATAGAAGGCGACCATTATTGCCAACTCAGCGACGAAACCAGCGAGCAGTGGCAACCCAAGGCTGCCCATCATAGCGGTCATCATGTGACCTCCTAGCCAAGGCGAGAACTTGGCGATGCCACGCATCGAACCGATTTCCAGCGTATGATAGTGATGCTTGAAGGCTCCAGCGACGGCGAACAGGTGCGGCGAGATGATGCCGTGTGCGAGCATCATGAAGATGGCCCCGGCGATTCCGATCGGCTGCATCGTGGCAACCCCGAGGAAAATAAGTCCCATGTGCGAAATCGAGGAATAGGCTATCATCCGCTTCAGGTTGGTCTGGCCGAGACAGACCAACGAGCCATAGACGAGGCTCACCATTCCTAGCAGAATCAACAACCACTGGAAGTGAACCGTCGCCTCAGGTAGAATGGTGACTGCAATCCGAATGAAGCCGTAGGCGCCCATCTTCAGCAT